>NZ_SHKN01000003.1 GCF_004217115.1 Ancylomarina subtilis | reverse complement strand
TTTTCCCGAGATTACTCAGTGTTTACAAGCATTACAAACGATTCAAAGATCAGCGCCTCTCTCTTAAAGCGAGTGCAAATATAGACCTTTTTATTCCAACTTTCCTAATGCGAAGATCCACTTTTTTCAAGTTAAAGCCTAAAGCGCTGAGAGGCAGTGTCCATTATTTTTAAAAAAAAGAGTCAGACAAGCAATTTACAACATTATTCAGAGAAAATCCACACCTCTAGAGTAGATTCTTTTCTAAATCATCAATTTCATCAGACATCTCCACAAATGGATTTACTCTTAAAAATTCATGAATCTTTGCCAGGCTTGATTTAATAAAGGCTTGATGGGAGTCAGATCCCACATTAAAGGGGCGATGATTGGCAGCTAGGATAAATTTCTCCACTTGCTTTTGAATTTGTTTGGATGCCTCAGAAAAATATGTATCAGAAAACCGTTGCCATATATACTTAATTGCAGGCTCGCTGATATGAAGCATATCCTCAGAATAAAACCGATAATCACGCAGCTCATCCATCACAATCTCATAAGAGGGAAAATAAGAAACTTGCTCAAACAGTTCCGTTAATTGCTCAACAGCTAATAACAGTGTTGCCTTGCTTAATTGATTTCCATTTGCCCCATCTTTCCAATGTCGAATTGGACTCACTGTAAATACAATCTTGATCTTCGGATTAAAAACTAATAGCTCAACCAACAGATCCTTATATATAGATACAATTTCATCAACATTTAATCGGTAGCGATTAAAATCCTTGGCTGGAAGCTTGTGGCAGTTTGACACAATTTTACCTGAACTCAATAATTCATACACCCAAGCTGTACCAAAAGTAATGAATAAGTAATCCGCTTCCCTTAAATTCTGTGAACTCGTCTTTATTCCTTCATTGATATTAAAAAGACAAGTATCTAAATTGGTATTGGAAAACTTACTGTGGTGATAAAAACTAAACCAAAGATTGTTGTGAAAATTAAGATCATCTTCAACAAACTGGCGCTCTTGCATCAATAATTTTAAACTGCTACAAACACTAACCGGATTATAAATCACCCCAAACGGATTAACATCAATCTGATATTTAACAGATTTGAGTTTCGCTCCAATATTCTCAACAAAACAAGATCCCATCATAAGAGCTTTGTGCTTATATGAAAAATCGAATTTGGATTTAGGAATTTCTACTTTCGTTCTAAACAGATCATCATTCATAGCGAGAAAGTGTATAATAGTTACAAATACGAAGCTAGGTATTCTTTATATATGTTCGAATCCATTTCAAAATTAAATCAAAGACCTCGTCTTTACAAAATTCATTGTGCAGTTCATGAAATGCATTTTCAAACAAATGAAACTGACACAAATCACCTGCATGCAACGAAAATTTCTCACTGGCTTTGGCAGATGTAATTTCATCGCCACACCCATGAAGGAGTAAAAGTGGTTTCTTCATCGCAATTGTACTATCCAATAGCTTATATCCTGCAATATAGGCCTGATAAAATAGACGAAAGGAAACCCATGGATGAACCAAAGCATCATTTTCGTATGCCTCAACCACGTTTTTATCATGTGATAACAATTCAGCATTCAATTTCGTCCTCAAAGAAAGGTTGGGAACTAATTTTTCGAGCAGACCAATCAGAGGAATAAGCAATTTGGGTGGAGATTGCTTTGCAATCAACCAGGGTGAAGTCGCAATCACAGCATCATAATCGCCTTCCCTGGCAAGAAGATGAGTCAAAACCTCACCACCTCCCATACTGTGTCCATATAATAGTCTCGGCACATTGGGGTATTGCTCTCCACATTCTTTTAGAATCCAATCAATATCATCAAGTAAAGATTGATATGAAGAAATCACCCCCCTTTTACCTTCAGACTGTCCGTGTCCGCGTTGGTCAAAGGCAAAAACGGCAATGTTTTTTTCTGCAAATCGTTTTGCCCACGCCTCATATCGTGAACTATGCTCCCCAATACCATGTACCAAACAAATCACACAATGGGGTTGACCAGAGGGTTTCCAAACTTGTGTAAACAAATTAATTCCATCGGGTGTCTTAATAACTGATGTTTGATGAGTCATATGCGAGAAATATTATTCAATCAGAAAATCTAAATTACGTTTCAATCCCTTAAATTTCGTTCTTTTAACTGCTGAATTCTTAAACAAGTCTCCAAATTTATGAGCATCCATGGCAAACCATTCATCTTTAGATAGTGATAAAATTTTAGGATTAGGCTTAAATGCCTCAACAGAATGTGGCTTTACCATTCTATTCCAGGGACACACATCCTGACAGATATCACAACCAAAAACTCTGTTTTGGAATTTACCTTTCATCTCCTCTGGGATATCATCTTTTAGTTCAATAGTAAAATAGGAAATGCATTTACTCCCATCAACCACTTGGGGTGCAACAATAGCATCAGTTGGACAAGAACGAATACATCGGTTACAACCACCACAGAAATCAGGGTAAGTTTCAGTTTCATAAACCAAAGGCAAGTCAATTAGCAGCTCGCCCAAAAACATAAAGGAGCCCAGCTTGCGATTCAAAAGGAGTGAATTTTTCCCAATCCAACCCAATCCGGCTTTTCGCGCCCAGGCATGTTCCAAAATAGGAGCCGAATCGACAAAAGCTCGCCCCTGAGTTTCACCAATTTCTTCGTTGATATATTCCAATAAAGTATTTAGCTTCTCCTTCAACACAAAGTGATAATCTTTTCCGTAGGCATATTTTGCCAAAACAGGCGCCTTAGCATCTTCCTGCTTGCTTTCAGGATAATAGTTGAGTGCCACCACGACAACCGATTTGGTATTTTCTACCAAAAGTCTCGGATCGAGACGCTTCTCAACATTATTGGCCATATACCCCATCTGACCATGGTAATCCTTAGACAGCCAGTCGGTGAAGTGCTCTTTTTCTTCTGATAAAAAATTTGCTTCAGCAATTCCGCAAAGATCAAAACCAAGCTCGTGGGCTTTATCTTTTATAAGTTGAGATTTTGCTGCTAAAGTTAGATTCATAATATAAAAGTAAAAAAGTCTGGTAAAGAAGAATCCTCCATCTAAAAAAAAGAAATAAAAAAAAGGGCCGAAAAACAGCCCTTTATATCTTATAGAAAACCCAATTCGAGTTTTGCTTCTTCAGTCATCATATCTTTATCCCAAGGCGGATCGAATGTTAACACAACGGTTACATCGCTGATTTGAGGGAGAGCCTTAACTTTATCGTTCACCTCCTCAAGAATCTGATCAGCCATTGGGCAATTGGGAGCGGTTAAAGTCATTAGAACTTTTACCTCATCCTCTTCGTAAAGATCTATTTCGTATATCAATCCCAAGTCGTAAATATTCACAGGGATTTCAGGATCGTAAATGGTCTTTAAGATCTCGATGATAATTTCTTCTGTTTGTTTTTTACTCATTGTATTGAGATTTAAGAATTGAAAATCGAAACTTTCTATCTAAATTATTAATTGTTCACCTTGTGATTAAAGGCCAAACCGTACATTTTGATTTGCTTTACCATTGAAACCAATCCGTTTGATCGTGTGGGTGACAAATGCTGTTTCAAACCAATCTCATCGATAAATTTAAGGTCAGCATTCATAATGGCTTCAGGCGTTTGATTATTGAAAACACGAATCAAAAGAGCAGCAATTCCTTTTACGATAATTGCATCGCTATTCGCCTCAAGTTTCACAACACCATCCTCAAGCTTGGCATTGAACCATACCTTTGACTGACAGCCTTTAATCAGATTCTGATCGGTTTGGTATTGTTCATCCATCCCTTCAAGATCGTTTCCCAACTCAATTAAATAAGCATATTTATCCATCCAGTCTTCAAACCCAGCGAATTCCTCAATAATTCCTTCTTGTATTTCGTTTATGGTCATTTCTCCAATCATTTGTAAATTTCAACAGCAGTTCATTGATAGAACTTACTTATTCGGCTACAAAGTTATAATTATTTAAGAAACATTTTAAGCCGTCTT
Source organism: Ancylomarina subtilis (assembly GCF_004217115.1). Lineage (NCBI taxonomy): Bacteria > Pseudomonadati > Bacteroidota > Bacteroidia > Marinilabiliales > Marinifilaceae > Ancylomarina > Ancylomarina subtilis. Next base: position 234,892 of record NZ_SHKN01000003.1, on the reverse strand, counting down.
GACTCCAAACATTTTACAAACTTTTTCTATTCCTACAAAAAGTGCATCGATTTCCTCTTTCGTATTATAAAAAGCAAAAGATGCTCGCACAGTTCCATCAATTCCAAAATGCTGCATAACTGGTTCGGTACAATGTGTTCCGGTTCTCACAGCAATTCCCATCTGATCGAGTAACATGCCCATATCGTAAAAGTGAATCCCTTCAACCAGGAAAGAAATCACAGAAGTCTTATTCTTCGCAGTTCCGTAAATTCTCAAACTTGGAATCGCTTCGAATTTTGCCGTAGCGTAGGCTAACAACTCTTGTTCGTAGGCATCAATTTCGTCAAGACCAATAGCCTCTACATAATCAATGGCAGCACCCAATCCAATCGCATCGATATAGTTTGGTGTTCCCGCTTCGAATTTAAAAGGTAATTCATTATAGCTAGTCTTTTCAAAGGTCACCTCTTTAATCATCTCACCTCCACCCTGCCAAGGCGGCATCTCATTCAGGTATTTCTCTTTACCATACAAAACGCCAATCCCTGTAGGACCATAAAGTTTATGTCCGGAAAAAACCAAAAAATCGGCATCTAAAGCCTGAACATCGATTTTTTTATGCTGAACCGATTGAGCCGCATCGATCAATACAGGTACATTTTTCGAGTGTGCAAAATCGATAATTTCCTTAATAGGATTTATTGTTCCTAAGGAGTTTGAGATGTGATTAACAGCCAAGATTCTTGTTCGATCTGTAATCAGATCGCCCAACTTCTCAGTCATTAACTCACCCTCATCATTAAAGGGCAAAACCTTTAAAGTCGCTTTTTTTCGCTGACAAAGCATTTGCCAGGGTACAATATTCGAATGATGCTCCATTTCGGAAACAATCACCTCGTCCCCTTCGGAGATATAACATTCCCCAAATGAGTTTGCAACCAGGTTTACACTTTCAGTCGTCCCTGCAGTAAAAATCACTTCGTGCGAATGCGCGGCGTTAATAAACTTCTGAACCTTAAGTCGAGCATTTTCAGCTCCTTCAGTCGATTTATTACTCAAATAATGAACCCCTCGGTGAATATTAGAATTGTATTTGTTGTAATATTCTACCAAAACATCAGTTACCTGAGTTGGGGTTTGTGTTGTTGCTGCATTATCGAAATACACCAATGATTTCCCGTATATCTTCTCTGATAAAATTGGGAAATCCTGACGGTATTTATGTGGATCTAATGACATGAATTATAATTATTAGATTGCTAAGATTGTTTCATTGCTAAATTGTTCAATTGAGAACAATCCAGCCATTCAGCCATCTATAAATTTATCGGTTACAAGCTATGGCGCAAGTATTACATTTAGAAATTTCGCCTCTCAATCGTTTTTCAACCAATTCGTCGATACGATCTTTAAGAGCGTCAACTCTAATTTTTTCAATAATCTCGTGAGCAAAAGCAAACATCAGCATCATACGAGCTTCTTCCTCGTGAATCCCACGAGCGCGAAGATAAAACATAGCATCATCATCCATCTGACCAACGGTAGCACCATGACTACACTTTACATCATCAGCATCAATAATTAACTGAGGTTTGGTATTGATAACTGCTGAATCAGACAATAACAGGTTGTTGTTACTCTGATAAGCTTCTGTTTTTTGCGCATCACGACGAACATGAATCTTTCCAGTGAAAGCAGCTGTAGCTTCGTCATCCATCACACCTTTAAAGTGCTCATTGCTCACACAATTTGGCTTAGCATGGTCTGCAAAAGTGAAGTTATCAACATGCTGATTACGATCCATCAAATACATACCATAAGTATGATTCTCGCAATACTCACCATCGAATAAAGTGTAGTGATTGTTGCGAATCATTCCTCCATAAAGAGAAAGCGTATTGCTCAATACATTTGAATTCGCTTCCTGACGGATAAATACCGAATTAAGAATAGTTGCATTCAAATGCTGATTTTGCAAAGTATATAAATCGAAAACGGCATTTTTAGCGACATTAATTTCGCTTACTGTATTCGATAGGTATTTGTTATGCGTTAAGGTATGATCGCAGAAAATTAATTTTGCCTGAGCATTTTCTTCTATCACAACCAAATTACGCTGAGTCGCCATTAAATCACGATCGGAACGCAAAAGATTGATCACCTGAATGGGTTTTTCAACCACAACATTTTTAGGAACATAAATAAAAACACCATCCTTAGCCAAAGCCGTATTTAGTGCAACCAAACCTTCTTCGTTTGGCTTAGCATATTTCCCATAATGCTTCTCAAAGATTTCGCTATGCTTCTCGGCTGCTTCCTGCAAACTACAAACAATAACACCTTTAGGAATTTCAAGTTCTCTATTCTGATTGTAATACCAGCCATTCGAAAGCAAGACCAAATTGGTATCCAGCTCAGGAACATCACAATAGAACAATTCATTCAAGTCACCTATCACGGTTCTGTATTGCAAATCAACCGTGTAGGGATGATCGAATGCAGGAACCAGATTCGTGTACTTGTAATTTTCGTTGGAAAGAGTTGGAACCCCAAGCTTTTTGAATTGCTCAAAAGCTTCCTCTCTTTTTGTATTCATGAATTTCGAAGAATTTTCATCGAGTAAAGATTTCCCCTGCTCAAACAAATCTGCAAAATCATTATTTATAGTATCAATAGACATAATGTACAATTATCGATTGGTAATTATTAATTGATAATTACTAACGGTTAATTACTTTACCAGTTCTTCCTTAATCCAGTCGTACCCTTTTTCTTCCAACTCAAGCGCTAACTCTTTGCCGGCAGTTTTTACGATACGCCCATCGAATAATACGTGAACCACGTCTGGTACAATATAATCAAGCAAACGCTGATAGTGAGTAATCACAATTGTTGAATTCTCAGCAGTCTTCAATTTGTTTACACCATTGGCAACAATACGAAGTGCATCAATATCCAAACCTGAATCCGTCTCATCCAATACGGCTAACTTAGGCTCAAGCATCGCCATTTGGAAAATCTCATTCTTCTTTTTCTCTCCACCAGAGAAACCCTCATTCACTGAACGATTGGTTAACTTTGAGTCAATCTCAACCAAAGCTTTTTTATCGCGCATCAACTTTAAAAAGTCAGCTGCTTTCAAAGGCTCCAAACCTTTATATTTACGATGTTCGTTTACAGCAGTCTTCATGAAATTAACGGTAGATACACCAGGAATTTCAATTGGATACTGAAAGCCTAAGAAGATTCCTTCTTTAGCACGATCTTCCGGAGACAGATCCAAAAGATCTTTCCCTCCAAAAACAACTTCACCTTCAGTAACGTCGAATAATTCGCGTCCTGCCAATACCGAAGCTAATGTACTTTTACCTGCGCCATTAGGGCCCATGATAGCATGAACTTCTCCTGGCTTTATTTCAAGATTAATCCCTTTTAGGATTTCTTTCCCATTGATTGATGCGTGTAGATTCTTTATACTTAACATTGTTGTCTTTTTTCCGATTATCAGTTTCAATTATCTGTTGTCGATTATCCGACAGAGCCTTCGAGGCTAATTGCCAATAGTTTTTGTGCTTCAACAGCAAACTCCATAGGCATTTTATTAATCACCTCTTTAGCGTAACCATTCACAATTAAGCCAATAGCATCTTCAGTTGAGATACCTCGCTGGTTACAGTAAAAGATCTGATCTTCACCAATTTTCGAGGTGGTTGCCTCGTGTTCGACCTTAGCCGATTTATTATGAACTTCCAAATATGGATAAGTGTGTGCGCCACATTTATCACCCAAAAGAAGCGAATCACATTGTGAAAAATTTCGAGCGCCTTCGCAGTTCTTCACAACTTTTACCAAACCTCGGTAAGAGTTGTTCGATTTTCCTGCCGAAATACCCTTCGAAATAATTGTCGATTTTGTGTTATTACCGATGTGGATCATCTTTGTTCCGGTATCGGCTTGCTGATGATTATTGGTTACTGCCACTGAATAGAACTCACTGGAAGAACCATCACCTTTCAATATGGTAGAAGGATATTTCCAGGTTACTGCAGATCCAGTCTCAACCTGAGCCCACATCAATTTTGAATTAGCACCTTCGCAAATACCACGCTTGGTTACAAAATTGTAAATTCCTCCAAGACCTTCCTTATTACCAGGATACCAGTTTTGAACGGTTGAATATTTCACCTCGGCATTCTCCTTAACGATGATCTCAACAATTGCAGCATGTAATTGGTTTTCATCACGCATTGGTGCTGTACAACCTTCAAGATAACTCACGAACGAATCATCTTCACAAACGATTAAGGTACGCTCAAACTGACCTGTATTTTCAGCATTAATGCGGAAGTAAGTTGATAGTTCCATTGGACAACGAACACCCTTTGGAATATAAACGAAAGATCCATCAGAGAAAACGGCCGAATTCAGAGCCGCAAAAAAGTTATCTCGATAAGAAACAACTGAACCCATATATTCCTGAATTAAATCAGGATGATCCTGAACAGCCTCACTAAACGAACAAAAGATAATCCCCTTCTCCGCTAAAGCCTCTTTAAATGTTGTTTTCACCGATGAAGAATCCATCACGACGTCAACAGCTACATTCGATAAAATTTTCTGCTCATCCAAAGGAATACCCAACTTGTCAAAAGTTGCTCGAATTTCAGGATCCACATCATCCATACTCTCCAACTTTGCTTTTTGAGTAGGAGCAGCGTAAAAAATAATGTCTTGGTAGTCGATTGGCGGTATTTCCAAATGTGCCCATTCAGGCATCTTCATGGTCAACCAATGACGATATGCTTTCAGTCGAAATTCTAACATGAACTCCGGCTCGTTTTTCTTAGACGAAATCAAGCGAATTACATCTTCACTCAGACCTTTTGCAATAGAGTCTGTATCGATGTTACTCGAAAAGCCATATTTATAATCACTTTGCGTGACTTCATTCAATATTTTATCTTGTTCTTCTTTAGCCATATCTTAAAAAAAGTATCAAGTTGTAAGTATCCATATTCGAAAACGCGATCACCACTTTTCATGAAACACCTGCCTCTATATTGTCGAAGCTTAAAGGCTTGCTTTCGAAAATCAGTTTCCCCGAACCATTTAGCCCGACTGAAACCGTTTGAAATTTGCTGCAAATATAAAGAAAGTATTTAGATATCTGTATGTAAGATACTCAATAAAACACCAAAAAGTCTTTTTCTTGATCTAATATTGAAAATAGTAGAGTAATAGTTGAAAAATACACCCTTCAAATTAGTATGAACGACTATCTCACCATCAAGTTAATTGGATTAGAAAATCCATTTTAACAAACATAAAATTTCAATACAGTCCCAATAAATTTCATTTACGTTCAAAATAACATCATAAACAACTGATTGTAATACATTATTTGGCTAGTTAACATTATTTAATGAAAAAGTTAAAAACAATAGGTTACTTTTAAGTAAAAAAAAACAAAACAAAAAGACAAACCACTTAATTAACTAAATAGTTGAACGAGTCACATAAGACACATAGCATTTAAAAGTGATTCAAAAAAGTATTTTCAACACCCCAAATTAATACAAGATGAAACAAATTGATTTTCTGGAAAAACGCAGGCTGTTCATAGAGCTTGCAAAAAAAAGAGCAACTGGAACACCTAAAGAACTAGCAACTAAATTCAATATTCAAGAAAGAGTCCTATACAGACTCTTAGAAAGCTTGAAAACAGATGGTTTAAAATTCAAATATTGTAGAACAATCCGATCATACTATATCGACGAATGATAAAATCATATCACTCACATAACAAAGGCCCATTTCTTATTTAGATCAACATAAAACAAAACCCAATACAAAAAAAACATGTCCCATTCCAGCGTATCATGATCTAATTTTAAAAAAACTATTAGACTTAATAAAAATAAACTCACTGACAATATCTATCAGTGAGTTTACATAACTTAGCGCCAGAGTTAAACAACTGCGCATTTAAACTCAACGCCTAAAATCTCGTTCGAGGAGATTAGGGCAAAATTAAAGTAAATTTTATTATTAACACTTAAATTTTGACAAGATGAAAAAGTTAAATTCAAAACAAATGGAAAAAGTGAGTGGTGGCTCATGTGCAAGGTATAAGAGAAGGTATGAGCGATATAAAAGTAATGGCAACGAAGCTGGTGCTCATAGAATGTATGAAAAAGCTTATATGAATAATTGTCAATATTAAAACTAAAACTTTTGACGCAAATAAATACTCCCTGCTATTTTCGCAGGGAGTATCAATAACTTGGTTTTCAAATTATCATTATGCAGAACGTACCAAAGCTAATTTTACCAATACTATTTATTTTTTACTCATCTCTACTTTTTTCTCAACAAAAAATTAAAGCTAGAGTTGTCGATGATAACAGAACTCCTATTCCATACGCATCAATTGTATTGGAAAACAGCCCTCTAGGAACAATAACAAACCCTGAAGGATATTTTGAAATCAAACACCCTTATGTAGGGAAATTTGATAATATTCAGGTGTCCTGTATTGGATATCAAACCAAATTTTTCCCGATCGACTCCTTGCTTGAAATAAAAAAGGGAAAACAAACAATCAATCTTATATTAAAAAAGCAAGCTTATAACTTACAAGAGGTAATTGTTGGCAAGCAAGAAATTTTGAAAAATGCCAAACAAATTTTTGCGAATGCTATTAACGAACTGCCTAATTTATTAGATGATAAACCTCACATTGGTAAATACTATTATCGCCAAAGTCACCGACTAGACACTTCAATTAATCGCCTAATTGAAGCAACAATCAGTATTTACGATCCAGGAATGAAGCACGATATTACAGAATGTAAATTTAATATTGATAAGCTACAATCAAGTCTTGACAATAGAGATACAGATTACAAATTACTTTTGAGAGCTTATCTATATTCAAGAAAAAAAACGGATTATTTTGGTGATCCAAGAATAAAATCAAACTCTTCTTACAAAGATCCTTTAATTCAGAAATATTTACTGGAAGATCTGGATCACAGTAAAGCTTCTTTTTCAAAGTTTTTTACTTCTACGAATATGATTCGTAGCATACAAAATGGGAGACGAAAAAAATCACTTAGAATCAATCCTCACTTTAAAAATGGACGCCCCATTATTACCAAATCTTTCATTAAGGAACATCAATTTAAATTAGATACCATTTTGATGTATAAAAATGATCCAATCTATAAAATAAAAATCCTACCAAGCAAAAATTATCCCCAAATCAAATACCAAAAGTATAGTCTCATACCTATTGGTATTGCCTATATACGTATTAAAGATTATGCATTTTTGAATTTAGATTACGGATATATTAAGAATCCAAACTACAAACACTTTAAAGGAAAATCACGATATTATTTCCATTTCAAAATTAAATTTGAAGAATTCAACAAAAAGCTATATTTAAGCTATTTATATTCAAACAGGTTCGATTACAACAGTGATCTATCACGCAAAAGGCGTTTGATTCAAGAACTTTCTTATTCAGAAATCATCAACGACCAGGGTTTGGTTAACAAACAACTAAACACGCTTAACTGGGAAGGAGATCATTACGGAAAAATTCCATATAATAAGGAATTCTGGAAAAATCACACTACTATGCTTCCTACAAATGAAGAGCAATTGTTAAAAAACAATTTGATCAAGGAGATTAAAAACAAAACTAAAAAATGAAAAAATTCATCTATGATATCCTAAATGTAAAAGGATTTTTATTAATAATCCTTTTCTACACTTTTGCGTTTTGCTTGCAAATAGTAAACACTGATTTTGTCAACAATGATAAGGTATGGTATGAGCATCTTGCACAAAAAGAAGATCAAAAACACAATGATGAATATGATCAATACATAGCTGATTTTGAAGAAGATCTAAAAGGCATAGATTTACCTGAAGAAGATAATGCGTATGGTTGGGATTATTTCTTAATGGACTCCACTATGGTTCTTGCTCCATTCATGATTGTTTGTTTAGGGTTGGCTACATTTATCTTTATTGGCTTTCAATTTGTCGAAGATTTTAAAAGCATTCGTTTTTCAACTATATTCAAATCAAGTCTCTTAGCTTACCTGGTTTTCTTTATAAAAGATATCATTAATGCTATCTGGTTCTTAGCTATTAAATCAAATTACAAATTTGAAGATATTAAGAGTTTTAATAAGGAACTATCCTTTTCGGTAAGAGATTGGATTGGGAATGTGGACAAAAGCTCTTGGTATTTCGACCTACTTAAAGATTTAAATCTTTATCTGCTATTATATCTTCTACTTATCCCTTTTTTCCTAAAAATAGCAAGCACAATTCCTTATAGAAAACTGATGCTTAGTATGTTTATCCCGATACTATGTGGGTTCGTATTGTATGAGAGTTTAATGATTTATTTAACGATTTAATTTATTCAAATGAACCATTACTGTCACAAGTGAATTAAAAAAAACAAATGAAGAAGATATTAGCACTCATAGGTATTGCAAGCATTATTTGTGGAATGCTTATACTCACAACATACAAGGCTATACAGGTAAAAGCAAGAGTTAAGAAGATTCCTAAAAAAATTGAATTATCAGAGCTTCCGGAATTTGAATTCGAGAACACTAAAGGCGGAAATTACTCCTATTGGGATATTGAAACAGATAAATCAGTTCTTATTATTCACTTTAGTCCTAAATGTGACATGTGTGATATGGAAGCCAAAATATTATTCAATTATTACAGCGAGTTTCAAAATTCAGAAATCTTAATGGTTTCTAAAAGCAAAAAATTTGACATCAAAAAATTCGCAAAAAAACATCAGCTGGAATCCTTCCCAAATATTCAATTTTTAAAGTATCAGGAAGATCAATTCGAAGAGATTTTTGGCACACAAAAACTTCCAGCTATTCTAATTTTTGATACGCAACTAAAACTATTAAAAAAGATTGAAGAAGCTGTTACAGTAAAAACACTCGTTAAATACACAAGAGCTGCAAATGACCGATAAACAAATAAAACGATCGATCGTTTTCCAACACGACGAGAAAGACTGTGGGGTAGCCTGTTTAAAAAGTATTTTTCGCTATTACAATGGAGACATCTCCCTTGAGAAACTAAGACGAGAGTCTGGTACAAATCCTAAAGGAACAAGTCTCCTTGGTTTATACCAGGCAGTAAATAAACTTGGTTTTACAGCAGATGGCTTACAGGGGGATATTGATGAACTCAAAAAGCTAAATCACCCCGTTATTTTACATCTAAATATAGAAGATCACTTTCAGCATTATGTGGTTTGTTATAAATATGAAAGAGGCAAATTTTATATAGGCGATCCTGCAAAAGGTTTTTGCAAAAAAAAGCCACAGGAATTAGAAGAAGTCTGGCTTTCAGGTTACCTCTTAGATTTAACACCCAATGAAAGTTTCGAAGCCAAAGGATTCAAATCAAATAAAAGCTTTTCGTGGCTAAAAGAACAAATAAGCGAAGACAAACCTCTTTTTATTGCGGCACTTTTTCTGGGAGTTATCATTTCAATACTCAGTTTGTCAACAGCGGTATTCACACAACAAATGGTCGATGATATTCTTCCTAAAAAAGATTTTTATTTATTACTCAAAGGTTTATTCAGTTGGGGTATTCTCATTTTATTATTATCTGTTTTCAATTACCTGAGAAGTTTACTCCTAGCACAACAAACCTTTCGTTTCAATAGTAGAGTTGTCAATTATTTTTTATCGAAACTCATCTATTTGCCCAAAGCATTTTTCGACAGTAAGAAGCAGGGCGATATGATTGCTAGGCTCAACGACAGCCAAAAAATACAATCGGCTGTACAATACGTTATGGGACAAGCAGCTATCGATGCGCTACTTGTCATCATCTCTTTATCTTTCCTATTCTACTATAATGTAGAAACAGCCTTGTTTGCAGCAACAATAATTCCTTTACTACTAATTTTACTCAACGTTTTTTTAGCTCCTGTAAAGAAGATACAGCAGGAAGTCATGCAAAATCATGCTATAAATGAATCCTATTATATCGAGATAATCAATGGTATAAATACCATAAAAACGCATCAAAAAGAAAACTACTTTCAAGCACAAGCCAAAACTATTTACTCCAATTTTCAAGAAAGAATATTTTCATTCAATAAAATTGCCTTAAAGTTTAATTTATCCAACGACATTATCAATTCCTTGGTTCTTATTCTTAGTATCTCTTTTGGTGCCTTCCTGTACCTTCAAGGGAAGATTGAAATTGGAGAACTACTGGCTATTCTAGGTATTATAAGTATTTTAATCGATTCAACCGAAAATTTAATCTTGGCTAATATATCGATTCAAGGTGCTAAAGTTGCTTTGGAACGCATGTTCGATTTTACTGAAGAAAAGTTAGAATACCAAACTACTTCAACAGATGAATCAGCTTTTAATTTTAGTCAACTAAAAATAGAGAATTTACATTTCAATTTTCCCGGACAAATAGAACTTCTAAATAATATAAGCCTTCAAGTTAAAAAAGGAGAGTTGATTTCCATATTGGGTGAAAATGGTTGTGGGAAAAGTACCCTAATTCAAATTATTCAGAGATTTTACGAACCTATAAAAGGTGATATTATTCTTAATAATGATCATTCTCTTAAAAATCTAGATCATCAAGTTTGGCGAAAAACGATAGGTGTTGTCCCACAACAGATTCAGATTTTCAATGGATCTATCTTAGATAATATTTGCTTAGATGAAGCATGCGAACACGAAGAAAGAATTATTGAATTCTGTAAAGAATGGGGATTCGATGATTACTTCTCAAAACTATCTGATTCTTATTACACCCTTATAGGAGAGGAAGGACAAAACATATCAGGAGGTGAAACACAACTACTTGCATTAGCCCGTGCATTATATAACGAACCTCAATTTCTTATACTCGACGAAGCAACATCTGCCATGGATAGAAATACAGAGCAATTTGTACTCAAGATGCTTAACAAACTGAAAAGTGAAATGGCAATTCTTTTTATTACGCATCGTCTGCATATTATAAAATCTTTAAACAGTACAATCTATATTATGGAGTCGGGAAGGATAGAAACATGGGGATCACATGATGAGCTTATGCTGAATGAAAATCTATACAGTGATTATTGGAAAGATTTAGACTATGCTTAATTTATATCAATTCGAAGAAACCTGGGATTCACTAAAACAGCACAAAAACCGAAATATACTTACTGGTTTTGGTGTAGCTTGGGGAATATTTATTTTGGTATTGCTTGTGGGAGCTGGTAGTGGTCTTCAAAAAGGCATAATGGTACTATTTCAGGATTATACTCAAAACAGCATGTGGGTATACGGAGGGCAAACATCTATGTCAAAACCCGGACAAAGAGCTGGTCGTGCTGTACTTTTTCAAAATTCGGAATTAAATCACTTTGCTGAACGCTTTTCTGAAATAGAAGTCATTTCTCCAGAAGTAAAATACTCTGGAAAACAACTCTATTCTGCAAAAAAAAACTACCGTCGTTTTTCTTGTTATGGGGTTAACAGTTCGTATTTTAAAATTAAAACCTACAAAACGGAGCTAGGAAGAATTTTAAATCCTAATGATGAAATCTCCAAAAGTAGGGTGGCAGTAATCGGCAAGGAAATTGCAAAAGTTTTATTTGCCAAAGATGACGCTCTGGGGAATTACTTCTATCTTGATGGTACTTGGCTAAGAGTCGTCGGCATATTAGCCGAGAAATCACTCTTCTCTGATAATGGTCATCATATTTATATCCCTTACCCAACCATGATTGCACAATATAACTATGGTAAGGAATTGGATAATTTTGCATTAGCCCTTAAATCAGATACCTCACCCACAAAATTTGAAAAAGAATTCAAAGATTATCTAGCTTCAAAATACGAATTCCATTCAGAAGATCAGAATGCCATCTACATTGAGAATTTACAAGCAGATGCCAAAGCATTTAATTCCCTTTTTAAAATAATAAATGGTTTTCTTTGGCTAGTTGGTGTTTGCATGATTCTTAGCGGTATTGTAGGCGTGAGTAATATTATGCTCGTCGTTGTTAAAGAGCGAACCCAGGAAATAGGTATACGAAAAGCCATTGGCGCGCCTCCCCGAAGTATTCTCTACATGATCTTGAACGAATCCATTGTTATTACTTTTGTAGCGGGTATCGTAGGACTTATAAGTGCAAGTGGTATCGTTTTATTAATCAATGCAGCCATCGGCGGTATGATCGCTGACAAAAGTTCCATTTTTAAAGGATTGGAAGTGAACCTGCCCATTGCATTAAGTGCTCTTATTTTATTAATCTTATCGGGAGCATTGGCCGGGCTATATCCTGCAAAAAAAGCAGCTTCGGTATTGCCTATAAAAGCACTCAACTCTACAGAAAACTAAACAAATTATACAACATGAAAAATAAAACCAACCTTTATGTTAGTCTTTTCATCCTAATTATTGTTGTAGCTTTCGTCTTACTGCAACAAACAAAATCAGATCACAAATACACAGCTAGTGAGAAACCAAAAATTGTGAATCTGAAATTAAGACAGTACGTTTCAGGCGTATTGATTCCCGAAAGAGAAGTAAAAATTAAATCACAAATTTCAGGCATTCTCAATAAATTATACCACAAAGCAGGTGATACGATTCATACAGGTGACTTGATCGCAGAGATTAGCATTCTTCCCAATCCTCAGAATATTGAAATAGCAGAAAAGACACTTAAAACCTGTCAAATAAATCATGAAAAATGTGAAAAGGAATTCAAGAGATACAAAGAACTTTATGCAAAAGAAGTCATTGCCGAACAGGAATTTGATAAGTATAGGGAATCTTATCTAATTAGTCAGGAAGAGATGTCTTCAGCAAAAAAACAACTCCAAATTATTCAGAAAGGTTACTCTCAATCTCAACAGAACATTCCTAATTTCATTCGCTCAACCGTATCAGGAACTGTCTTGGACATTCCTCTTAAAGAAGGCGCCAGCGTGACTGAAAGAAACAACTACAACGAAGGTTCGACAATTGCTAACATTGCTGATCTACAAAATTTGATATTCAAAGCTAAGGTTAGTGAATCGGATGTTGCCTATTTGAAAAAAGGCATGGCTTTTGAAATTGGAATCAGCGCACTTAAAAATAAAAAACTGAAAGCCACGCTCAGTCATATCACACCCAAGGCAGTTGAAGAAAATGGCATGATGAAATTCGAAATTGAAGCCAAAGTTGAGAATCATCCCGACATACAACTCTACCCAGGTTTTTCTGCTGTTGCCGAAATTGTACTGGACAAAAGAGATAGTGTATTAACGATAAAAGAACGCAATCTGATTTTTAAAAAAGACAGCCTGTTTGTTGAACTGCTGAACGAGAACAACAAAAAAAGCAAACGCCTGGTAAAAACAGGCCTTTCCGATGGCCTAAGAATAGAGATAACCGAAGGTTTAAGCTTGGGAGATCGTGTGAAGGTTCAGACTAACTAGATATCCCCTTCATTTTCGAATAGCTAAAGAACACATTCTATACTGAACAGTGAATTGAAATTTTCGTTAAATTCATTCTTGATAAAAAGAATTATTAATTAACATTTCAAATCAAAGTTATGAAGAATAATGATTTAATACAGGTGGTGTTTACCCCAGAAGAGTTAGCTGAAAACAACAGCCATTTAGATGCTTTGTTGGCCTCGGCAAATACAAACGCACCCGGCTTAACTCCAGAGCAACGTTCCACATTTGGCTCTATAAACGAGACCAATAAATTGTTGGTGAACAAAACCAAGCTGATTATGCGTGAGAATCCCAAATACGTTCCAAACTTTGTGAATATGGAAGAGTTTGAACGGGATTTTATTGCAAGAGAACAGATTGAGAATATGCTTCGTAAGATAGAGCAGCTTCGACAAAAACTGAGCGACACCAAAATCTTATTAGATAATGATAACTATCAAGATTCAATGGCCTACTACCGCTCGGTTCGTTATTTTGCCAACGAACACGACCAAGAGGCTATGCCTCTGTATAACGAATTGAAACAATTCTTTCCAAACCACAAAAATGCAAGCAAAGAAGAAATCTAAAGTAAACTAGCGGAACCCTTTATATAGGGTTTCGCTTTTTCTTTAAACTAAAGGTTCATAGGCCGCCTCTTTTAGGCTTATTCGAGTATCGACATTCAACTATCGAGTATGCAGACACACTTCTTGTTAAAAAAATTACCATCCACCGTGCTTCGAGACACGAAAATCGAGTATCAAACCACTGTTTAGCTTAAAAACATTAGCCCCAATCGTACATCAAACCTCGAGCTATCCTAAGAGTTTTACCCCAAAGCCTAAAGAAATAAAGTTAAATACAATTTCCATATCAGAACATAGAAGATGGTTATTTTAGCTCAAAGCCAATTTACCCAGCTAGTAAGTGGTTTATACCACTTCGGAGCCCGGACGAATTAGGTTAAATAAAAAATCAAACATCCCAATAAGGATAGATGTTTCACCTAAATTTAAACACCTTATTCCGTGGTGATAATATCAATTTAAAAACAAACTCATCTATCTTCAATTTTCTTGCGCAGAAGGCCAAAAACAGAAGCTAAATCAGAATCGATTTATAACTATATCCCTTGCCATCCATCTAACATATAAAAATTTATTACGTAAAGTTTTATTTAACATCACTTAACGGTCTACTAAACATTAATTAAGTACATTTAGTCAGACAAAAAACAAATCACAAGCATACAGTCCCTTAATTCACTAATCAATATGACTAAAACCATCCTTAGTACAGCCCTCTTTTTATTGATTTTACTGACAAGCACACAGGCTCAGGTGCAAATCAGTTCGAGTATTATAGATAAAAAAAGTAAAGCGGCTATACCCTATGCCAATATATCCATAGCAAAAACCACCAAGGGCACCATAAGCAACAAAGATGGGCAGTTCCAATTGTCTATTGAAAATCCGCAAACCGACACTAGAATACTCATCAGCAGTTTGGGTTACCAATCGCTATCGCTCAATATCGACGAAATAACCAAAGCAAAAACCATCGAACTAAAAGCCATTGCTTACGATTTATCGGAGGTAAACGTAAATGCCAGCAGGTTGATGAGCGATCCTAAAAAGATACTGAAAGCCTGCATGAAAGCTGCACCCAGGTTTCGTCCCGATAAACCCTATATAAACAAGGGCTTTTTGCGACAAAGTCACCTGCTAAACAAAAAATATGTGAAACTTATAGAGGCAGCCCTATTCACCTATGCAACACCAGAGGAACCGAAACTCAAGGTGCATATTCTTGAAAAAAGAAACACTTACGACAACAGAGAAATTGATGCCAAAGAACTTTACTTTTTTAAACAGTGGAATGATGTTCGTTATAAAAAGGCACTAAAACAATCGAAGACCTATAAACCCAGTAATGAAGAATTACAAAAATTGATTCGGGATACGGATGAAGAAAGAAATTCAATCAGTAAACTTAGACGACTAAAAACCGCTTATCAGCCAAAAATAGACGATATGTGGCACGATCTGAACAAAATATACAAAAGTAGTATGCATCAAATCAAACTGGATACAATTCTAGACAGAGATGGAGAAGCCATCTACAAAATAAAGATACTACCCACTGCTAAACAACTAAAGAGCTCATATTCTATAAGACTTGGGTATCTACTGATTTCAGCAAAGGATTTTGCTTTGCATGAACTCAAAATTGGGGATGTGGAAAATCCAAAGATGAAATCAAGATATTATCATTCTTACAATCACACGTTAAAATACAAAAAACACAAGGGCAAACTTTACCCCTATTATTACAGATCGTTCGGGCGAGATTTTGCTGGCTATACTTCACTGATGCACCATAGAGATAATGAATTAGCAAAAACCCCTAATCTAATCAAGGAGTTCTTATTCACCGAAATCATCGAAGAGCCTAATCAGATTACTGAGATGCTTCCCAATAAATGGAATGACAAATTGTATATCCCTTCGGAATACCACCCTGAGTTTTGGGAAAACTACAGCATACTGCTGGAGACTAAAAATGAAGCCAAACTACGTGAAGATTTGGAGAGTGAAATCGACATGAAACAACAGTTCAGCAAATCGGCAGACAGCATTAGAATTAATCAAGTAAACAATTAATCATTTTCGCAGGGCTTGTTCATTGATTTCTGCATGTAATAAAAATGAACGTTTCTTTTTGAAGCTATTTAAATACACCCTTTCGACTGTCGACACTTTGTTCACTTCTAGATTATTTTAAAGGTTTTCACAATCTACGGTACCTTAAAAGGGAAAGCTTATCAGATAATCGTAGAATATCCATTCGACATACAATTGTCGTTTCTCCCTTTTCAGGGGAGATTCTGAAGAACAGAGGGGTGTTTGGTATTTGTATTTAAACGTCTTAAAATATTTTAACGCAAAGCTCGCTAAGTCTTTTCGCAAAGGGCGCAACGGATTTCTGTTTCTGAAATCCATTAACTCCAGCATTTATGCTGGAGTTAGCAATAAACAAGAAAAGGGCTTTAGCCCATTGATGTCGTTACTATTATTTTTTTATGAATAAGCCCTAATCATTTATGTAAGCATTGAATAAATAAAGACTCCGAATTTCAAAATAGAGAACAGCTTTAAGTTAATAGCTAAAAACCCTTTTTAAAAACCCAAACCCAATATGAAAAAAACCATCCTCAGTACAGCTCTATTATTCTTAATAAGTATCACTTGCTTTGCGAACACAATCGTGACAGGAAGATTAATAGACTCGCATAAAAACCCGATACCTTATGCCAATATTGTGATAAAAAACACAACAATTGGTACGATTAGCAATCTTAATGGTGACTTTAACATCAACATTCCTGATGAATACAAAGAAGCTTCCTTAGTGTTTTCGTCTATGGGTTTCAAAACACAAGAAATCTTAATCAAAGCATTTGAGAAGCAAGAGATTTATGAAATCGAGCTTGAAACCGCTATTGTCAACTTAAACGAAGTGATGATAAAGGTAAAAGCAACCAATGCCAATGAAATTGTGCAAAAAGCTTTTGATCATTACCTAGATAATTTCCCCACTAGCCCTTTTATAGGTAAAGCTTTTTTGCGACATACCGAGAAAACAAAAACGAAATACAAGTGGCTAGTCGATGCTGCTATTGAAGTCTACGACCCGGGATTTAACCAGACTTCGAAAGATATAAAACTCAATATCAAAGAGATTAAAAGAAGTATTGATAATCGAAGCGTAGATACAGCTACTATCTATTGTTTTTATTTAGGTGAAGTCAAAAACGTGTCCTTAAAAAAATCAGTAAAACGAAAAGACAATCTAGCAGATGAAGATCCCAAAGAGATTAAAAATGCCATACATTTCCAAGATAACCGATTAAGCAATCCTAATGGTTTATTTTCAGGAAGCTTGAATGTTTTAAGATACTACAAACAAAAAGATGCCATTTTTGACAAGAACATACTTAAAAAGCACAATTTTAAAATAGATACTGTCCTGTCTTATAATTCTGATGACATCTATAAAATAAAAATTACGCCAAAATCTCCTTTAGTAAAGCTAAATAAACATTACGGAAAATATTGTTTCCCAATAGGCTGGATTTACATTAGGGCTAAGGATTTTGCCATTGTTGAATTGGAATATACACTTGTGAATAGTGACAAAGCTCAAATCTTCACTAAAATGTATAGATCAAAAATAGCATCCTCCTTCCATATTAAATATATTGAGATTGATGGCAAAATGTACCCCAAACACATCACCTTAAATACACCAAAAGCCAATAATATCTTTAAAATATTGAGTGGTACGGCTCATGGTGCAAAAGCAAATTCTGAAGAATATTACTACGAGACACAAGAAGTTATGTTTAATGAAATCATAACAGATAGTGACATACTAGCTAAAAGCTTAGAGAAGTCTTGGGATTCTAATTTGTTTACACCACGCCCATATAATGCCAAGTTCTGGAAAAGATATTCAAGTATGGTAGAAACTGTAGAACAAAAAATATTTAGAGAAGCTTTAGAGAAAGAACTATCAAATAAAAACGAGAATAAAACAATCAGTAAGAACTAAACTGATTCCACCATGCTACCCACTCTCGAACTAGAACCCTTAAAAAAATAAACTCATGAACAGATTCATTCAATCCATTTTAAAGATTAAAACTCTTTATATTTTTCTCTTTTTACTTCTTATCACTTTTTTAGCTGATTTTACTTATCTCGAATACATAAGTACGGACGAAATCAAAAAAACGTATAATCACGAAAGACAAGTAGAACAAGAAGCAGAAATCTACAACGGACACGATGATTTGATGGCCGATTTTAAAGATGATCTGGCCGAAATTGATCTCGAACCAGTTGAGGATACAAAAACGGGGTCAGTCTATTGGGATGATATTTATTTTAACATCACTTATGTATCAGTTCCACTTACAGCAGGATGTTTTGCACTCTGTTTTCTAATCTTTATTGGTTTCCATTTTACGGAAGAGTATTCAAAAATTCCCTTTGGAGATGTATTTAAATCAACCCTACTTGCTTATATTGTTTTTCCCCTAATGGATTTATTCAAATGCATCTGGTTTGGACTGATACAAACTGAATATCAAATAGTAGATCTACAGGGTGTATCTAAGATTTTAAACCCATCCATTCAAACATTCATGGAATCCCCCGAAGAATACCAATGGTACAATTATCTATTCTCTGATATGAATCTTCAGTCTCTTATCTTTGTGCTACTTATTCCATTCTTTTTAGAAGGTTTAGTTAAGTATAAATACACCGAACTTTTAAAAAAGATGTGGATACCCTTCGTCGGCTATTTTATTGTATTTCATATTGTATCACCATATAAACTCTACTTATGCTTCTTATTCGACTAAAAAGATAATACTAAACATACAATTATGAACAGAAAAATAGCCATACTAAGCATAGCAGTCATATTAGTAATCCTAATTGGAATTCTTATAAAAACTCAGCAAATAAATAAAGAGAATGAATTAGCTGAAGAGACAAAGGTTGAACTCACTGAAATGCCTGAATTCTGTTTCCAGGATACCTTAGGCAAGGTTTTTACCAAAGCCAATTTACAAATAGGCAAACCAACACTAGTGATTCATTTTGGTAATTTTTGTCCTTACTGTCATAAGGAAGCCAAAATTATCGCTCATTATTTTGAGGAGTACAAAGACTTCGAATTGGTATTTGTAACAACAGACAAAACTCCAAATATTAATACTTTTATGGAGAAAAATAAACTGACTGAAAAATCAAATATTAGAGTACTGAGATATGAAAACAATGAATTCGAGGAAGCCTTCGGATCAAAATCATTGCCCTGCCTCTTTATTTTCGACAAGCAATTTAATCTCGTTCAGCATTTTGAGGGAGCTGTTACAGCTCGAACCCTGATTAAATATACACGGGTAGCAAAAATGAGATAAATGAAATGGGAAAGTACTGGTTAAAACTAGATTTACCCATTCCTATTTTTTTCTCTACCTTTGCCAGCAAATTCTAAATTTAGAAATCAGCTTATTATACCGATTATTAAATGAATATAGAGTCCAGTTCGTTACACTCCTAAACTCTCTTCATTTATATATCGGCATTTTATCAAAACTAGTTTCATCATATAAATGATATCATGCAGGAAAACAATACACAAGGAACCGATATATCGACACTGGGTGAGTTTGGTTTGATCAAACACCTCAGCAAAAGCATTAAATTAAATCAAACATCAACCCTTAAGGGCATTGGGGATGATGCAGCCGTTTTAAATCAATCAGGTAAAAAGACTATTGTGACAACCGATCTTTTGGTTGAAGGCATCCATTTTGATTTGATGTATACCCCACTTCGTCATTTGGGATATAAAGCCATTGTTGTAAATGTTTCTGATGTTTATGCGATGAATGCTGAACCCAAGCAGGTGACTGTTTCTATAGCCATATCTAAGCGTTTTACGCTTGAAGCAATTGATGAAATTTACGAAGGAATCAATATGGCTTGCGAGAAGTATAATGTTGATTTAGTTGGTGGCGATACCACGTCATCATTAACAGGTCTTTGTATTTCTGTTACTGCTATTGGTGAAGCTGACGAAGATCAATTGGCTTACCGTAGTGGAGCAAAAGTAAACGATTTAATTTGTGTGACTGGTGATTTAGGGGCGGCATATGCAGGCCTTCAACTTTTGGATAGAGAAAAACGTATTTTCGAGAACAATCCTAACATTCAGCCTGACTTAACAGGGCACGATTATATCCTGGAACGTCAATTGAAACCTGAGGCCAGAAAAGATATCTTCGAGAGCTTACAGGATGCTAAAATCGTTCCGACATCGATGATTGATATTTCTGATGGTTTATCATCAGAACTCTTCCATATTTGCGAAGAATCAAATGTGGGCTGCCAAATTTACGAAGAGAAAATTCCTATCGATTACGAAACACATAAAATGGCTGAAGAATTGAATATGAACTATTCGATTTTTGCCCTTAATGGTGGTGAGGATTACGAACTCCTTTTTACAGTGCCTCTTGACAAATTTGAAGAAATTGAAAAAATTCCTGATGTCAAAGTTATCGGTCATATCTGCGACGCAAGCAAAGGGAAATATATGGTTGCCCGCGACAATACCGAAATTGCACTTCAGGCTCAAGGTTGGACCAACTTTACAGAATAGATTAAGAGATGTGATGATACGCTGATGTGTTAATGGATAAAAAAATACTTTATTATTCATCACAAACAATCCAAATTCAATATATAAAGAACAGGCAGTTTCGAAAGAGGCTGCCTATTTTATTATTTAAAGAGTACCAACCTGACAGGTTTATTTATATTATTCAAATCAAACCAGTCAGGTTTTCGTATAAAAACAAAAAGCGCTTGTTTCTTAATTGAAACAAGCGCTTTTTCTATATAATATCAATAAGATTTTACTCTGGGAAATACCCACGCATAATACCTCTTTTTGAATTCTTCACGAAAAGAATAATCTCGTCACGCTCTGGTGAAGCAGGCATTTCAGCTTCAATGGCTTCAATTGCGGCAAAATTATTCATCCCTTTTTGATACAGGTAACGATACACATCCTGAATCTCACGAATTTTCTCATTTGAATATTCACGACGACGTAAACCTATAGAGTTAACTCCAACATAAGAAACGGGCTCGCGAGCAGCTTTCACAAAAGGAGGAACATCCTTACGAACAAGAGATCCACCCGAAATCATCACATGAGAACCAATGTGTACAAACTGATGAACGGCTACCAATCCACTTAAGATGGCAAAATCATCAATCACAACTTCACCTGCAATTTGAGACGCATTACCTACAATAATGTTATTACCCAACACACAATCGTGAGCAATATGTGAATAGGCCATCAATAAACAGTTATCTCCCACAATTGTTTTACCTTTTGCAGAGGTACCACGGTTAATGGTTACACATTCGCGAATTGTTGTATTGTTCCCAATCTCAACGGTTGTTTTTTCACCACGATATTTTAAATCCTGAGGAACAGCGCCAATAACAGCACCTGGAAAAACATTACAATTTTTTCCAATACGTGTTCCTTCAAGAATGGTTGCATTTGAACCAATACGTGTTCCTTCTTCAATCACGACATCCTTGTCAATGGTAACGAAAGGCTCGATAACCACATTGTCGGCAATTTTTGCCTCCGGATGTACATAAGCTAAGGGTTGCTTCATTTTATATTTTTTATTTACACTTCGGAAGAGTAAAACCGAAAGCCTTATTCTTCTTTCCGATAGATGAAAATTTCTATTCTAGTCTAAAATACCCAGCACAAAAAAATTATTGCTTTTTCGCAATCTGAGCCATAAACTCACCTTCAGCTACAATGGTGTCACCCACATAAGCCAAACCTCTCATATTAGCAATTCCACGACGAATTGGCGACAAGAATTCTAATTTGAAAATTAAGGTATCACCCGGCACAACTTTTTTTCTGAATTTGATATTGTTTTGAGTCAAGAAGTAAGTTCCATAGTTTTCCGGATCATCAACCTGACTTAAAACCAAAATACCACCACATTGGGCCATCGCTTCAACCATTAAAACACCTGGCATAACAGGCTCTCCTGGAAAGTGACCAACAAAAAATGGTTCGTTCATTGTAACATTCTTAACCCCTACGATACTGTCGTCCTGAATGTCGATAATTTTGTCAACCAACAAAAACGGAGGACGATGCGGCAACAATTTCATTACCCCATTAATGTCTAAAACAGGCTCTTTATTAGGATCGTAAGCCGGAACTGAATCTTTTCCCATCTCTTTTTTTATTCTATTGATTAATACTTTAGCCATCTCGGTATTAGGACCGTGACCTGGGCAGGTTGCAATCACTCTACCCTTTATAAACTTACCACAAAGTGCTAAATCACCAATTACATCAAGCAACTTATGACGCGCACATTCGTTATCAAAATACAAATCTAAATTACTAAGAACTCCCTCTTTCACCTCTACACTTTCGTGATCAAACAAGGCTGCAATACGATCCAACTCGTTTTGTTCCATTGGCTGGTCCATAATAACAATGGCATTATCCAAATCGCCCCCTTTAACGAGATTGTTATTTAAAAGAAACTCTAATTCGCGAACAAAAACAAAAGTACGACACATCGAAATTTCATCCTTGTATTCGCTTAAGCTATTCATGCTGGCAAACTGATTTCTCAATACTTTTGAGTCAAAAGAAATCATTGTGTTTACACTAAACTCATCATCCGGCAAAATAATCAATTCCGATCCTTTTGCTTCATCTTTATAAACAATTTTTTCCTTGACTTCAAAATACTCACGATTAGTATTTTGCTCTACTATCCCAACTTCCTCTATTCCTTCAACGTAGAATTTCGAACTACCATCCAAAATTGGTGGCTCCGAAGAACTCAATTCAATCATACAGTTGTCGATACCACAACCATATAAAGCTGACAGAGCATGCTCAACAGTCTGCACTTTACACTCACCTTTTTGAAGAACAGTCCCTCTTGAGGTATCTCCAACATACTCAGCACTTGCCTTAATTACGGGTTGTCCTTCAAGGTCAACTCGTCTAAACTGGTAGCCGTGATTTTCGGCAGCAGGTAAAAATTTAATTGATACTTCAATTCCTGTATGTAGTCCTTTTCCGGTTAAAGAAAATTCTTTTGCTAAAGTTCTTTGTTTATCAGCCATTCTTCCTATCAATCCTCTAGTTCTTATCTAAGTTTCAAGAGATAATCTCTTTTATCCCTCTTCTCTTAATTCTCTTATTTTTTCAACTCTTTCAATTCCTTCTCCAAAGCAATAATCTGCTCGCGCATCTTGGGAAGATTCTTGAACAAAACATATGATTTTTGGTAAGGACCAAATTCAAAAGCAGGTGATCCCTGAAGCACGACCCCCTCTTTCTTAATCGTTCTTCCAATTCCTGACTGAGCGGCTATTTTCACTTCATCCGCAATAGATAAGTGACCTGCTAAACCAACCTGGCCACCAATCATACAATTTTTACCAACTTTACTTGATCCTGCAATACCCGTTTGAGCTGCAATCACCGTATTCTCATCAATTTCAACATTGTGAGCTACCTGAATCAGGTTATCCAACTTCACACCCTTACGGATAATTGTAGACCCCATTGTTGCTCTATCAACACAAGTGTTTGCGCCAATCTCAACATGATCTTCAATTACAACATTCCCAACTTGAGGAACTTTCTTGTAATCATTAGCCGACGAAGGAGCAAATCCAAAACCATCACCACCAATAACGACACCTGAGTGGAAAATACATTCCGCCCCAATTGTACAATTCTCGTATACCTTTACACCTGAATTAAGAATGGTGTTATCACCAATAACAACATTATCGCCCACATAAACATGAGGATAAAGCTTTACATTTTTACCCAGCTTCACATTGCTTCCAACATAAGCAAAAGCTCCAATATAAACCTGCTCACCAACCTGAGCTGTTTTACTCACAAACGAAGGCTGTTCAACACCCACACGTTGTGGCTTACTTTGCTCGTACATTTCTAACAACTGAGCTAAAGCCTGATAAGCATCATCAACCCGAATTAACGTTGCCGCTATTTCCTTATCCGCTACAAAATCTTTATTAACTAAAACAATAGACGATTTAGTCTCATAAATAAAATGCGCATACTTAGGATTCGCTAAAAACGATAGGGTTCCTTCTCTACCTTCTTCAATTCTTGACACATTGTTTACTGAAACAGCACCGTCACCATCGACTTCTCCATTCAGAAACTCTGCAATATCATTTGCTGTAAAATTCATCTTTCTACTTTCTAAATGCCCTGCAAATAAACTAACTCAGAATATTCACTATGAAAACTACCGGCGTTTTGAACTTAATTATTACACATCCAAAGGTCCAATCCCTCAGCTCAATCAAGAAACATAAGCCTGAATTATAGACAGTTCTAACAACTCGGTTTCACTAGGCAAAATTTACGCAAATCTAATAAATATTTTAAGGCAATAAAAATTTAGTCACTAAAGCGTGAACATTCATCTCTATATATACTAAACTCAAGCTTAAGAAAACCCAACAAACACACACTCAAAGTAGATCCAGACAAAGATTCACCAAACAGCTTAAGCCCTCCAAACAAGACACATAAGGGCAATTAGAATTTTGGATAGCAGAAATAATATTTTTTAACGGTTTTAGATAGAACTGAAATATTTAACATATCTGATGCTTTCCCAATATCTTGCAGACTTCCATCCTTAAAAAGGATATTAATCCTATCATCTTCACGACTATAAGCATTATTCGTGATCGAGCCCTTTATAACCAGATAATTTAAAGCATGATTGGAACAGCCTAGACGATCTTTAACGTTTTTCCTGACTTCAGCAACATATTCCTTTGAAAATGGCTTTTTATCAATCTCGATTTTAAAAAGACGCCTATCTTTCATACACTTACACAGATACGAAAGAACCTTATCAGAATGATCAGCCCACACTTTAATCGAAACCATAATATCGTTATCATCCAAATCGGCAAAAACCTCCAGAGCATCCTTATCACCCAAAACCTTTTCCTTACTTTTAAATTGCCTGATCCCAACTTTATTGTATAAAAAATAATGCAGCGATGGCGTTGCAAACAAATCTTCACCTTTCCCAGCAAGATACTTGGCTCTTTTTAATATTCGAACCAACATTTCTTCAGCAGCCAAACTTGTTTTGTGAAGATACACTTGCCAGTACATCAATCTTCGGGCAATTAGAAATTTTTCGATGGAATAAATCCCTTTATCTTCAACAGCTAAATTCCCTTTGACGACTTCAAGCATTTTTATAATTCGAGTTGAACCAATAGCTCCTTCACTCACACCCGTAAAAAAACTATCACGACGCAGATAATCCAAACGATCCATATCCAGCTGACTGGATACAAGCTGATTTAAAAAAGGTTTATGATATTCATGCTTAAAAATCTGAATGGCCATATCCAAACCTCCCTCAAAGTGGGTGTTCAAACGATCCATAAACAACTCCGATAATTTCTCATGCTTTATCCCATCAACAATACTGTACTCAAGAGCGTGAGAAAAGGGCCCATGTCCAATATCATGTAAAAGCACAGCTGTTGTTACAGCAAGTGCCTCTTCCCCACTAATTTCAACACCTTTTGAACGTAATGATTCGATAGCCATCTGGGTAAGATACGCAGCCCCCATAACATGCTGAAAACGATTATGAATCGCTCCCGGGAAAACCAAATAAGTCATCCCAAGCTGCTTGATTCGTCGAAGCCGCTGAATAAAAGGATGTTCAACCAAATCATGAGGGATTCCTGAAGGAATATGAATAAACCCGTGAACGGGATCGCTCAGCACTTTTTTCTTCATCATCATAAAGTTTAAATTATCTACGAGAGTTCTGGAAAATAAATTCTCTGTCAAAAATCCTACCCCATCATTTTCAAGACACAATAAAAGCGTTCAGAACAAGTTTTAATCGCTTATTAGCAAATGTAACAAAAAGAGATACAAGCCCTCACATTTAACAGCAAAACCCTTAAAGTGAATCGAAGAAAATCTCATTAACAATTAGAAAACAATAATTTAGACACAAGCAATTTGCATATTAAAACAAATATATCTAATTTCGCAGCGAAAAGTAACAATTTATATGTGCTTTAGGGGACAACAAAGTCCCCTATTTTATTGAAAGCAACTCCTTTATGATTGACAAGAAAACAATACAAGGAATTATTGAAAAAGAGATCGAAAATACCGATCTTTATTTGGTCGAAACTAAGGTCTCCTCAAACAATACCATTTCTGTAATGATTGACAGCTTTAATGGTGTTCCTATCAGTACATGCATCGAATTGAGCCGTGCAATTGAAGGTCAATTGGACAGAGAGGTTGAAGATTTTGAATTACAAGTATCTTCAGCTGGTATTGGACAAACTTTTCAAGTGATACAACAATATCATAAGAATGTAGGGAAAGACGTTGAGGTCCTTACTATGGATGGCAACAAATTCATCGGCAAGTTGCTTGTCGTTGGAGAAAAAGAAATTGAAGTAGAGATTGAAGAATTGGTTAAGGTCGAAGGGAAGAAAAAGAAGCAACTAATCACCAAAACTTTGACGCTCGACTTCGAACAAATAAAATCAACAAAAGATATAATTACTTTTTAACAAGTGAATCGCTGAGTCATATGAATCTTATTGAAACTTTTTCAGAATTTAAAGAGTTAAAAAACATCGATCGTGCTACTATGATGAGTGTTTTGGAAGATGTGTTCCGAAACCTATTATTGAAGAATTACGGTACCGATGAAAACTTTGACATCATCATTAACCCAGACAAGGGTGATTTGGAGATTTGGAGAAATCGTGAAGTTGTAGAAGATGGAGATGTTGAAGATGCAAATCTTCAAATTTCATTATCCGAAGCGAAAAAAATCGATGAAGATTATGAACTGGGTGAAGAGGTAACTGATGAAGTTAAATTCCTGGATTTTGGACGTCGTTCAATTCTAACTCTTCGTCAAAACTTGTCAGCTCGTATTATGGAGCTTGAAAAAGATAACATCTTCAATATCTATAAAGATAGAATTGGTGAGATTATCACGGGTGAGGTTTACCAAATTTGGAAAAAAGAAATTCTTGTTATCGATGATGAAGGTAACGAGTTGATTATGCCAAAAACGGAACAGATTCCTTCAGATTATTTCCGTAAAGGTGAAACACTAAGAGCCGTTGTTGTTCGCGTTGAAGTGAAAAACAACAGTCCTTTGATTATAATATCCAGAACTTCTCCTGTATTCCTTGAGCGTTTATTCGAACTTGAAGTACCTGAGATCTTCGATGGTTTAATCACAATCAAAAATATTGTTCGTGTTCCTGGTGAAAGAGCAAAAGTTGCTGTTGAATCATACGATGAGCGCATTGATCCAGTGGGTGCTTGCGTGGGTATGAAAGGATCAAGAATTCACGGTATCGTTCGTGAATTAAGAAACGAAAATATTGATGTTATCAACTATACAACGAACACCTCATTGTTTATTTCCCGTGCACTTAACCCTGCGAAGGTAAACTCGGTTAAGTTCGACGACGAAACACACAAAGCTGAAGTATACTTAAATCCAGAAGAAGTATCATTGGCTATTGGTAAAGGTGGTTTAAATATTAAACTTGCGGGTCAGCTGACTGGCTACGAAATCGACGTTTACCGTGAAAAAGTAGAAGCCGAAGTTGAAGGCGAGGAGGATGTAAACTTGTCAGAGTTTAATGACGAAATCGATGCATGGATCATCGAAGAATTTAAGAAAATTGGTTGCGACACTGCCCGTTCTGTGTTGGAACTTACAGCAGAGGAACTAGAAAAAAGAACAGATCTTGAAATCGAGACTATTGAAGAAGTTTTAAATATCTTGAATTCAGAATTTGAATAAACTATCTCTATCCTCAATATTTTTAGTTTAAGATACAGACATTTTAACAGTTAACTTCAGAATATGACAAAAGTCAATAAAAATATAAGACTTAGTAAACTAGCACGAGAATTCAATGTAGGAATTACTACTATTGTGGAATTCTTAAATAAAAAAGGAATTGAAATTGATTCAAATCCTAATAACAAAGTGTCCGGAGAGGCTTATGATATTCTTGCAAAAGAATACAGTTCAGATATCAATCTGAAAAAGGAATCCGAGAAAGTAAATCTGAAGAGCACTCGTGAGAAAAAAGACCCTGTATTTTTAGAAGGTTCTGAACCTGAAGTACAAGAGAAAACTGAAGAAACAGTTAAAGAAGAGAAACCAAAATCCACTGTGAAAGTGGTTGGGAAAATCGATTTAGATACTGTGTCAAAACCAAGTAAAAAAGAAGAAGCAAAGGTAAAGGATTCGAAAGTTGAGGAGAAACCTGAGAAGAAAGAAGAGACTCCGGTATCTGAAGAAAAAGTTGCTACACCTAAGGCTGAATCTAAAGAAAAAACTAAACAACCTTCGGAAGCTAGTCCCGAAGAACAAACTGTTAAAATGGTATCGCCTAAAAAAGAGGAAGCAAAAACAGAAGCAAAAACTTCTGACAAAAAAGACGAATTTAAAGTCATCGGGAAAATTGATTTGAATGCAATGAATCAAAGAACCCGTCCTGCAAAGAAAACAAAAGCAGAAAAGGATGTAGAACGAAAAGAGAAACAAAAATCAGTTACTCCTCCTACAAAAAAAGTTGTTGAGAGCAAACCAGTCGTAACAACTGAACCAACTCCTGCTGCTAAGCCTGAAAAGAAAGAAGAAGAAATCTTCAAATCATCAACTCAGAAGTTAACAGGCCCTACTGTTATCGGGAAAATTGAACTTCCAGTTGAGAAAAAAACATCTCAGGCAGATAAAGATAAAGCCAAGAATCAGCGCAAGAAACGTAAGCGTATTAAGAAGGATGGCGAAAAAGTAAATGTAGCTGCTCAAAAAGGGACTAATCGCCCTAAGGGAACTGGCGCTGGTGCTGCCAAAGCTGGTGCTGCAGGTGCTGATAGAAGACCAGCAAGAGATTCTAAATTTAATAAGCTGAAGAAAAAAGCGCCTGTTAAAAAAGAGGTTAGCGAAGAAGATGTTCAGAAGCAAATTAAAGATACTTTAGCTAGATTGACATCTAAGGGTGGAAAATCAAAAGGAGCTAAACACCGTCGTGAGAAACGTGACATGGCCAGCATGAAGCAGCAAGAAATTGCTGAACAAAGAGAGGCCGAAAAGAATACAATTAAGCTGACTGAATTCGTTACTGTTAGTGAACTTGCTTCGATGATGGAAGTTTCTCCAACACAAATTATTGCAACCTGTATGGGACTTGGTCTTTTTGTATCAATCAATCAGCGTTTGGATGCAGAGACTATTTCGATTGTTGCGGATGAATTTGGTTTTGAAGCTGAATTCGTAAGTGTTGAAATCCAGGAATCAATTGAGGAAGAAATTGATAAAGAAGAAGATTTAATTCCTAGAGCACCTATTGTTACTGTAATGGGTCATGTTGACCACGGTAAAACATCATTACTTGACTACGTTCGTCATGCTAATGTTATTGATGGTGAAGCAGGGGGAATTACCCAACATATTGG
Source organism: Ancylomarina subtilis (assembly GCF_004217115.1). NCBI lineage: Bacteria > Pseudomonadati > Bacteroidota > Bacteroidia > Marinilabiliales > Marinifilaceae > Ancylomarina > Ancylomarina subtilis. The sequence goes on along the minus strand of NZ_SHKN01000003.1, from coordinate 205,181 downwards.
TGCCTACAACGTAAAACTTGACGATGGAAGACGCGTTTCTTTCCTAGATACTCCAGGTCACGAAGCCTTTACTGCGATGCGTGCTCGTGGTGCTCAGGTAACTGATATTGCAATTATTATTGTTGCAGCTGATGATAACGTAATGCCACAAACTATTGAGGCCATCAATCACGCTAGTGCCGCTGGTGTACCTATCGTATTTGCGATTAATAAGATCGATAAAGCGGGTGCAGATCCGGAAAGAATTAAAAGTGAACTTGCAAATATGAACTACCTTGTTGAAGACTGGGGTGGTAAATATCAGTGTCAGGAAATTTCAGCGAAAAACGGGGTTAATATCGAAGAATTACTTGAAAAAGTATTACTTGAAGCTGAACTGCTTGAATTGAAAGCAAATCCAAACAAACGTGCTATTGGTTCAGTAATTGAATCATCGTTGGATAAAGGTAGAGGTTACGTTACCACTCTATTGGTTCAAGCTGGAACTCTAAAAGTTGGAGATATTCTATTGGCAGGAAGTTATACAGGTCACGTAAAGGCTATGTTTAACGAACGTGGCAAGAAAATAGATGCAGTTGGTCCTTCAGAACCGGCATTGATTCTTGGTTTGAACGGTGCACCACAAGCGGGTGACAACTTCAACGTAATGGAAAGCGAGAAAGAAGCTCGAGGTATTGCTAACAAACGTGAACAATTACAGCGTGAGCAAGGACTAAGAACTCAGAAGCATATTACATTAGATGAAATCGGACGTCGTATTGCAATTGGAAACTTCCAGGAACTTAACGTTATTGTTAAAGGTGATGTGGATGGATCTATCGAAGCACTTTCGGACTCATTAATCAAACTCTCTACTGAAGAGATTCAGGTTAATGTGATTCATAAAGCCGTAGGACAAATCTCTGAATCAGATGTAATGCTTGCAACTGCTTCAAATGCAATTATTGTTGGTTTCCAGGTTAGACCATCAATGGGAGCTAGAAAAATTGCTGAAAAAGAGGAAATTGATATCAGATTGTACTCAATTATCTATGATGCGATTGAAGAATTGAAATCAGCTATGGAAGGCATGCTTTCTCCTGAAATTAAGGAAGAAATCACTGCTACTGTCGAGGTTACTGAGACATTCAACATCACTAAAGTTGGAACCATTGCAGGTTGTATTGTTCGTGAAGGTAAGATCAAGCGTAACTCTAAGATCCGCTTAATTCGCGATGGTATTGTTATTTACTCTGGAGCTCTTGGTTCTCTAAAACGATTCAAGGACGATGTTAAAGAGGTGGCAAAAGGCTACGAGTGTGGATTGAATATCGAAAAATACAACGACATTAAAGTTGGTGATATGGTAGAAGCATTCGAAGAAGTAGAAGTTGCTAAGAAGCTAAAATAATAGCTCAATACATATAAAAGAGAGAGGCTGTTTCATCTGAAACAGCCTCTCTTTTTTTTACCTCCTATCAACCAATATTCGATGAATCCAATTAACATCCATAAATCTTCACACGACAACAGAATTAAGAGGTATAAACGCCTCACATATAAAATCAGGCCTGTTGTTCCATAAATAACAAAATGGTCAGAGATCAGATATAAAGACATAAAAAAAGCCCCGACGAGTCGGAGCTTTATATATTATAAGGAAATTCTTAAAGCAATTCCTTGTATTGATCAGCAGTCAATAAGTCTTCTAATTCCGAAGCATCTGCAACATTAACTTTAATGATCCATCCTTTTCCATAAGGGTCTGTATTTACAAGGTCTGGAGCATCTTCCAATTCTGCATTGAATTCCAATACTTCACCCCCAATAGGCATAAACATATCAGAAACAGTTTTAACAGCTTCAATTGTTCCAAAAACTTCTTCTCTATCCAAAGTCTCACCCTCAGTTTCAACTTCGATAAAAACGATATCTCCTAATTCTCCTTGAGCAAAATCAGTAACACCAATAAAGGCTGTATCACCTTCAACACGAATCCATTCGTGATCTTTTGTAAACTTTAAATTTTCAGGTACGTTCATGATTAATTCTTGTTTATATCTGGTTCATTATTTGCCCCAAATTTACATTTTTTTTCGAACTATTAAATAAACTCTTATTTCAAAATAAATATTTGTTTATGTTATTGGACATAAGACTATTGAGCGAGTGTAAAACGTACGCTCACTCCAAATTCCGTTGTTGTAGTTGGGTATGAAAGTGATACATAGGGTTCATTCACAATTCGGTCGTAATACAATCGTAAATTAAAGCGACTACTCAGCACATAGTCTGCTGACATTTTAATGCTCACAACCTTCTGGCCTGAAGTCAACTGATCAACTTCATCAACAATCTTTCTAATAATGGTATTGTTCTTTCTGATAGATAAATCACCACGAAGATTTAGATTACTATTAAATTTCTTCTGACCGGATCCTGACCCAATAATCAGTCCCAAATTATCAAAACGATAGCCCAAGCCAAAAATGAATTCACTTGAAGCCACTTCGGTCAACTGTGTATTTGCCAAACTTAAAGTCAGATTACGAGCACGCTTAATCTCGAAAGTTGTTGTAAAATTATTCTTCCACATCATATCAATATTAATCAGCGGATTAAACTGCTCATTTATCGAAACAGAATTGGCTTCATACCTCAATAAATAGTTGTCAACCAAGTCAAATTCATCCGTAAAGCCATATCCATTATCTACATAATTCAAATTGTTATTGTAGGATCCAATATTATAGGTTGAAGTATATGAATGATTCATATTAATCGACTTGAAATAACGCTTAACTAAAGGAATCTTGGATAAACCATCAAAAGTTACCCGCCAATTTGGCATCATCTTATCGATTCCCGGGAAAAGCTTATTATACTTACTCCCTCCGCCACCATATGCTTTCAGGAAGGCTGGTATTAACACTTCCTGTGATGTTGGACCATAACCTTCATAATAATCTTTTACAATAACTTCTTTTCCGTCAACTTCTATAGTTTTAGGGTGATCCTCGTAAGTCTCCCCCCATCGTTTCTTAGCCAAGCGTAACGATTCAGACTGACGCGTTTTCAGAAACTCCTCAAAATATTTTGAAGAATAATTACCTGTATTACCTATACTAAAGAACGCCGATTTCATACTCATGAAAGTCATGCTGAAGTTCCCGGTTAGTGTCTTATTTTTTGCATCGAATACTGGTTGATCAGGTGTCGATTCAGTTTCGTTATAAATATAAAACTCGTTGATATTCTTCGAGTAATTTCGATTTGCATTCAGATTTATTTTCAAACCTTTAATTGGCTCAATGGTTGATCGAAACGTGAAATTCTCAGTATGGGTCATCACATAAGGTGCATTCAGTGTTTGATCCGTTGTAATCCATCCCCTTCGGGCTGCTTTTGCAGCAAAATCCCTGTCCTGATTACCAATTAAAAAATTAAAGCCTGGAGCTTTCGATCCGTTATAAGTTTCACCTCCAAAGAAATTGGTTTGTGGTAAATATCCAGGTAAAGTTGTGGCATTTGTTTCTGAATAACCTAAAGAGATATTTCGAACACTCATACCCAGTCTGAGAATGTTTTCCCCAAGTTTGACAAATAAATTATCTTTTTCCTCTACCCTTCCATTTATTCTGACACGAGCATTTTTCAAGGATCGTTTAGAGATCACACGCACCCGATTAGCTGAAAGCGGTCGGTATTCAATTCGAACTTCTTTCCCCTCTAAATCGTAAACCTTAACCTGAATATCTTTAGTGCCTAACTTATGATATACTGACTTACCAACCATAGCTTTCAGTTCATCTATCTCCCCCTCGTAACTAACCTTTTCATATTTGTTACTTTGGGCTTTATAGCGTCTGGTACCGCTATGTTTCTGATTAATCCTCTTCAAAAATTTAGATTTATTGTAGAGATTAACCATATTCATTTGCCCATTCAACTGAATATTATTCGAGTTTCGAACGATATTACCATGTTCAACGTTCTCATCTTCAACAATTGCACCTGCATTCCAATCGTATGAACCCGTATATCGGGTTGTCAAAGAGGTCCAATTTAGAAACGGAATCTTATTAATAGGGATCTTATAGGTCACATTAAAATTATGGTGATACTGCACATTACGCCCTCCATCCATGATATTATTCCAAATAGAATCCTTCCAGATATTATAGGCATCTCTATCTCTATCCTTATCAACAATTCCATCTGGCTCATCAATACGTGATGTATTGGTCGCAGAGAAATCAAATTTCAGATTCTTCGTCAGATTATATTTCAAATCGTAATAACGATACCAGTTGAAATTCTTATCGTAAGTAGGCGTTATCAAAAGATCAGGTTGCTCAATATTACGGGTTTCAATTTCGCGATAATACCTCTGAATATCTGAACGAACCGAAACCTGTGTTGGCATCAAATAAAAATTAAAATCACGTAATAAACGCAAATAAGGCGATTTTAATGATTTTGTTTTCTTGAATGGTGTGTAATTCTTTGGTCGTGAACTATAAGTATAATTCAGTACCCCACGATAGTTCTTCTCCAGATCACGTACCTTATTCACATTTCGGGAATATGTTTCGTTAAACGAATAGGTAGCAGACAGATTCGAAACATCAAGCAATTTGGCTTTTCCTTCCTGCTTTTCAATACGAACATTCGTCAAGTTGAAACTTTTTCGCTTGGTATAGTCTTGAGCGATATGCTTAATCGAATCTCGTTCTTTTTTATTTGCAGCTTGATCAAGTGCAACATCAAGAGGAATATCCGGATCGAGAGGATTATACTCAGGATTTGAGGTTTCCTCAGAAATAGCATAATACATCGGTATTCTCACTCCTGATTTTTCAGGAAAGAATTTACCCAGCTCAAGACTGGCGGAGAAATCATATTGGAAAATATCTTCCTTATTTCTACTGTTCACACCATCTTCGATACCACCAAAACCCGCAGTCATTCGACTACCAGCCCAGGTTAAAGTTCCCAAGTCAGCTAGTTTCGTGGTCACTCGCAAGTTAGCAGCCCAACCGCCATCTTCGTCAAAATCGGTCAACCGTAGCTCATTCAACCAAACTTCAACAGCTTTTCGTTCACCATCGTTTTCAGTCCCTTCTTGCGGATAACGAACACCAATCATCACTGTACGAACATTGGCTAAGTTTGGATTTCCTTTAATACGTATAATATTATTCTCAGCTAAAGGTCCGGCATTTCGATCAAGCTCGATAACGGGTCGCTCAAAAATATCAGTAAGACTGACACTTGATTTATCAGCACGCATTTCATTATTCCTTTTCTGTTTTATCCCCGAAAATAAATTCAATTTAAAATCGAAACGGTTGGCATCCGGCCATACAATTAATCTGTCATCCAAATTATCATTTGTATAGTGACCAAAGGGGGTTAACTTCAAAGGTATTTCGTACTCATAGTAGTTATTCTGATAGTCAGATCCCATACGAATAAAAACTCTCAAGTCGTCATCTTCAAGATTCAGATTCTCTATTCTCTCAGCATGAACATCCATCTTCAGTGTACCATACTTTCGAACATCCATATTCAATGTCTTATAGGCCGCTTTAACATCTCCCTCTTCCAAATTGGTCACCTTTAACTGAATTGCTTGTTCATTCAATTGCAAAAGCTGAGGGTTACTTGGATCAACAACACGATCGATCCCTGGAGGTAAAACATAGTTTACAGGCTCTTTCTCAGCATTTTCTTCGATATTGACTGCTGATATTTCGAAGCGAGTATCTTCAGAAGACTCTAATAAATCAGGACGTAAAGTTTGATCATATTCTCTCCAGTCATCACGAACCAGATCCAAACTAGCAAAACGTAACACCACTTCTTCTTCAAAATTTTTCATCATCATTCTCATGAAACGAATCGAAGTAAAGTCGTTAATGTTCCCCAGCTTGTTATTATATTCTTCAACCGGAACCTTAAATTGAAACCAGTTTACCGTACCCTTTGTTCCATTTGCAAGATCTACCGTACTTTCAACCTTATTCACAATAAAGTTCTGACCGACCTTCATCTCATCAGGAGCAAGATGAATTTTATACTCATAGTAGGCCTCTGTCTCACTCAAAGTGTTGTCATGATTGATATCCTCTACATCGGGTAAAGTTGTAGCGGAAGTAGTATAGGGTTCTGGTGACAGGTCAGCCGTTGGTGAATTACCTTCAGGTCCATTAAAATTCTTATATCTATCCAGAATACTTACCTCAGTCGCATCAAAATCACCACCTCTGAAATAATGAAAGTTATCACTGGACGGGTCAGTAATGGCATTCGAATAGGCTTTTGAACCAACACCCAAGTTGGCTGAATTCTGCACATCCAAGATATATTTATCGAAGAAAGTCTTCTCGTCTTCAGTAGCCAAACCATCCATCCCAACATCCTGATATTTTCTGGATTGGTTATCATTATCAAAAGAATTAACCAGTGACTGCACTAAAGGAACACGTCCCCAAACGGTTGAATCAACCAAAACAATATTACTACTGGTAGGTAAGCCATTCTCAAAACCCTTACGTGAATCTCGCAAAACATCTTCAGAAACATTACCTAAATCAAGCAAGATATCCCCGCCTTTGTGAGTCTTATCGTACACAAATGGGTCCATCATCCAAAATTCTACATAAGCAATATTCGCTGCCTCAAAATCATTGGTCTCAATCTTACGCATAATTCCCCCCCATCGATTTTCAGGGTTTTTCAATGTTCCATCAGCATTCATACCACCTGAAATATTGGCTCGCCCATCCACATCGTAATTATAGGGCCCCTTTTCTGTAGGATAGTATGCTAAATTCAGCACTGAAATATTTGTTGGAATACCAGTCGCAGTTTCCTTATTAGGCCAGATTTCCTCTTCATAAACCTCGCGAACAAAGTGATTCGATAATTGTTCCTTATCCGATCGGATATGTGCCGGTGTTGAAGAGGTATTTCTATTAAAAAGCGGATCAATCACATACCAGGCTAGCTTAGCACGGTTAAAACCGTATGCCAAATCATTATTCAGATTACCTTCAGGAAAATCAGGATGATTTTGTGGCGTACTGGCTAGAACCCAGGAGTTGTAATTCTTCATATCGATGGACGTTTCAGTCCCTTCGAAATCGTCGATATAGGCTGTTCCTGAACTACCAATTGCCTTATTATGTCCGGGTACCAATTGTGCAAATTCACCTTCAATAGAAATTTGAGATGGTTCTTTAGTCTCGATAAACGGAAGTTTATCAACCAAATTCGTCAAGAACATGGATTCCGTTCTGTAACTCCCATTCAACCCCCAAATGGTATTCGAAATCGGTTCGTCACCAATATTCACTTTCTGGGTTAGTGGCTGCTCTGAAAGATGCATTACGGTTGCTCCCAAATTAAAATCATTATCAAACTGGTAGTCCATCTGAACCCCAACCAATGTTTTCGTTTGGATATTAAAGAGCGAATTACTTTCAGATGAGATTGAAATGGGTGTACCTGCTTCAAGTAATGCCTGATTAATAATTTTAACTCGTCCCAGGGTATAATCAACCGTATAGTCGATATTCTCAATAAGCTTAATTCCTCCGGCCTTCACATCAACCGATCCAGGCTGGACATTCAATGCATTTAATGAGATTTCTGATCCACCTGTTGACTTGTAGCTCCCTTTAAGGGCATACTTATTTTTTTCAGCAATTTGCTGGGCTTCATTTTGTGTTTTGGTATACAGTTCTTCAAAAACATATTTATCTGCAATAGCATTATTCGTAATCTTCGATCGTAAATACGAACCGAATGGCTCCTTAGCCGGGAAGATGATTCGTCCCTTATTCGGATAAATCGTTAAAGCCTCAATAAAGTCAAACATCCCATCAGGACTAGGATCCAGTTGTGAATTCAAATTATCAAGGTTCAATAAGCTCAATAAAATTTCATTTTTTCCTGTTCCATCAATATCGATATAATTCAATTGAGAGCCGGCCTGATCATTCTGATACAACACATCCAGACGGAAATCTTCAGAATTGATTTGATAAGCACCAATATTGTAGATATTCTTCATCATCAGCTTCCACGTTCTGGTCAGTGATGGATTCAAATTGGTTCCTTTTATAAGTTTCAGAATAAGAGATTGAGGCGCACTAACACCCGTTGTCGAAAATTCACCGACCTGATATACTTCTCCGTTTGCGGTATACTGATAGGCCACAGCTAAAACCTCATCAGCATTCAACGATTGATTCAATGAGATATAACCCAAACGTCTATTTAATGTGTATTCATTTTCCGATAATAGTCGTGCATTTTCAACTTTCTCGTAGTCTTTACCCGCAACATAATTCCCATTTAAAACACTGGTAACCTGATTTATATCACGTACTCCACTATATACACCATCAGTAAATTGGTTATAGAAACTACTATTTGAACCAGTCTTCTCATTATCCGGGTATTCTCCCGAAACGTAATTTTCACCCAAATCAACAAGACCAACAAAATTTCGGGAGTCCTCAAAATTTGAATTTTTATTCGTAATCCAAACCTCAATTTTATTGATTGTAACGGCCGAATTCACAATCGGCAATTTGGCCATTGCCTGATCGTAAGTGTCATAAAAATATTTTGATAGAAAGAAGTGACGATTCGCTTCATATTGATCAGCCGAAACTTCAAATTCACTCTTCTGAGCCCCATTTTCCATATTCACGACCTTGGTTTCCCCTTTTTGCTGAGAAAACACCGATGCCACAGAAAGTTTCCCAAATTGCATTTCAGTTTTCACACCAAAAAGATTCTGTCCTCCGGTGATCAAAGTATTGGAAATCGGCATAGATACATTACCAGCCTCAACTTTTCTAATGATGTTATCATCCTCACCATTATACTCCAGTTTCATCTGATTTTCGTAATCAAAAGTCGCTTCGGTGTTGTAATTCACCTCCATAGATAGGATATCTCCAATCTTACCCGAAACACTCATTTGGATCTTCTCATCAAAGTCGAAACTGGTCGTTTTTCGAAGTTCTTCAGGTATGGTTGGGTTATCAACCTTGGTTGTACTAATACCAAAACTCAGTTCAGCAGCCCCCTGAGGTTTAATAGAAATAGCGGTATTACCAAACAGCTTACCAAACACTTTTGAACCCAAAAAAGAACGCTGATCAGCACCACTAACATACCTGTCTGATGAAATGCGCTCCATCCAATAGTCTCTTAAAGCTGCCTGATTTTGCTGGGCTTGAAACTCAGATTTCGACATCGAGGTTGAATTGCGATAATCCATTCCTCCAATTCGCTTTTTAAGAATATAATTTCCCGTTACAGGATCGTAAACAATTGTTGTCTCAATATTAGACGGATCGTTCAAATATAAAGGCGACTTGACTTGATCTTTTTTAAGCTTGGTATCATCTTCATCGTCAAAAGCATAAGGCAATGACTCATCCTTAGAACTTTTCTTTTTAGCCTTATTAAACGGTGATTTAGGGTTGATGATCCGTTCTGTACTCTTTTTTAGTGTACTATCTTGTTGTAAACTCTCAAAAGAATAAGCATCTGCCCTCAAAGAACGATCTTTACTCGAAAGCCCTAGAGAGAATAAAAACAAAAACGCTAATATGTATTGAACCAATTTTTTCAAGAAGGGGGATTTTACGATTTAGATTACAGCTGTTTCAAAGCCAATTTAATTAACTCCTCAACATTTGCCGGGGAATTTACTTTAATAATTTTGTCAAGTACTTTGGCAATAGAATTTTTAGCAAAACCAAGCATTATTAAAGCAGATAACGCTTCTTCACGAATTGTATTGTCCTGAAGCAATACAATTTCGCCCATTTCATCTTCTTTCCCAATCTTATCTTTAAGTTCAATAATAATTCGTTGTGCCGTTTTCGCTCCAATTCCTTTAACATCCTGCAATGTTTTGGAATTATTAGAAAAAATGGCCTTCTTAATTTCATCAGCAGTTAGTGACGAAAGCATCATTCTGGCTGTATTTGCACCAACCCCTGAAACAGAAATCAACAAACGAAAGATTTCTCTCTCCTTCAAATCTTTAAATCCAAAGAAAAGATGAGCATCATCACGAATAACCTGATGCAAATACAATTGAGTGGATTTATGACCAGAAAGCTGAGAGTATGTATTTAGTGATATATTAATAATATACCCCATACCATGATTCTCGATAACCACATTCGTAGGGGTCAATTCATTTATATCACCTTTGATATATTCAAACATATAGGTAAAATTGGATGAGTGTATTTACAGTATATTTAGATCAAAAACAGCAGTTATTTTACAGATTGTCTTTTGTTCTGAAAATCTGCACTTGGCGTTTTTACCTTCATTGGATCCTTATTCAATTCTTCAAATTGTATTCTGTTTCGATAAACATCAATAGCCATATATAAAGCTTTCTGAAAAGATTCAGGAGAAGCAACATTGGTTCCCGCAATTGCATAAGCTGTGCCATGAGCAGGAGATGTTCTCACTTTAGATAAGCCAGCAGTAAAATTAACCCCGGAATCAAAAGATAAAGCTTTAAAAGCCGTCAGTCCCTGATCGTGATACATGGACAAAATGGCATCAAACTTTGAATAATCATTTGATCCAAAGAAACCGTCAGCAGGATATGGCCCCAAAGCCATAATACCACTCTTTCTGGCTTTTTCTATAGCCGGAATGATTACATCCTTTTCTTCAGAGCCAATCAAACCATCATCCCCGGCATGCGGATTCAGACTAAGAACAGCCACCTTTGGTTTACGAATTCCAAAATCCTGAATCAACGATTTATTCAGAATCGTTAATTTCTCAATAATCTTATCTTCCGTAATACTTTCTGAGACTTTTGAGATTGGAATATGCCCCGTCACAACACCAACCCTAAGTTTTTCACTAATCAGTAACATCAACGATTTTCCTGAATTGATTCTGGATTCCAAATACTCTGTATGCCCCGGGAATACAAAATCCTTCGACTGGATATTCTTTTTATTAATCGGTGCAGTTAGTAAAACATCAATATTTCCTTCATTTAAATCCTTTACTGCAGCCTCCAAAGAAGCTAAAGCTGCAACACCTGCACTTGCAGTTGATTTACCAAGTTCAACCTTGATATTCTCATCTGTACAGTTAATTACATTAACTCTTTTGGTATGAGCATCCTGAGCCGTCTTAATGTTATTTAAACTAAAGTCCTCGATATTAAGTGCCTTCTTGTGATATGCAGCAACCTTAGGCGAACCATAAATAATAGGTGTACATATTTCCAGAATTCGAGCATCCATCAAGGTTTTTATTATCACCTCGTAGCCAATCCCATTAATATCACCTTGTGTTATTCCGACTTTTATTTTAGTATCTTTCATTGGTCTGTTTTTTATATATCGATTGAATTGCCAGCATCTATCAAAATGGAAGTCTCTTATTTAAGAAACCTCATTTCTATGCAATCTCTAAATCCAAAATGAAGAGCAGCAATCCAAATATGTTTTCACAAAAGTAATAAGATTAAAGAAAAGATCTATTATAATCATCTCGCTCTATTTCATAGCTTAACAAGTATCGATGATTATAATTTATCAGGATTCTCTTTAAAATAATTTCGGATAAGCACCTTTTTAAGCTCACGCTGAATAATCAATTCCGACAAAAGCTGGTGTTTATCCGCATTGGGGTATTTTATTTCATTTTTTAATATCTCTTTTTCGCTCAAATCAATTTGATACAAGAGTAAAACCAAACGGTGATAATCCTGGCTAAGCATATAGGCCACATGCTCAATTATCTGAGAAAAAAGTTCATCATAAGCATTATGCGGGTTTCCTGAAAACTGAACTTCGAACCCAAATTGATAAAAATCTTTTTCAATCTGAGCTGCAACTTGTTTTATGATCTCGACTTTATCGCGATACTTAGAAACATTAATTTGATTATAATCAGGAAGATTCACTTCGTCTTTTGTATTTATTCAACTCAAATCCGGCAAAATTTAAACCAGAAACTATTTCTTATTTTTCTTAGAAACTTTATTCACCGGAGTGTATGTGTACATAATCGCTTCAAGCTCTCTCAACAACTCACGCTTATCCTTATTAGGACGATACACATACGCATCCATACAAATCACACGATTATTAACCGAGTCAAGAAATGAAATATTAACAAAGGGTCCGCCCATAAAATCATTCTGAACTTTCCATAGACCTCTCATCTCAACTGCATAATTCCCTTGAAACTCAAAATGATTAAATGAAATTGGGAAGTTGTTCTCTGTCGTCATATACGATCCTTTGGAAGGACCCGGAACCAACTCCTTTAGTTTTTGATTTCTCAACATCAAAATTGCATCCTTATCAAAGGCTTCTTCAGTAAGGTAATCGTAAGTATAAACAAACATGCCTTGACTTGTTTCAGGCGTTTCCTTACTTACCCAATAAAAATCAGGTTCTGTTTTCCTAACCTTATAACCCGATGGAAATGCTAATGTAAACTGCTTCTCCTTTTTTAGATAATCAAAAATCTCCTGCACGGGAGCTTTTGAAATAATGCCAATTTTTCGATTACGTTCACCACGAATAAAGTAAGCCAGAATCTTTGTTCTGTTTTTATCTAAAACCTCCAATATATCCTTAGTAGTAGCAGCTTCAATTCGCATATATGCTTGTGTACGGGCATACATATTATCTTTCACAACCAATCTGGGTTTCTTTACTGATGAAGCAACTTTAACCTCTAAAATACTTCTATGTGTTTTAAACATACTGGTAAAGGCCTCATGATTCAGGTGAAAAAGATCCATTACGGCCTCATCCTGTGGCATCCCAACTTGAATATCATTAAAAATTGTTTTTATCGAATCGCCAACGACACCTTCCCATAATGCCATACTACTTAAAATGACAATCTCTCCCGACTGCCCCGTAACTGTTGGCATTAATCCCTTTGTGGTTTTCTTACAAGAACTGATGCTTGTAACAAGAATTAAACAAACGACACCAAATTTTATTATAGATTTCATAACTGATATTTTAATTATATATTCTTGTTTTATTTTTACTTAAACTCCCTTGATCAATACGAATTAGTAAGCATACTGATATGCGTATTTGTCGATTTTGAATTCTGATCATTGTATCCTGAGACATGAACTAAATCCAATAAATCTAAATTTTTCATGGTATTGGAACTGCTTTGAGAGACCGGTACCCAAACCTTAAGTTTCTGGCCAATATGAAGAATATCTCCTCTCAAATTATTCCATGTTTTGATATTCTCACTGGTGCATGAATATTTCATTGCTATTTTATGAAAAAACTCACCCGCCTGAACGATGTGAACAATACACCTTTTGCCGCGTGTTGACGACATGTTCTTTTCTAAGTCGTGATACAGAACTTTTTTTTGAGGGGCTGCATATAATCTTGATTCTTCATTAATAAAAGCGGCTACTTTATCAACCGGCAAAGTCAACCTAGCCGGCAATTCACTTTTAGGAATAAAATCAAGTTTATAAATTGGGTTTAATCGCCTTAAATCCTCAATAGAAATATCCAATTCTTTTGAAACATTCATCAGAGACAAAGGTTCTTTTACGTTGACATCCGAAAGTTTCAGGTAAGAGAACTTTAAATGTTCGGGTATGATATTGTGATCCTGATTGTAAGTCATCACATAGTTAACAGCTATGAAAGCAGGTAAATACTTTTGGGTTTGCTCGGGTAGAAAAGGGGCAATATCCCAAAAATTCGTTTTGCCTCCCGATGCCTTTATCGCGTCACGCACAACTCCAGGACCTCCATTATAAGCCGCAATTGTCAATTGCCAATCCCCAAATATGCGATACAAATATTGCAGGTATTTACAAGCCGCATCTGTTGACTTTACCGGATCCATTCTTTCATCAACATAAGAATTGATTTTCAAATCGAACATTCGGCTGGCATGAAACATGAACTGCCACAAACCCGTCGCTCCCGATCGAGACTTTGCTTTAGGATTTAAAGCCGACTCAATAACGGCAATGTATTTTAATTCGAGAGGCAGACCGTACTTATCAAGGTATTCCTCAAAAATTGGAAAGTAAATTTCGCTTAGACCTAAAATCCGAGCGGTTTTATCGCGATGACGAACCGAATAAACATCGATATATCGCTTCACAATATCATTAAAATCGAGCTGTATGGGGCATGCCTCGTTCAGCTTGTCAAAACGCCAGACATATTCTTCCTTTGAAAAAACAGGGATAGGATTGTTATGAACCGATTTCCCATTGAGTTCAGACTTTTTGCTTTCGCCTCTTTCGATACCTTCAGATCTCACTAAACAAGAAGACTTTGTCTTATCGATAGCCAAGCTGGCATAAAAAGAACTTAGTATAACTCCGATAATTAATAAGACTTTAAAAGCTGGTGTTGTATATCTCATAGAGGATAATCACTTCAAATTTTAGTATGTATTTTGGCGGAATTAAGATAAGCATTTTATCCTTGTCTCAGTTCAAAAAACACGCAATATTGTAGTAATTATATCAATTCTTAAAAGCCCCTAAAAAGAGACGAATAACTCTTAAAAGTCAGCGACATAAAAAAGGCAGGTTTTATAACCTGCCTTTATTTATTATTTATCTTTTTTATCCTCTTCGTCCTTGTCTTTTTCCTTGTCTTCGGATTCAGTAGCCTTTTTAAACTCTTTCATTCCTTGACCTAAGCCCTTCATCAATTCAGGAATTTTTTTACCCCCAAACAAAAGTACAAGAGCAAATACAATGATAACAACTTGCCATGGTCCAACCATTCCGGCTATAACAAAAAGGTTCATAAGTTTTTTTTTAAGTTTTAGATGTCACAAATATAGTATTTTCATCTAAAGTATCAAGACAGATCGCTGAAATACACTCCATTCAACCTAATTGAAAGCTTTCATGATATCATTTGCATTGGCGAAAATTAGCAAGCCAAACAAAATAATCATACCTCCAATTTGAGCATATTCCATAAACTTATCCCCAGGCTTACGTCGGGTGATAATTTCGTACAACAAGAACATCACATGCCCTCCATCCAATGCTGGAATCGGTAAAATATTCATGATTGCCAAAATAATTGACAAGAAGGCTGTCAGGTTCCAGAAGGCATGCCAATCCCAAACGCCCGGAAAAATACTAGCGATGGTTCCAAAACCACCGATAGATTTATAGCCTTTCGTTTCTGATGAGAAGATCAATTTAAATTGCTTCAAATACGATTGCAATTTATCAACGCCTTTGTTAATCCCAGCAGGAATCGCTTCTAAAAAGCTATACTCAATTGCTGCAAATTCAAAATGATTATAAGGTTTTATTGAGACACCCAACTTAGCTTCTTCATCTAATTTCGATGAAATCTCATGAACTTCACCATCGCGCTTAACAGTAAGCATTACTGTTTGACCTTTTAGAGTTTGGAGATAAGCCAAGTATTCATCAAAGAACTCGAAATCCTTTCCATTCACAAGGAGGACTTCATCCCCTTTTTTTACTCCAGCTTCTTTGGCCATTGATTCCTTAGAAAATCCACTAATCACAAAGGGTTGTAAAGGGAGACGAGGCTGAATCACAGGGGACATTGAAAACCCTTTACTACTCTTAGCAAGTAGATCTTTTACAAAAGTTGACGGGATAGCAATATCAATCATCTCCCCTTCTCGCTCAACTTGCATGCTTTGAGGACTATTCAAAAGAATATTGGTTAAAATATCCGAATATTTCACCTGCTTTTGATGGTCCAATTCAAGAATCTTATCTCCGTTTTGCAAACCAATACTCTGCGCCAAAGAGTCGCACACATAACCATATTTCACATTCTCAGCAGGAAGATACGCATCTCCCCAGGCAAATAGAACCGAAATATAAATGACAAAGGCAAGAATAAAGTTCACCAAAACGCCACCAACCATAATCAGAAGTCTTTGGTAAGCTGGTTTCGAACGAAACTCGTATGGCTCTGGTGGCAATGCCAATTGCTCCTTATCCATTGACTCATCAATCATACCTGATATCTTCACATAACCCCCTAGAGGAATCCATCCAATACCATATTCAGTTTCACCTTTCTTATATTTAAAAAGGGAAAAACCCGGATTAAAAAACATGTAGAATTTCTCAACACGTGCTTTAAAAATTTTTGCAAAAACAAAATGTCCCAATTCGTGGAGAACCACCAAAATAGACAAACTCAGAAGAAACTGAGATACTCTTATTAATATTTCCATTTAATTTCTTTTAACAAATTAAGCATCCTAAAAAATCAGGATTGTACTCAAAAATCGAACCTCCTCAATTCCATTGACTGTTCAATTAAAAATCACGGCAAGGTAAGAATTTTATAACAAAGAGGCAGCTAATTCCCTAACTTCAGCATCACTAGCAACATAATCCTCGTAAACTGGCCGGGCGATAAAACTCGCTTTTTGCATGCAAGTTTCAATAATATCACTCATCTGAAGGAAGCCAACCTGATCTCTCAAAAAAGCTTCGACCATGATCTCATTGGCTGCGTTGATAATACAAGGCATATTCCCCCCTCTATTCATCGCTTCGTAAGCCAAAGCTAAATTTCTAAACACATGCGTATCAACAGGCTCAAAACTCAAGTGGGGATAATCAAGAAAATTAAAACGTTCAAAGCTCGTTTCCAAACGTTTAGGATAAGTCAATGCAAACTGAATTGGAAGCTTCATATCGGGTAAACCCATTTGAGCTTTCATGGATGAATCCTTGAATTGCACCAAAGAATGGATGATAGATTGAGGATGAACAATCACATCAATCTGCTCAGGTTTCAGATCGAAAAGCCATTTAGCTTCAATCACCTCAAAACCCTTATTCATCATACTGGCTGAATCAATTGTGATCTTTGCTCCCATATCCCAATTGGGGTGTTTAAGGGCTTGTTTAGACGTAACACTTTCAAGGAATTTTCTATCCTTTCCACGGAAGGGACCTCCTGAAGCCGTAAGGTATATTTTTTCAACCGGATTCTCGAATTCACCAATTAAACATTGAAAAATAGCCGAATGTTCCGAATCTACAGGGTAAATACTCACGCCGTTTTCCAAAGCCAATTTCTGAATAATTTCACCCGCTACAACCAGCGTTTCTTTATTGGCAAGGGCAATATTTTTTTTAGCTTCAATAGCTTTTATAGTAGGTAACAAACCAGAGTAGCCAACCATAGCTGTTACCACAATATTCACCGACGACATGCCCACAACCTGGCAAATCGCATCAATACCTGCATAAACCTTAATATCCTCATCCTTTAAGGCATCAGACAAATACGCATACTTATCCTCATTGGCAATGACAACAACATTCGGTTGAAATTTCTTTGCTTGGGCAATCAACAAGTCCACATTATTATTTGCAGTTAAAACATCAACAACAAATAAATCCGGATTAGATTCTACTACCTCAAGTGTTTGCGTTCCGATAGAACCTGTAGATCCTAAGATTGCAATATGTTTACTCATTTAGTCCCTTACTTTTTTTTGATTTCCCAACAACAAATATCTTTTATCAGGATTTAAAATTTGATATAACTCTCAGGATTTAAAGCCTTTCCATTGTGCCATAATTCGAAATGTAAATGCGGACCTGAAGTTAGCTCTCCTGAATTTCCAAGTATAGCAATCGCTTCACCCGCTCTGACAAATTCGCCGGCTTTTTTTAATAATTCCTGATTGTGTTTATAGATAGACACAAGATCCTTACCATGCTGAATTTGTATCACATAACCTGTATTCAAAGTCCACTCCGCAAAAATGACGGTCCCATCCATAACTGCCGAAACTCGTTCGTTAAGCGGACCAACGACATCAACCCCATAGTGTCCTGACTGCCCATCGTATGGATTGGACACCATGCCCTTCATGGGTGTAAAGAAGTGTATACTTGATATCCCCCGCGCTTTATTTTCGCCTGAAAGTGTCAAATTATATTTCTCTTCAGCTTCATGCTCTTTTCTAAATATTGAGTCATTTTCCGATTGGGTAAACTGCAAACCTTTATATTTAGGATCAACAATAGAATCAGCTTTATCCTGCATCACATTGTCAAAGTCATTACCTGAAATTACATTGCGAATACCACTAAAGAAACGATCTCTTTTCTCAAGTTCTAAGCTAAGAGAATCAACCAAGATGGCATTTTGCTCAATATTTCGACGCATTTTTCCATCGGGATAACCGGGAATATATTCACGTAAAGGTGTAAAAGCAATCAAAACAGTTATAAACGCAATTAAGAAAATTGAGAACACCCCTGTTACGGTAAACACATTCAATCTGGATAATCGAAAAGACAAAGCCTCCTCAAAAGTACTTTCATTTGAAATGGTTAAACGGTACTTATTTCGGAGTTTCTCTATTATAGCTTTCTTCTCTTTTACTTCACTCATACTTGCGTTATTTAGATCGATTGAAACATCAATAGCATCAGTTAAAACTCGAAAGGCAAAGTTATAAGAATTAAATAAATTATACGGCTCGCTTTCTCTAATTTAAAATCATCTCCAATAAACCTCATTGTCAATAAAAAAACAAGTCGTCAATATTCACTCAGAAGCTAAAAACATGTTTTAGTGTTTTTTTATCAATATCACATGATATAGGTATTGTAGGAAATATTGAAAGGCATTATGTTTGTAACGTTGAAAAATTCAAGTGATATAATGTTTGATGGAATTCTTTAGAAAAATAAAATTTGCTGTGTTAATAGCAGTTATTCCAGCAGTGCTCGCACTGACTGGGAATGCTTTATTCAACCTGCATATCCACAAACAAGCCAATGGGAGTCTATTGGTTCATGCACACCCTTTTCACACCAATAACAATGGGAATTCACACTCCCATACAAGTCACGACTGTGCCTCGATTCAGCAATTAACAAGTTTCTTTTTTATTTTTGCTTCTGTCTTTGCCCTCAGTTGTATTTTTAGCCGGGTTTATAAGCGAATCGAACTTAAATTTATCGATTCTAATTTTGGATTCACGGCCAGCCTTCTTAACAACAGGCCTCCACCTACTTTCGCCTAAATATTAAGGATTTTAGATGACCCCATCTATAAATACATAATTATCATTGTCTGACACTCATCATAATGTCATACAACTTCATAATTATCGAACCAAGGTATACACATACCTGAGGTCCTTACATTATTACATCAAAATTAAAACAAATCATACTAAGACTCTTCTAATTCTAGCAATTGGAATTGTATTTAAGTATTTGAACTTTCATATTCAATACATACTAAAATGAGAATCATCACAAGACTTTGTCTTAGCTTATTATTAATAACATCCATTTCACTTTATACTAATGCAGAAAACAACACCACGACCATTAAGGGGAAAGTTATTGATATTACAAGCAATGAACCCGTATCCTTTGCCAATGTTGCCCTTGAAGGAACATCGATTGGGGCGGTCACCAATTTTGAAGGGGAATTTGAGATAATAAATGTACCCGCCGGAAATTATCATGTCATCGCAAGTTGCGTAGGATATCGAGCTGACAAACAAGAATTCGCTGTAAAACTTGGACAAGCCAATACGCTTACATTCAAAATGAATGAAGATTTCATTGGTCTCGATCAGGTCGTGGTTACGGCTGACCGCAATCAGATATCACGTAAAGATGCCCCCGTTGTTGTCAACTCAATTGGAACCAAATTGCTCGAAAATACAGCCGCTTCAACCATGGCTGATGGTCTGATGTTTTCACCTGGTCTACGAGTTGAGAATGATTGCAACAACTGCGGATTCTCACAAGTTAGAATGAACGGCCTCGAAGGTCCCTACACACAAATCCTTATTAATTCACGCCCTATATTTAGTGGTCTGGCAGGAGTTTATGGACTAGAGCACATTCCACCAAGTATGATTCAACGTATTGAGGTTGTACGTGGCGGTGGTTCGGCTCTTTTTGGTGGAAACGCCATCGCGGGAACCATCAATGTTATCACTAAAGACCCGGTTAACAATTCATTTAAAGTCGGTGCCAAATACAGCAGCGTAGGCACGGGTGTAAAAGCCAGCGATAAACCTGCCGGGGATATTCTTGTCGATTTTAATGCTTCTGTCGTTTCGGAAGATAAGCAATCAGGCATCTTTCTTTTTGGAATGAAACGCAACAAAGATGCCTGGGATGCCAATAAGGATGGCTTCTCTGACATCGTAAAACTAAAGAACTTAAGTGCCGGGTTCAATGCCTTCCATCGTTTAAGCGATTTGTCAAAATTAAGTTTGGAATACCACGTTGTTGATGAATTTCGTAGAGGTGGTGATCAATTGGAATTACCCGCTCACATGTCGCTTATTGCCGAACAAGTTGAACACAACATTAATTCAGGGAGTATCACTTTAGATCAATTTTTCTCAGAAGAGAGAGTTAACAAACTTTCGGTATATGCATCGGCTCAACATATTGACAGATCGTCGTATTATGGCGCTGCTCAATTGAAAGATGATGCCGGATTTGATTTGCCTCAGCCCATTTACGATAACAGTGCCTATGGTGCGACTCAGGATTTGGCCATATCTGCAGGTGTGCAATTCTTCAGCCATTCCGACAATTTACTTTTTGCTCCTGCCGATATCACTTTAGGTTTTGAAAACGTATATAATAAGCTCAAGGATAAAAAGCTTTCATATATGGATTATAGCACAAATACCATTGAACCAACTACCATTATTGCCAACCAGAGTTCAAACACCATAGGCGCATATGCTCAATCGAAGTGGGATTTGGGTTTTGCAAACTTCCTTATAGGCGCTCGAATGGATGCATATAAAATCAAAAATAGTGTTGATCATTCTGAAATCAACAACACGGTGATCAGCCCAAGAGCCAATATTCTATTCAAATTGGATGAGGATATGCAGTTGCGTTTGAGCTATGCCAGGGGTTTCCGCGCCCCTCAGATTTTTGATGAAGATTTGCATATTGAAGCTTCAGCTGCGCGTCGTGTGATTCATAAATTATCCGAAAACTTAAAAGCAGAGTCTTCAAACTCTTACACCGTATCTTATGATATCGACAAGAGTTTTGGCAAAGTACAAACCTATTTCCTGGCTGAAGGTTTTTATACCGATTTAAACGACTCTTTCGTTAATGAATACAGTACCAATGACGAAAATGGGAATCTGATTTCGTATCGTAAAAATTCAAAGGGTGCCATCGTAAAAGGCGTAAATCTTGAGTTTAAAGTCGCTCCATCATACAAACTCGATTTCCAAATGGGTATGACTTTGCAATCAAGCAAGTACAAAGAAAAGATTGAGCAGGGCGATTTAACAGAAATCAAAATGGATAAGATGCTGAGAACACCAAGCCATTACGGCTACTTCGCTATGAACTGGAAACCTCTGCACGAATTTACAACAACAATTTCAGGAAACTATTCCGGATCAATGGATCTGATTCATTTCGGGGTTAAAAAAGATGCCAATGGTCTGGCTATCGGCGATCAACTCACAAAGAGTGGTGAATTTATGGATATAGGTATCAACTTTGCTTACCACTTCGATTTAGGTGGCGATGTAAAACTGGAATTTGACTTGGGAGTGAAAAACATCTTCAATTCATTCCAGGACGATTTCGACAAAGGAGCTTATCGCGATGCCAGCTGGATTTATGGCCCACTAAACCCACGTACCATTCATTTTGGAATAAAGTTAGGTAACCTACTATAAACAATTAGTGATTCTATCGGTTAGAGTCCGGCGGAGTATAAACTTTAGGGTTTTACTCCGCTTTTTTATTCACCTTGTCCCTTGTTATTTAGATTTAGAAGCCAACATTTCTTTTTATAAATTGCGAGCTATAATCAATTATCCTAAAAATGTTAAAGAAATCAATCCTTCTGCTATCAGTTCTGTATTTCACCTCCTGTGCCGAACTACAAACCGTCGTTAACGAATATGCCATCGAACAAAACAAACCTCTGACTTCGTTTGATGTATCGCAAGGCTTAAAAGAGGCACTGGTAATAGGTAGTGAACAGGCATCGAAAGTCCTATCCGCACAAGATGGTTTCTACAAGGATGAACTTGTGAAAATACTATTACCGCCCGAGGCTAAAAGCATCACCAAACATATTAAAATGATTCCCGGAGGACAGGATCTGGTTGACAAAGTTGTGCTCAGACTCAATCGCGCGGCTGAAGATGCCGTTGCAGAAGCCACACCAATTTTTGTCACTGCAATTTCTGAAATGACGATTCAGGATGCTTTTGGTATACTAAAAGGCGATAAAAATGCAGCAACCATCTATTTAAAAAACAAGAGTTACGCCAAACTGAAAGAACTTTTTTTGCCTAAAGTAAAAAATTCACTTGATAAAAAACTGATTGCTAATCTATCTACAACAGAATCCTGGAACTTGCTTACAAAATCATACAATCAAGTTGCTCAAAGTTTTGTTGGACAGCTGGCAGATCTCAAAACGGTCAACTCCCAACTCGACGACTATGTAACCAACAAGGCCCTTGATGCCCTCTTCTTAAAAGTAGCTGAGGAAGAATTGCAAATTAGAAAAGATCCCATGAAACGGGTTAGCTCTATTTTGAAAAGAGTCTTTAGTGAACAAGACTAGAAAAAACAAAAGGCAGATCCCTACAGATCTGCCTTTCTCAACTAAACCTAAACCAACCTTAATTTACAATCACTTCTCCATTGTAAGCTTTATTTAAAGCATCAGATAACCAGCTTGGTTTTCCAAAACCATTACCCGCTCCTGTTGCATTGGCATTTTCAGTAAATGATAAACCTGCAGCAGCTTTCTCTGTATTACCTGCTCCCATTTGATCAAATTTCACATTCGTGATCACAATATCATCCGCAGCAATTCGATCTGCAGCATCTGTATCACTTGAGGAAACATAGAAATAAGCCTGTCCTTTATTATCAGCTAAACCACCAATCACGATATTATCAATATTCATTTTACCAGCGCCTTCTTTCAAATAAAATGGCTTCTCACCCATTCCAAAAACCGATAGGTTTTTCAATGTCGCATGGGTCATTGGTGTGGCAGCCCCATTATCACCATTATTAGAACCTTCGATTCCTGATTTAGCTGAGTTAATTGACATCCAGTTCATTCCTGTTCCAGACCAACCATCAGCAAAATCGATTCCATCGTCACCACTTTCGAATGAAAGTAAGTAAGAGGCATCAACAGTTCCTCCAAAAAACTCCATACCATCATCACCACCTTTATATGAAACAACATACTCAACAGTCGTTCCAGATCCCACTCCGAAAAGTGATAATCCATTAAACTCCTTCTCGTTGGTATACTTATAACCCGTATATTCCAAACGCAGGTAAGAAATTTTCCCGGAATTATCATCGGCCACATCACCACCGTAAGATAAACCAGATACTTCAGCTCCGGCACTACCTGCATCCGCTTTATTGGTTGGTGCTTTCCCACAAACAACCAAACCTCCCCAAGCTTCAGCTTCCGTTTTTTCACAGGTCATCACAACCGGAGCATCAGCCGTTCCGTTCACAAATATTTTAGCTCCCTGCTCAACAGCAATATAACGCACATCCGTATCGTTAGCGCTAACTTCGGAAGCAATGATCACTGTTCCGGCAGGAATCGTTAAACTCGCACCTTCTTTAACAACAACTGCACCGTTTAACATGTAAATCGTGTTGGCATCAAGTGTCATGTCGCTGGTGATGTCACCTTTAAAAGCAACTCTGGCTACAACAGCATCACCAAAAACAGTTGTGTTTGCATCCACTGTATTCAAAGCATCTGACACCCAGTCCGGCTTATTGATACCATTACCAGCTCCCTTAGCCTCAATATTTTCACCAACAGTTAAAATACTCACGGCTTTGGTCTGCCCCTCTTTCATGTCAACAAAATTGGCATTGCTTACAACAACATCACCCGCATTAATACGTGCTGCAGCATCTGCATCATCCGAAGAAGCATAAAAGATAGCTTGTGTTTTTTCAGCTTTCAAACCACCGATTACGATATTATCGATATTCATCATTCCGGCACCTTCTTTCAAAAAGAAAGGTTTTTCTCCCATAGCATAAGCCGTAATGTTTCTAAGCGTCGCATCAGTCATAGGCGTTGCTGCTCCGTTGTCACCATTATTCGAGCCTTCGATACCTGATTTTGCTGAGTTTAAAGAGAACCAATATTCACCAATTCCTGACCAACCATCAGCAAAGTCAATGCCATCGTCACCACTATCAACCGATACCAGGTGAGATGCATTTACGGTTCCTCCAAAGAACTCCATTCCATCATCACCCCCTTTGTATGAAACCACATAGTCAACAACTGTACCCGAACCTACTCCAAACATAGACAGGCCGTTGAACTCTTTTTCATTCGTGTATTTATAACCTGTGTACTCCAAACGCAAGTACTCTATAGAACCTGAGCTGTCATTAGGCTGGTCGCCTCCATAAGCCAAACCCGATACTTCAGCACCAGCACTACCTGCATCAGCTTTGTTGGTTGGCGCATAACCACAAACTACTAAACCACCCCAGGCTTCAGCTTCCTTCACTTCAGAAGTCATGACAACCGGAGCCGATGCTGTTCCTTTGATATAAATTTTTGCCCCCTGCTCAACGGCAATATAACGCACATCAACATCGCTTGCCGATGTCGCACTGGCTACAATTCGGGTTCCTGCAGGAATCGTTAAACTCCCTCCTTTTTTCACGATCAAAGCACCCGATAACATATAGGTTTTTGAAGCATCTAAGGTGATCGCCTCGCCATCCATGATTTCACCTTTGAAATTTTCCACATCAAATTTCACCTCAGGATTTGGTGTTGGCTGAGGATCATCATCATCTGAACAACTTGAAAAACCAAGTACAGAAACTGCCAATAAGGCTAAAAATAATTTTTTCATTTTCTTTTTTAATTAGATTATAAAATGGATATAATATTTACAATTGATCAAGCTCTAAAGCTTCTTTTATTTAGAATGTATAGGATAAACCCACACTTAATTCCACCCCTTTGTTATATGATTTCACGATCCAGTCACGGCTCGCATTTTCTTGTTTCCTCTCAATATCCTGATTCAAAATATTCTTTGCCGATAAGCTCAGTCCCCATTGCTTAATTTTCGATTTCATTACAAAATCAAGGGTATGCATGCCCTTATCCACCTGATTTCCCAAGCTGGAATAACCTATCAAATTCAAGCGGTCTGATACATACGTATAAATTAAGCTGGACGTTATTGATTTTTTGCCCTCAGCCCAGGTATATTTATAAGTCATATTCGCATTGGCAATAAGAGGTGCTGCTCCTTGCAGTTTTTCCTCTTTTTTATTGAAGTTGGCATTAAACTGCCCTTTGGTTTGTGTAATAATTTTATCCTGATCCAACTCCTGCTTGCTGTCCATCAATGTCAGATTCGCTGACAGGTTGAACTTCTTGGTCGAATGTTCAGAGCTTAAAGTCATGATATCTTTTTTCGCTTCAAGCTCCACTCCGTAGAGATAAGCCCAATCGCCCGTATTGGCATACGTAAATTCATTCCCTGCCGATGCACGAACAAATTTGTTGATGGGATCGACAATATATTTCCCAAAAGCAGCAACTGATATCAACTCGCTTGGTTTAGGGAAAAACTCCCATTTTATCTCACCATTGTAATTGGTTGACGGGGTGAGATATGGATTTCCCACTGTCACATCCGTAATTCCTTCGAAAAGGAATAAGGCCGACTCTTTAAACTGCGGAAGGGTGTAGGTAATACCTGAAGCAAATCGTAAATTCGATCTGTCATTCAAGGCATATTTTAGAGACAAACTAGGCAGTACGTTCAATTCATTAAAATCTTCCTTGCCTTTGCCCAGTGCTGTTTTATATTCAATTTTCTGAAACACATGCTCAATACGAACACCAAGTAAAGCCAATAAACGTGGACTCAGATTATATTCCAGGCTAGCAAACCCAGCATTTATCACCTGTTCGCCATCGTAAGTTGAAAGAATAACAAAATCGCTTGATAAAACCTTAAGATCGAATAGCCCTTTTTGCAAATTATCATTATTAAAATACGAATCGATATCATCCACATTCACTAAACGATTCTCCTTAATTTTGTGATTGAATTGTGTGGCTTCAAAAGCTCGCGTTTTATATTTACCTGAGTAGCCAAAGGTCAATCTCCCTTTATAATCTGCATCAGCGAAACCTTCACCAAATTGATAATCGACACTTAAATTTGCAGCCAATTCGTCCTCTATCAAATCGTGGAAATAACGATTGTTGTTGGCCTGATCATTGGTTGCAAAATATTTTTCAGAATCTGTCCCATTTTCCATGGTATTGTGTTTCCTGTCCGGGACGATATTATTCACCTTATTAAAAGCGATTCCCCAATTCAGCCCCATTTTTTCTTTCAACTCATACTTGCCTAAAAGCTGATTCACCCAAACTGTATTTCTTTCATATTCTGATCGGCGAACCAAGGCCCCCACTTCCGCCAAATCAAAAAGAGTCCCTCTCACTTCTCTGAGCATCTGATCAGACGTGTTTAGCAAAATACTATTGAAAAAGAGCTTATTCTTTTTCCAGTTGTAATTCAGATTCAACATACCTGTTGACTGAGTTGTGTAATTATACTTTTCACCTTTCACATCAGCTCTCACATAATCACTCCCATTCACTTTACGTTCAAGATAATCGCTGTAGCTATATTCATTATCGAAAGATAAACTGGCAAAGGCATTTAATTCTGAATTCTCAAACGTGAAAGTTTTACCTCCTGACAGTTTAAATTCCATATTCGGATAAACTGTTTTTTCTTCCGGATTCCAATGGGTCTCAAAATTGTAAGTGCTCAAATCCTGAGGGTAATTGAAATTGTCAAAACCGAAAGCTCCGGGACCATCACCCAAGTAAAACTTATCGGCATCTGCCAAATTGAGATTGTATCCGGTTTTTAAACCAAGCTTTAAAAATGTCTTTCCGGAATGCACCTTTGAAACAATATTGATATTTGCACCCGCAAAGTCGCCATACAAATGGGCTGTTGGAACTTTTTCCACATCGATAAATTCGATGATATCGGTTGAAAATAAACCCAGTTCGATATTTTTATACTCGGCATTATTCGAAGGTAATGGCAAACCATTTAAACTACTTGTGTTGTATCGGTCTCCCAAGCCTCGAACACTCAAACCCTTATTCCCTTCTTGTTTGGAAACACCTGTAATCTTACTCGCGGCTGATGCAGCATCTGAAATTCCCTGAGTGGCTAATTGTTGTGCCCCAATGGATTGTTTCATCACTGCCGACTTTTTCTGATCCATTAATAAAACAAGCGCTGATTCCCGCTTGGCTTTTGCAATCACCACCACATCGTTCAGTTCGACTGAAGAAGCCCCCATTTCGAAATTGATAACCGGAATATCACCTTCACTTAATGTAATACTCTTCTTTGTAACAGTCTCGTATGAAATAAATGAGCATTTTAAATTGATAGTGCCAACAGGAATGTTCTTTAATGTGTAATTCCCATCAAAATCGGTAACAGTTCCAATTGTTGTCCCCTCCACATAAACCGAAGCCCCAATCAGGGTCTCTCCAAGCTTCACATCTTTCACATTTCCGGTAATACTTGTCTGTTGAGCAAACAGCCCTAAAAAAGATATATTCAATAATAAAACTAAGAATACTTGCTTTGTCATTTCTTTAATAATAAGTCTATACGTTCTTTCTATTTTTCATTCACTATGCGATTTTAGGCAAGAAAGACGACAAGCATGTTAAATTCATTTTAAACGAAAATCAACAAAACAAAAGCTTGATGTTAAGAGAACATTAGGAGAATGTCATTTGTTAAGTAAAACTAAATTTCAGATTAATGACCCGGAGTGGGAATCAGGTTTAAAACGATCCTAACAATGAGAAAAACCGAGACTTACAGGAATAAATCGAATGTAAATTCATCCCATCGTCACCCAATTGATGAAAGAAACCAAATATTGGTTTTTGTGATCATTTAATCATATAATTCAAAAAACAAGAGAAAGCAAAACCTCACACTAAGCCTGTAAATAAAGGTTATTCGCTTATTTCAACTCTAATTAGAAGACGTAAAAACAGCATCTTAATTATTCCTTAACATATTGGTAAGTTTCTTTTAATCATTCCAAATAATGCTTCCTTTATTTTTGGTCATGAAAACAAAGCGCATTAATTCCAAAGAGATTAAGGCAAAATTAAAAATCAACAATGCTCGAACAAAATCAGCATTATATACAAAACTTTAAATACACAAATCATGAAAAAAAACGTATTCTTAATCACTGCTCTCCTTTTTATAGGACTAATCAGCCAGGCTGTAAATGTGATAACTCCAAAGGGTGACAAAAACACGGAGACAACTGAAATCTCAACATTAACAACAACCAGCCTTTCGGGCATTGTTTTAGATAATGAAACCGGAGAAGCTTTGGCTGGTGTTGCAATTCGTTTCGAAGGCTCAAACGAAACATTTTACACCGACTTCGATGGCAATTTTAAGATTAATAATGTGGTGCCGGGTAAATACAATATTTTATCGAACTACATTTCGTACGCCGACAACAAATTAAAAGATGTAAATGTGAGTGGTCCTAAAAATGTCATTCGTTTGGTACTTAAAAAAGACTAAGACTGAAGATGAAAAATAGATTAGGATTAATGCTGTGTTTCTTTATTTGTATGCTTAGCATGCAATCATTCTCACAGTCGATAAAAGAAATTGAAGGCTTGTATTACAGCGTTGAGGGCGATCTCTATACGGGAACCTATACCGAGTTTTACGAGAATGGGAACAAGCGAATTGAAATGAACTTAACTGAAGGGAAACGAGATGGAAAAATCACCCTCTACTTTCAGGATGAACAAATTCAGGAAGTTCGCTCCTACGTCAAAGGTTTGATGGATGGCACGTGGATCACATGGAATAATCAATCCGTGAAAATTGCCGAAGCACGATACAAGAAAAACAAAAAACATGGCAAGTGGTACATCTGGGATGCCAATGGTGTGAAAAGGTATGAAATGGAATATGATGAGGGAAAAAAAATAGGGACATGGCTAATTTGGAATGAAGAAGGAACACTCATAAAAGAACGCAAATTTTAATTTCATTATATAGTTGGGGTTTTAGTAGTACTCCAAAGTCGTCTGATCAAAGATTAGGCGGCTTTTTCTGTTTTTAGAACACATCCATTGTATTAAAAGAGTAAAAACTATTAAATTTGATGCCATCATAAACGATTAAAATAATTTAGATGAGTACAGATTTGCAGACAGCCAAGAAAGACAAGATTTATAAAATCGTTCTAATCTCACTAGGAGTTATCCTACTGACCGTTTCTATCTTATTCTTGAAGACATATAGAGAGAACAGACAATACATAGCCGAAATTAAAATTGAGAAAACTGATTTAGAGAATGAGTTAAAGGTCCTTTCTCAAAATTACGACTCACTACAAACAAGTAACGACACCCTTAACCAATTATTAGTTACTGAGAAGGAAAAGATTGACGAATTATTAGAAAGAATGAGAGTATTCAGAAATAATTCATATTTCGAAATTAACAAATACAAAAAAGAAATTGGGACACTTAAGGGCGTGCTTCGTAGCTATGTGATTCAGATTGACTCTTTAAACAGCAAAAACAAAGAACTCAGTGCTGAGAACATTCGTGTCAAAAAACAAATTTCATGGGTAAAAGAACGAAACGAAAAATTGGAAAGCACGACCAAAAACATGAAGGAGCTTATCTCTAAAGCTTCAGCCCTTGATGCAACTCAAATTGTATGCGAACCAATCAATAGAAAAGGGAGAACCGTTAAGAAAATATCTAAAACAGAAAAACTTAAAACAAGTTTTACCTTAAGAAAAAACATCACAATAACACCCGGGATAAAAACAATTTATGTTCGAATCTCTCGTCCGGATGAAGTGGTTCTAAGTAATCCTGAAAACTTGCTGTTTGAATATGAAAATGCGCAAATGGCCTACTCAGCTAAACGTGATATCGAGTTTGAAGGTGATGAACTTGAAGTTTCAATCTTCTGGGATAATGATGACAGCTTGATTGAAGGTGAATATACTTTGGACTTGTTTTCTGAAGGTGTTCATATTGGGAATGCTACCTTCAGTTTGAAATAAAAGAAAAAACAAGATGCCATATCTCCAGATTCTAAATCCGGAGGTATGGCATTTTTATATCTACATGTTTCTGATCAATAGAGTACTAGAAGTAATAGTTTAATAGCCCAAGGTGCTAATATAGCTGTCAACACCCCATTCAGAGCCATACCTAAACCGCCAAAGGCACTGAAATCAGGACCTCGTTCGCTAATACTGGCTGTTCCCAAGGCATGAGCCGTGGCTCCCAAACTGAGCCCCACTGACTTTGGATCCTTAACACCCAATAGCTTCAAATACGTTTGACCGAATATAGCCCCAAATATGCCGACTGCAATTACAAATGCAACGGTTAATGAAGGGATGCCTCCCATTTGTTTGGAAACCTCAATCGCAATTGGAGTTGTTACCGATTTGGAAGCCAAAGAAATTAAAGTCGTCTTTGAGGCGCCTAATAAATAAGCCATCATACATACTGATACAATACCCGTTAGACTTCCAGCTAGCATTGAGGCAATGATCTTCTTGAAATCAGCCTTAATTTCTTCTAAATAACTATATAAGGCATAACCTAAAGCAATAACAGAAGGAGCCAGCCAAAAACTGATCACTTGTGTATTCCTTTCATAATCTCTATAGTCAACATCCGTAAAAAGAAGAAAAGCAATCACCACCGCAATGGTGAGTAAAATTGGATTCAAAAGAGGTGATTTATATCTCAACTGCATCTTTTTAGAAAAAATATAAACCGCAAGGGTCAAACTCACATGTACGAGAGGAGAATTCAATAGTTCTTTCATCGGATTCGTTTTTTCATGATTAACCCGACAACTGTAAGAACCAGAAGAGCACTTATAACTATAGCACCTGATATGGATAACCACTCCTGTTTCAACACATGGTAATGGCACATAATACCAACACCTGCAGGAATAAAAAACATGGCCATATTATTGAGTAGAAAATTGGCCACTACTTTAATATCCTCAGTTTTAATCAGCTTTAATTCCAGGCCAATTACAAGCAATAACATCCCAATGATACTCCCTGAAAGCGGCAGATGACCATAGAAGGATATCAATTCACCTAAAAACCATAAGCCTAAAAATATGGCAATTTGTTTTATTAAAATCATTCCCAAAAGTAGTCATATCTCTATTTACAAAGTTCTTAAAAAAAGAAAAATCCACCCCTAAAAGGTGGATTCTTCAAATGTAAAAAACCGCTTAATTTACTATAGTTTCATTCTTACTTAAAAAGCGTTCGGGAACCAAAGGCCCTAAATCCGATTAACATGGAAACACAACCACTTTCAGTATCTTCAGGGTTCATATTCTGATCGACCATAACTCTAACAATAAAATCATCCGTACTTTCCACGGAGAAATCCCATACCTTAGTATAATCTTCATCTTTATTGTCGTATAAAACATTGTATTCCACATCCAACAATTGAAATCTAATCTGACCCAACTGATCTTCCCCGGCAACCAAAATACGATATTCCTGATCAGCGTAAAAAGTTAATTGAAGTTCTGCCGTTTCTCCTTCAGATAAAACTGTATTATTCAATTGTCCATTAAAGGTATATGGGCTTAACAAAGGAATACAATCCTTCTTGGTAAATTCGTTGCACTGCGAGAAGGCAAAACTCGAAACACAAGTTAATGCTATTAATAAAATTATATATCTGTAAATTTTACTCATCCTTAAGAATATTTTTTATCATTAAGACTTATTAAACAACTCTACAATTCAGTAATTCGAGTTCGAATTCTGTCATTAATAGTCTTCACATCTTTCAATATATTGGGAGGCAGGTTAAGTTTCACCTTATTTCCTATGACAGCCTTTCCTTTCTTTGAAACCAATTTCGGTCTTCCCGACTTAGTTTGACCAATTTCTTTGAATTTTTTATTTAACAGCTCCAAATCAGGTAAAAAATCCTGAACACGTTTTTCATCATCAAACTGCTTCATAAGAGCCAATAAATTCTTCACAGAATAACGTTGCTCAACAATCAATTTCAACAATTCGTCCTGAGGTGAATTAATATCGATGATATTCGTGGCCAAATATAAAGTTTCTATCCAACCACCAAAAATAATAAGGGCTGCTGTACTTCCTCTACGATTTTCCTTCAAGTAACTATCCGAATCCGTGAAAGTCTCAGTAATGATATTTAATAAGGAATCCTGATTTTGTATATTCTTCTCCAAACGCTTAGAAATGGCCCTTTCTCCTTCCTCCGGTATTCCCAGATCACGAGTAAACTTCTTAACAACCACTAAAAACTTAGCTGCATCCTGATATTGTTCATAAATGCGAATATAGCTTAGGTCAGCACCGTAAACCCCCATATTCAAAGCTTTGTTAGCTTGGGTCAAATAATTATCTGAATTTGTACTTGGGTTTAATAAATCGGGGTAGTAAGGAAGATTCATTTTCTGAATAATATCAGTCACCTCTACAGGTGATGGAACATTATAGAAAATATTCTTGACCTTCTTTAAACTCTGAGTATTTACTGCTAATTCCTGCGCTTTGGAAGTATCAGCTTTCGTTTTATTTTGACAGGCTGTCGAAACAAATGTGAAACCCAAGAATATAAAAAAATAGAACAATCGAATGCTAAATCTGAGCATAGTAGAATAGTTTATTGGCATTATAATTTCAATCCAATAAAACTAAGCCATTTATCTCAATATTTCAATTCCTAATCTGTATTTTTTAGTGATTCATAAAAAATACAGATTAATTCTTAATCAATAATCAACCTAACCACTGATTTGCGTAGAAAATCCGGCCTGTTCAACCAAGCTGGCAATCCTCTCTAATTCTGGAAGATCAACCTTCTGCAGTGTATCAACAGGTGTGTCTCTGGATATGGTGTAAATCATAACTTCACGCGGCTGAATTTTTTTCAGATGTTCCAACCATAAGGCAATTTCTTCCTGCGAAGTATTATCAATAGACTTTCCATTATATTCACCTTTTATAAATAAAGTCTGAATAGTAAGATTTCCACTGAATTTTGATAACAAATCAACTGTTCGTTCCAAATTAAACGTTCCCACAGGCTGATCCAAATCGATAATGGTTTGTTCTTTTCCCCCATCCAATTTGAGGATATTATCCTCAACCTTATTCAATGCATCAAAAACATCAGGCTTGTGAATCATTGTGGCATTAGAAAGAACTGCAATTCTTGCCTTAGGAAATATTCTGTTTCTAACCTCAATGGTGTCATCAATAATTCCTGCAAACTCAGGATGCATACAAGGTTCGCCATTTCCTGCAAAAGTGATCACATCCGGAGCCTCAGCTTGCTCTTTCATTTCATTAAGCTTTTGCTCAAGCCTTTCTTTTACAACAGATCTCGGATGAAAGTCGACCTTAAAGGTTTTCTCCGGATTCCAACCGCACTCACAATAAATACAATTGAAACTACATAACTTACTATCGTTAGGCAGTAAGTTAATTCCCAAAGAAACACCCAAACGTCTGCTCTTTACAGGACCAAAAATGATTTTATCAAAAAGAAAAGTTGCCATACATCTTGAATTTTAGAGAAGCAAAGCTATGGAAATATTGCCATATGACAAGCCACACGGACTGATTTTAAACCAAAGAATCATCAATAATACCGAAGTCTTAAAAGACAGCCCATATCCTACTTATAATGAAACAATCAGAGTCATTAAATAATAAATCAGCAGAAAGGTGTGTTTCAATTTCTATTAAAAAAAACTTTCATTTTTTTACTTTTGATTACTAAGCTTTTAGTATATTTCTGTTGGTATTCAATTTTAATTAGAATCTAGAATTTTTATCTTTGCTTTTATGCTAGAAATATCAAGATATATAAAGGATTTATTATTCATTCACGACTGTGTGATTCTTCCTGGCTTAGGTGGCTTTGTAGCCAACTATTGTCCGGCTCAAGAGAATCCTCTCACCAATGAGATGCTTCCTCCATCAAAGGCTGTTAGTTTCAACCGAAATCTAAAACAGAACGATGGATTACTTATTAATTGTTTAGCTGAAGAGGAGAGACTAACTTATTCTGAAGCAAAACGATCAATTGAACTTTATATCGAAGATGTTAGTGTCCGTTTACGCAGAAACGAAAGGGTCATATTTAGTGAATTAGGGGAATTGTTTTACAACAAACGCCATAAATTGCAATTTGAACCGGCTAAAGACATCAACTTTCTTGCAGATTTGTTCGGCATGGAGAGTTTTGAGCTTCCTGATCAGGTCATCCAGGAAAACCCTCAGGTTCGTTCCCTTATCATTAAGGAGAATTTCTGGGGACGGGTTAGCCTAAAACGTAAAGTTTATGCTGCAGTTACCATTCCTTTCTTTTTAGGTTTGGCACTTATTCCGGTTAATCTGAATAATAATCAACATCAGGCTTCAGCTTCTTTCAGTGTGATGGAGAGCAGACCTGACGTACAGAAAACAAAACTGCTTAGCCAAAATGATAGAATCTCTCCAGCAAACGAGTTGGTTAGTTTTGAGCCTCGAATCATTTATGCAAAACCGAAGGCTGCCATTAAAAATAAATCGATTAAGGGTAAATATTACTTAATCGCAGGAAGTTTTTCAAATATCGAGAACGCTAAGATCTTGAAAACTGTTATTGAAGCCAACTCATATCCGGCAAAGATTATTAAGAATAAAAACCTCTATGCAGTTGCTCTAAACAAATTCAACTCAAAGAAAGAAGCCGATCGATTCCGAAAAAAAGTCTTACAAAGAAACCCCAATGCATCTTGTTGGGTTCTACAAAAATAACAACGATCTGTTTTAAAATATTTCTAAGGAGTTTCTTTAAAAAGGAGCTCCTTTCTTATTTCCAGAAAATCGAAGTCAAATATTTCTTTAATAGAGCATTCAAGCTCCATATTAGCGAACACAGATGATACAATAATTGTTATCTTTGTCAAAATTTGAATTATCAAACCTGGTCGTCAGGAATTAAAATATTATAAGGATAAAATCATGAGCGATAATAAAGTCAGAGTTCGATTTGCCCCTAGTCCAACAGGACCATTGCATATGGGAGGTGTGAGAACAGCCCTTTTCAACTATCTGTTTGCCCGTAAGCATGGTGGCGAATTTCTATTAAGAATTGAAGATACCGATCAAACCCGTTATGTTCCAGGTGCTGAAGATTATATTGTTGAGGCCCTGAAATGGTGTGGTATTACGATTGACGAGGGTGCTACTGTTGGTGGGGAATATGGCCCATACCGTCAGTCTGAAAGAAAACCTTTGTATCGCGAGTATGCTGAAAAACTGATCGCTTCAGGTGATGCCTACTACGCATTTGATACTGCTGAAGAATTGGATGCTATTCGTAACGAATATGAAGCGGAAAAGAAAACCTTTACCTACAACTCTGAAACTCGTGGTCAGTTGAACAACTCATTAGCTTTAAGTGCTGAAGAGGTTAAAGCTAAACTGGAGTCAGGAGAGGCTTATGTGGTTCGTTTCAAAATGCCTGTAAATGAAGAACTTCATCTTGAAGATGAAATCAGACAGCAAGTTGTATTCAACACTTCGGCTCTTGATGATAAAGTTCTTTTCAAATCAGACGGCATGCCAACTTATCATTTGGCTAATGTCGTTGATGATTATTTGATGAAGATTTCTCACGTTATTCGTGGCGAAGAGTGGTTACCCTCTATGCCTCTTCACGTTTTATTGTACAAAAAACTGGGTTGGGAAGCTGCGATGCCAAAATTTGCTCACCTTCCTCTTATTCTTAAACCCGTTGGAAAAGGTAAACTAAGCAAGCGCGATGGTGATAAACTTGGATTCCCTGTATTCCCATTGCTTTGGACTGATCCAAAATCACAGGATATTTCATCGGGTTACCGTGAAGATGGTTATTTTCCTGAAGCATTTATCAATATGCTTGCCTTTTTAGGTTGGAATCCGGGAACAGAACAAGAAATCTTCTCTATGGAAGAATTGTCACAAGCTTTCTCATTGGAAAGAGTGGGCAAGTCAGGTTCTAAATTCGATCCAGAGAAAACAAAATGGTTCAATCGCCAATACTTAATGGCTAAATCGGATGATGAAATTGGTCAGCTTTTCACTCAGGAAGTCCTTGCAGAGAAAGGGATTGAAGCCGATCAGGACAAGGTGAAACGTATTTGTGCTATGGTAAAAGATCGCGTTGATTTTATCGCCGAACTTTGGGAGCAAGTGAATTTCTTTTTCGAAGCTCCAAAAGAATTTGATGCCAAAACAGCCAAGAAATCCTGGAAAGCTGATGCTCCGGAATTAATGCAAGAGCTAAAAACAATCCTGAC
Source organism: Ancylomarina subtilis (assembly GCF_004217115.1). NCBI lineage: Bacteria > Pseudomonadati > Bacteroidota > Bacteroidia > Marinilabiliales > Marinifilaceae > Ancylomarina > Ancylomarina subtilis. The sequence goes on along the minus strand of NZ_SHKN01000003.1, from coordinate 168,647 downwards.
TGATATTTCTGACTTCTCTTCAGCAAATACCGAAGCTATCGTAAAAGAATGGATTACTGCTAAAGAAATTGGCTTTGGTAAGGTTATGAATCCATTCCGGTTGGCTATGGTTGGTGCTGGAAAAGGTCCACATATGTTCGATATTATTGAGTTATTGGGTAAAGAAGAAACTTTATCCCGAATTGATTTTGCATGTGAAACACTGTAACACAATCAATAACTAACAAAAATAGCCTTGGAGAATCTCCAAGGCTATTTTTTTATGCATTTATCAAAAAATCTATTTCTTAGATATTTCCTGTACAAAGTATTTCTTGTGAAAAAGAAGAATTAAGGTGACCCCAATCGTAATATAGGAATCCGCGACATTAAATACGGGACGGAAGAACACAAAATGATCACCTCCCCAGAATGGAACCCATGATGGAAAATTCCCATCAACTAAAGGGAAATATAACATATCAACAACCTTACCATGTAGGAATGACGAATAGCCTCCTGCTTCAGGTAAAAAGCTGGCTACCTGATAATAGCTATCGTTAAAAATCATACCATAAAAGGCACTATCAATAATATTACCCATAGCTCCGGCAAAGATTAACCCAATAGATATAATCAAGCCTCTGGGCGCTTTCTTCTTACAAATATCATTTAAATACCAGCCAATACCGCAGATTGCCACGATACGAAATAAACTTAGAAGAATTTTACCCATTTTACCTTCCAACTCCATCCCGAAGGCCATTCCATTATTCTCGATAAAATGAATGATAAACCAATCATCAAATACTGGGAATTCCTCACCAAGCATCATGTGGGTTTTAATCCATATTTTAAAAACCTGATCGAGTATTAAAAGCACAACAATAAAGAGTGCTGATTTTTTTATTAATGACATGCTATTGTTTTAATGTTAATATTTCAACGACAGGACTATTTGAGTGATCACTCAGATCATCTGAAAAAACAAAATCACTACCTACAAAACAGAAGCCTAATTTCACGTTTATAACTTACAGCCCCGAATATAAACAAAAATGATTGGAAGATTCCTCTCCCAATCATTTTCTGTGTCTTATATTTTTATCAGACTTGCTTGTTCTTCGCAGCTATGCTTAGCGTAGCATGAGGAACAGCGCGCAATCTTTCTTTAGAAATCAAATTACCAGTCTCACGACAAATACCATAGTTCTTATTCTCTATTCTAATTAGAGCAGCTTCCAAATGACTAATGAATTTAGCTTGACGCTGAGCCAATCTTCCAGCCTCTTCTTTCGATAAAACTGATGCTCCTTCTTCAAGAACTTTAAACGTAGGAGAAGTATCTTCAATATCGTTTCCCGAGCTATTAGAAATAACAGCCTTCAAGGTTTCATAGTCTTTCTTAGCTTTTACGAGTTTCTGAGAAATCAATTCTTTGAACTCAAGTAATTCTTCGTCTGTATAGCGTTTTTTTTCAGTCATAATTTTGGATTTGATCCTAAAGATAACAAAAAAAGTATTACACACTAAGCTTTTTAATTCGAATATAAGTTTCGATTCCAGCCTCGATTTCTACTTCTTTTGCATCTGCTCCGTCTATTTTTTCAACTAAACTCACTGATTCTGCCAGAGTTTGACTTCCAATATAATCTTTGTGAGTTGAAACAGCATCATTTATCGCATCGTGCATCGCAATTTCCAATGTAATCTTATCCGTTACATCAAAATCGCTATCCTTACGCAAGTTTTGAATTCTATTGATAAATTCACGAGCAATACCTTCCTGACGTAATTCTTCAGTTATGTTTACATCAAGGGCAACTGTTAGCTTACCTTCATTCGCAACCAACCATCCTGGAATATCTTCCGAAATGATTTCAACATCCTGAAGCGTCAAGACAACAGTCTCATCGTTAACAACAATAGAGAATTCAGCAGCCTTTTCAAAATTTACAATATCATCCTGAGTCATTTTAGCAATCTCACCAGCAATTTGCTTCATGATTTTACCATGCTTAGGTCCAAGAGTCTTGAAATTAGGCTTGATTCTCTTAATCAGAACACCAGATGTGTCGGTAATGAACTCCATTTCCTTCACATTAATCTCAGAAAGAATAATGCCTTTTACAGCTTCCAACTGAGGAATCATACTTTCGTCAAGAATTGGCACCATAATCTTGCTCAATGGCTGACGTACACGAATCTTCACTTTACGACGAAGACCTAATACCATTGAAGAAATCTTCTGAGCCATATCCTGTCTTTCCTCAAGAGCTTTGTCAATAACAGACTCGTCAGCAGCTGGGAAATCTACCAAATGAACAGAATTCTCAGTGTAACGTTTGGTCACAGAATTTAAGTCTAAGAATAAACGATCCATAAAGAATGGTGCAATTGGTGATCCCAAAATAGAGATCGTCTCAAGACACTTATAAAGTGTTTGATAAGCCGAAATCTTATCTGTAGAATAGTCACCTCCCCAATAACGCTTACGACATAAACGAACGTACCAGTTTGATAAATTCTCATTTACGAAATCCTGAATAGCACGACCCGCACGAGTTGGCTCATAAGCCTCGTAACACTCCTCTACTTCTTTCACCAATGAGTTCAGAAGAGAAAGAATCCAGCGATCAATCTCAGGGCGTTTTTCCATTGGTACATCAGCTTCTGAATAGGTAAATCCATCCACATTAGCGTACAATTGGAAGAAACTGTATGTATTGTAAAGTGTTCCGAAGAATTTACGACGAACTTCTTCAACACCATTTAAATCAAATTTCAAATTATCCCAAGGCTGAGCATTGGTAATCATATACCAACGTAATGGATCAGAACCATACTTCTCAATTGTAGAGAATGGGTCAACCGCATTACCCAAACGCTTCGACATTTTATTTCCAGTTGCATCAAGTACCAATCCGTTCGAGATGATATTCTCGAATGCGACTCCATCAAAACACATTGTTGCAATGGCATGCAGCGTAAAGAACCATCCACGAGTTTGGTCCACACCCTCAGCAATAAACTGGGCAGGGAATTTCTTATCGAAATCCTCTTTGTTCTCAAATGGATAATGTTGCTGTGCATATGGCATCGCTCCTGAGTCGAACCAAACATCAATAAGATCAAGCTCACGGAAAAGTTTCTGTCCCGACTCACTCACCAATACGATATCATCAACATACGGACGGTGAAGATCGAACTTCTCGTAGTTCTCTTTTGTGTTGTCACCATCTACATATTTCTCAAGCATGTTTTCGCTCATGTATCCTTTTTCGATTGACTTAACAATCTCAGCTTTCAGCTCAGATACAGAACCAATACATTTCATCTCGCTGCGGTCTTCGCTAACCCAGATAGGCAGAGGTGTACCCCAGTAACGAGAACGGGATAGATTCCAATCCTGTAAGTTCTCTAACCACTTACCAAAACGACCTTCACCTGTTGATTTCGGTTTCCAGTTAATGGTTTTGTTGAGTTCGATCATACGATCGCGAACAGCAGTAGTCTTAATAAACCATGAATCCAATGGATAATACAATACTGGCTTATCAGTTCTCCAACAGTGTGGGTAGTTGTGAACGTGCTTTTCAACCTTAAATGCCTGACTGTTCTTTTTCAAGTCAACAGAAATATCAACATCCAAAGTAGGATCTTTCTCAGTTAAAGTAGAATCGAAAGCATTCTTCACATAACGACCAGCATAAGGTGCATAAAGCTCAACATTTACATGGTTCTTTACGAACTCCTCATCCAACTCTTCAATTTTGAAGAATTTACCCGTACGGTCAACCATAGGTTGCATTTTACCTTCCTTATCGCGGAAGATAAGTGGCGAAATACCAGCTGCCTTGGCTACTCTATCATCATCTGCACCGAAAGTAGGCGCAATATGAACAATACCTGTACCATCTTCAATGGTTACAAAGTCACCTAAAATGACACGGAACGCATCACCTTCAGGCTTCACCCATGGCAATAATTGCTCATAACGAATGCCTTCAAGATCGGTTCCGACGCACTCTGAAAGTGGCTTGTAAGGAATTTTCTTATCCCCAATTTTATATTCGCTTAGTTCAACATCCTTCAAATTAGTATCGAAGAAATTGTTGAACAAATCTTTAGCTAAAACAACAACACAATCCTTACCTGTGTATGGGTTGAAAGTACGCACACGCACATAAGTGATCTTAGGACCAACAGCTAGAGCCGTATTCGATGGTAAAGTCCAGGGCGTAGTTGTCCAGGCCATGAAATAAGCATCACAGTCGATTCCTTCGAAAAGGAAATCACTCTTAGCGTCTTTTTCAATCTTAAACAGACCAACTGCCGTTGTGTCTTTTACATCTTTATAACAGCCCGGTTGGTTCAACTCGTGAGTTGATAATCCTGTTCCGGCAGCCGGAGAAAATGGCTGAATGGTATAGCCCTTATACAAGAATCCCTTCTCGAATAATTGCTTAAGCAACCACCACAAAGTCTCAATATAACGGTTATCGTAAGTGATATATGGCTCATCCATATTCACCCAGTAACCCATCTTCGAAGTCAAATCTTCCCACTCACGTGTATATTTCATCACGTTTGTTCTACAAGCTTCGTTATATTCATCAACAGAAATCTTCTTACCAATATCTTCTTTGGTAATACCTAATTCCTTCTCAACACCCAACTCAACCGGAAGTCCGTGGGTATCCCAACCTGCTTTACGATCTACTTTGAAACCCTTAAGCGTTTTATAACGACATACAATATCTTTCAATGCACGGGCCATCACGTGGTGAATACCAGGCATCCCATTTGCTGATGGGGGTCCCTCGTAGAAAACAAAAGATGGATTTCCTTCACGAGTTTCTAAACTCCTGTCGAAAGTCTTGTTTTCTTCCCATTCTTTTAAGACATCTTTATTGATCTGTGAAAGATCTAAGTTCTTGTAATCTGGAAATTTTGTGCTCATATTTTAATTTTGATACTTAACAAATCATCCCGTAAATCAACGGGTTAAGAAAAAATAATTGATTGACACAACTAAATCAAACTCCAAATAAGTTGCAGTTTAGCCCTAATTATTATCAATCAGAATACGATACTTCTTCTCAAAAGTTCACAAATATAGAAAAAATACAAGACATGATAACGATACTCAACACTTAATCAAAGGAATAAGAGCATGCAAATGAGCTGGCTAAAGGACAAATTTTAAGCTCAATGGGAAAAATACTTATAATCCGAAATTAATAAATATATTTAGCTTTGAATTCATAAGAATTCCTTGAAGAATAATAGGAATTACAATTAAAAGGATAATACGATGACAACAGTAAAAACAACCTACTTAGGCGATCTAAGAACTGAAAATATTCACTTGCAATCGGGAAATAAAATTTACACCGATGCGCCCGTTGACAACCAAGGTAAAGGCGAAGCTTTTTCGCCAACCGATTTGATGGCTACCTCATTTGGATCGTGCATTATGACCATCATGGGCATTGTGGCTCGTGATAACAATATCGATATTGTTGGAACAGAATTGAACATTACTAAAATAATGGCAGCTGATCCTCGTCGTGTCGATGAAGTGGTTGCTGAATTTATTTTCCCTGACAAAGCCTACACGGATGATGAAAAGAAAATCATCGAATCAGTCGCAGGAACAAGTCCGGTCCCACTAAGTGTGAGTCCAAACATGAAGCAAAGCATTAAAATAATTTGGCCTAAATAGTGAATGAATTTTGAGTTAATGAGTTCATTTCGGCTCATTAACTCTACTCCCGTTTTCTCATTAATTTTACAAGATGATTCTAGTTACTGGCGGTACCGGTCTGGTCGGTTCACACTTACTTTTCGATTTGGCAAAAAAAGGCGAAAGCATTCGTGCCTTAAAAAGAGAAAACAGCTCTTTACTGGATGTCCGTGAATGCTTTTCCTATTATACCGATTCTGCAGATGAACTCTTTGATAAGATTGAATGGGTAAATGGTGATATGCTGGATATTGAGTCTTTGGAAAATGCCCTCGAAGGCATCACAAAAGTCTATCATTGTGCCGCTATTGTTTCATTCAAAAAAGCTGATAAGGCAAAAATAAAACGAATTAATGTAGAAGGCACACGCAATCTCGTTAATACCTGCTTGGATCATAAAATTCAAAAACTCTGCTTTGTTAGTTCTGTTGCAGCGCTGGGGACTCCCGAAGAAAAAGACGAAGTTGTATCCGAAACAACACCCTGGAGTCCTGAAGATAAACGCTCTGATTATTCGATGAGTAAATTCAATTCGGAACTTGAAGTTTGGCGGGGTATCGAAGAAGGATTAGATGCCGTTATTGTCAACCCCTCTATCATATTGGGACCAGGTCATTGGCACAAAGGATCATCACTACTATTCACATCTGTAGCTAAAGGCATGAAATACTTTACCCGTGGCATTACCGGTTATGTCGATGTCAGAGATGTCAGTAAAGCTATGATTCAGCTTATGGATTCAGATATTAAAAATCAACGTTTTCTACTGAATTCTGATAATTGCAGCTACGAATTCATCTTCAAGACGATTGCAAAAGCATTGAACCTACCGGAGCCAAACAAATATGCTTCACCCTTTTTAACAGGAATTGCCTGGAGACTGGCTTATTTAAAAAAGATTTTCCTATTTAAAGAACCCAGCTTCACTAAAGCCACTGCTCGATCATCACACAACTGCACCTATTACTCCAATCAGAAAATTAAGGAGACTTTGGATTTTAAATTTATTGATATTAAGAAAAGTATTGAAGATACTGTAAAGTATTTTCCACAATAGCCCAATACTTTTCTTAAATATTTATTCTGCCTCGTACATCGCAATGAGTTCTGCAAGAGAATTTACCTCTTGTCTTATTTTCTTTCGAATAAAGAAAAATAGGACAATCGCTATGACTACAAACTCCATCAAGAAGAAATTGAACCAAAAAGATGTAAGATGTACCCTAAACTCAATAAATAAAAGACCTACACCAAGTATGTAAGCTGAAACTGTAAGCAGAGTTGGGAACTTGTGAATTCTTTTTCGCCACATATAATAATTCGACAAGTCCTTAGCTAAGTGCTTAGACGTAGCTAAAACATCCAACTTCTTTTTTCTATTTAAACTCATGACTTCTATTCCAATTCTTACGATTAAAGCCAATAGCATAGCTACTAGCCCTGTAATTGTTATAAGCGAGCCTTGCTTAATAATCAGGAAATAGCCCACTGTTACTAAAATTGCTGTTATCGCTAAAATAATGATAGTTTTTGCATGACTATCATTCACTACACTGTTAGCCTTTTTGATTTTTTTTCTCAGGGTTTTAGGAATTTCAATTGTGTTATCATTTTCCTGACTATCCCAAATCGACTGTATATCTTTAAAATTATTCATGATTTCTATCTATTATCTATAAAGTATTTTGCATTTCCTTACTGCTGATACATTTAAAAAGCTTGCCTTTATTTCTGTGAATCTTAACCCTTACATTTTCATTGGTCAAGCCTACTATCTCTGCAATTTCCTTCTGCGAAACATCCTCTAAAACGAGTGATATCAAAATCTTACCCATCTCATTTAGCTTGTGCATACATGAGCGTAATAACTTCAATTTTTCAACCTTCAACTCATCCTCATCGTCATTAGCTAGGTCAGGTATTTCATCGGTATACCTCTCCTGTAGTTTCTTAACTTTACGAAGATGCATTAAACAGGTGTTCACGGTTATTCTATATATCCAGGTGCTTATCTGGGATTCTTCTCGAAAGCTATCTGAGTTTTGCCAAATCTTAACAAATACCTCTTGCACCAGGTCATCAGCAATTTCATTATTCCCCGATACATAAGATAAACACAATCGATATACCGTCGCATAATTATCCTTATACAGGGTATTAAACATCTTATCTTTACTCATAATTACTTTACTCTAGAATCTGTTTTACATTCTCAATATAAACATCATATTGATCATACATAATAAAATGTGCTGAATTTTCAATATATATAACGTCTTTATTATCTAAAAGAGCATACTGCTCATTATATGCATTTTCTACCATACTCTTTGATGGATTGGCTGCAGCCAATATTCTAACTGGAATATCAATTTTAGAAAGCGATTTTCGCAAATCGATCTTTAATAGATCGAAATAACCATGCACATATGTTTTTCTATCTGATATCTTTATCCAATTTGCGATCTGTTCATGTTTAGATGTATTTTTACACATAAACTTTGCAAAATTCATAGCCATTCCACTAAAATCGGAATCAGACATGCTTAATAAATTCCTAGCATATGGCGTATCATAAGTAATCGTCTCACTTGAGTAATTGGGGATCATCAATGCACCCATACAAGGTAAAGCGTCAACAACTAATAGGTTTTTTATATCGTGTTTTTTATCACTAGCTAACCAAAGAGCGAGAGTTCCGCCCATGCTATGACCTATAATCGATAAATCTTCAAATTTGTTCTGCTCAATATACATATCTAAATCTTGTTTTATAGTTTGCAACCACAAAGTATCAAGAGCAGGAACATTCCCAAAACCAGCATAGGTAACAATATGACATTCGTTAGTCTCTGATATCTCTGCTACGGTCTCATTCCAAACATCACCTGTACATGTGAAACCTGGCAGCAACAAAACGGGCTTACCTTTTCCTTTTACCTCAACTTGTATTGATTGTAAATTTGCCGATACACTAAGACTGAATAATACTAAAAGTGTAATAGTTGTTGTAATCTTCTTCATAAGTTCTTATTTAAATTGTTTGTTTGCCTTTTTGATGCAAGAACAATTGAAATGTTACACTTTCGATAAAAAATATTTTGTGCCTCTAATTACACATGTTCAAAACAAAATATAACTTGGAATGAAAGCACAAACCCCTAACTCCCTAAGTATATTTATTCTAAACATAAACCGCATATTCCGATGAAATCATCTATATATCTTTTTGCTGATAGTAAAAGATTACATTTAAGAAGATTTTATATAAAGTGGGATTTAGCTATTTTTGATGACGAATATTGAGCGAAAAGGAAAAACCGGATTATGGAAGAGATTAAGAATAGAGTCCACACAGTTTTAACAGATGGAAGTCTGGATTACAAGCAAAAAAAACACCACTTAGCCTATATTGCCGAAAGCACACAAAGCTATCCTGAGGTATCGACCGAAGCGATGACTGCTTTAAATGAGAAGGTGATTTGTGATTTATTCGAAGGCTCAGCACCCTATCGCCCCCGCTACATTCTTCCTGATTACAAGTTGGCTTTAAAAAAAGGGGTAAAATACCTCGAACTTGAACCGCCAACAGATTTGGATGAAGCCATCAATTTTCTTTCCATTCTTTATGTTCATATCCCTTCAATAACTGGTTATTCGGTTTATTTGGGGAATATCGATCAGCTATTACTTCCCTTTGTAAGCGATTTATCAGAGGAAGCTATTTACAAAAAGTTAAAACTCTTTTGGCGATACATCGACAGAACTCTGCCTGACGCTTTTGTTCATGCCAACATTGGTCCTGAGGATAATGTGATTGCCCGGACAATATTGAGAATAGAGCGAGAACTCAAACAGGTGGTTCCAAATCTGACATTAAAATACGATACAGATAAAACATCTGAAGAATTTCTAATTGAGGCTGCAAAAACAGTTTTCGAAGTCGCGAAACCTCATATTACCAACCACAAAATGACGGCTGCCGATTTTAAAGCTGATTATGGTGTTGTAAGCTGTTATAATTCCCTGCCCGAAGGCGGCGGTTCTCATACTCTTATTCGTCTTAACCTGAAAAAAATTACGGACAGTCACAAAGGAAGTACCGAAGCTTTTATATCAGACACCCTTCCTAAATATTGCCAAATGACTCTGGACATTATTGAAGCAAGGATTAAATATTTGGTTGAAACAGTCAACTATTTTCAAAACGATTTTCTGGCTCAGGAAGGTATCATATCTCTTAAAAACTTCTCTGCTATGTTTGGTTTCTACGCCCTAGCAGAGTGCGTGAATCAATTGATGAAGAATAGTGGTCAGAACTTCAGCTATGGTAAAGATGAAGTAGCCAATCAACTGGGACATCGAATCCTTGAGGAAATGAAAAGGCAGGTTGATTCAAGACAATTACCATATTGTGAAGCCAATAATGGCAAAGCCTTTTTCCATTCCCAATCAGGAATAGATATCGATATTGAAGAAACCGCCGGAGCCCGAATTCCAATCGGCGAAGAACCTGATATTTACGCTCACATAAACGCCGTCGCCCCGCATCATCATTTGTTCAATGGGGGGATTAGCGACATATTCCATTTTAATGAAACCATTAAAAGAAACCCCTCTGCTATTGTAGATATTATCAAAGGGGCCTTTAAAAAGGGAATGCGAATGTTCACGTTTAACTTATCAAATAGTGAATTTATTCGAATTACGGGCTACTTGGTTCGCCGAAGTGATCTGAAAGATTTTAGAGAGGAAGGTTCAAGATATGGCAGCGCACTTTTTGCAGCCAATTCTATGGATAATGCCGATGTCGATAAGCGTATCGCAAAAAGAATTGATTCACATGAGCGAACTGCAGGCCAATATTAGTGGCATCATCAAATCGAGTGTGATTGATGGCCCCGGAAACAGAATGGTTATTTTCTTTCAAGGCTGTAACCTCAATTGCATGTATTGTCACAATTCACACACGATCGGACTGTGCAATATGTGCGGGCTTTGTGTACAAAACTGCCCGACACAAAGTTTAAAAATTGATGCCTCGAACAAACACATCATACATAACACGAGTACCTGTACGCATTGTGACTCCTGCTTAAAAAATTGTCCTGAAAACAGCAGCCCTTTCTATAAGAAGATGACTGTTGATGACCTGATTTCAGAGATTATTGAGGTAAAGAATTTTATTTCAGGAATTACAGTTTCAGGTGGCGAAGTCATGTTGCAAGCAAAATTCTTACATCAATTATTTACTGCAGTAAAAAAGCATCCTGAGCTTAATAAACTTTCGATTTTGGTTGATTCCAATGGAAATACCGAGCAAAACAAATGGGATCTTCTACTCGATTGGGTTGATGGTTTCATGCTTGACATTAAAGCATACTCCCCTCAAAATCACAACAGAATTACGGGCTACGCAAATGAAAAAATATTGAAATCAATTCAATATCTAAACTCCGAAAACAAGTTAGATGAAATCCGTTTTGTACTTGTACCGGGTTTTAATAACGACAAAGCAGAAATCGAAAACATATCAAATTTGATACAATCCCTTTCTCCTGAGGTAAGAAAAGTGTTAATCAAATTACGTAAGCATGGTATTCGGGATAAATATCATTATCTGTCAGAACCCACTCAGCAGGAAATAGAGCAAGCAGTCAAAATACTTAAGGCTGACAAACATCAGCTCATTGTTATCTAGTTAGAATCCATATTTTCTCACTGAAATTTTGTAACTTAAAGGATGTGCTAAATTCCTTCGTTATGAAAGAGACAACAGATTTCAAGCCTATTTGTATCGATGAGCGATCAAAAAACTATCTCCGGGAAATTGCCCAATGGGGTAAGTTTATGGCCATTCTGGGTTTTATCAAACTTGGCATTTTGTTGCTTCTTACAATTGTTTTCCCATTTGTCGCTGCCAACATCGAATGTCATCTCAATTTCAAACTACCCAGACTAGCAATATCTCTCTTTTTCCTACTAATGGCCCTATTGGTTTATTTTCCTTCGAATTACCTTTATCTTTTTGCCAGATATACCCGAAGAGCACTAAATCAAAATGATCAGGATGTGTTAAGACATGCTTTTCAGGAACTAAAAGCCTGTTACCGTTATATCGGTATATTGTTGATTATCCTGATTGGTTTATACACGCTGGCAATTACCTTCTTCATTCTTATAAGCTAAAGGAAATTTTCTGAGAAATACTTAAGCTTTATATCCGGTATCTTCAGGTAGATTCGGCTTTTGAGAAGCCATTACTGCCAATTTATCGGCCAATTCATTACCAGGTATATTGGCATGTCCTTTCACCCAAATAAATTTGACCTGATGTTTGCGATATATTTTAAGAAATCGCAGCCAAAGATCAGGATTCTTCTTGTCCTTAAAACGTTTTTTTTCCCAACCAAAAACCCACTTCTTCTCAACCGCATCAACAACATATTTCGAGTCAGAATAAATTGTCACATCACACCCCTCTTCCTTCAGAGCTTCCAAACCAACGATTACGGCAAGAAGCTCCATACGGTTATTGGTTGTTAATTTGTATCCTTCTGCTAAATCTTTGCGGTGTTTGCCCGATATCAAGACAGTTCCGTAGCCTCCAGGGCCAGGATTGCCACTACATGCGCCATCGGTATACATGGTAATTTTTCTTCCCATTCAAGTTTCGATTTATTCGAGATACAAATATGATATTCTGCTCAAATTTAGTGGATATTAAGATAACAAAAAAGGATGTTCGGTCAATCGAACATCCTTTTATTTTATAGACTCAGTTTTAAACTGATAATATCTTAAGAGAGATTATTTTACAATAGTCATCTCCTCGATTAGGTTTTTAGCACCTGCGTATTTTTCAATGATGAAAAGAGTATAACGAACATCAAGGTTGATACATCTTTGTAGGTTATCTTCAAAATCGATATCGCCAGACATTGCTTCAGAATTACCATCAAAAGCAGTACCAATTAATTCACCGTTTCCGTTAATCACAGGAGAACCTGAATTACCACCAGTAATATCACTGTTGGTTAAGAAACACGTGTGAAGTCTGCCATCCTGATCTGCATATTGACCAAAATCTTTGTTGCTGTATAATTCTTTCAATTTAGCAGGAACAACAAATTCAGGATTTGTCGCATCTTCCTTCTCCATCACACCTTTAAGAGTTGTGAAATGCTTGTAGTAAACAGCATCCTTAGGAGAATAACCGCCAACAGTACCATAAGTAAGACGCAAAGTTGAATTTGCATCCGGAGCCATATTCTTCTTCTTGTTCATTTGCAATAAACCGTCAACAAACAAACGCTTACCTTTCTGAAGTTGCTCAGCACCCGCACTCATTTCGCCGGCAATCGCTCTATATGCATCAATTATTGAACTCCCTACTTTGAATGCCATATCATTTGAAATAGCTTCGGCAGTTGGATTCTCAATAAACTTATCAAAGGACTCTTGATTAGCAAATACTGATTTTGAATAAACGGCTTCTGCGAATTTTCCAAAGTTGTTATTGTATTCTTCAGCGATTACCTTAAAGATCTCGGGACGTTTTTCCAATTCAATATCTTCAGCATATTTGGTAAAAAGAGCAACCATTAACTTCTGATCAGTTGACATATTGTAGTCCTTATAGAATGCTTTTGCAGCTCCTTTAAGGCCTTCAATAGTTTTAGTTATAGCGTCTTTATCTTGTTCCTCAGCAGATAGTTTCTTCATTAAACCAGTAGATTTAACTGCAAACATATACATTTCAGGACCTTGTAAAAGAGCTTCACCTAGATATGATAAAGCATTACGAGTTTCTTTTCGATCAGCATAAGCTTTCTCAATCAAGTTTAATGCTTCGCCATATTTAGCAACTCTTTTGGTCTTTTTATTAACCCAAGCTAAATAATCAGCTTCAATCTCTTTTTTCGCAGCCATTGTGTTTAAGCTCTTTAAAGCTTTATTCTGCTCATTTGAGTATTTCCAATAGTTAGCCGAACCTGCATATTTTGAAGCATACTGAATACGAATCTTCTGATCAGCAGCCATATCTTCTTTAAGAGTATTCAGCTTAACTGTTCTGATATCGTAACGATTCTGATTCGTAATTTTCATTGTTTCCTCCAAACCAAAAGAAGTTAGGTAACGGTTTGTAGTTCCAGGGAAACCCATAATCATTGCGAAATCTTTTTCCTGAACACCTTTAATTGAAACAGGTAAGTGATGCTTAGGTTTCAATGGTACATTATCAGGTGAATATTTAGCTGGTTTTCCGTTAGCATCGGTATAGATACGGAACATCGAGAAGTCTGCAGTATGACGTGGCCACATCCAGTTGTCGGTATCACCACCAAATTTACCCATTGATGATGGAGGAGCACCTACCAAACGCACATCCTGATAAATTTGATAAACAAAAAGGAAGTACTGATTGCCTTCGAACATGCTTTTAACGCTAGCCTTGTATTCTGAATCTTTCTCTGTCTCAGTTTCAATTTCTTTAGCAACTTTTTCAATTGCAGCATAACGCTCATCTTCTGTCATTTTATCATTTACTGTTGATAAAACTTTCTTCGTTACGTCTTCCATACGAACCAAGATAGAAGCAGTTAAGCCTTCATTAGTCAACTCTTCACTCTTGTCATAAGCCCAAAAACCATCAGCAAGATAGTCGTGCTCAGTTGTAGAGTGAGATTGAATAGACGGGAATCCACAGTGGTGGTTGGTTAGAAATAATCCCTGATCAGAAATAATTTCACCAGTACAGAAATGACGGAAAGGTCTTCCTTCTCTTCCTAAACCAACAATCGCATCTTTCAAGCAATTGTTGTTAATGTCATAAATATCCTGAGCGCTTAATTTAAGGCCCATTTCCTGCATTTCTGCAACATTTTGTTTCTTAAGTAATGATAAAAGCCACATTCCTTCGTCAGCTTTAGCAGGGCTAAAACTCAACAAAAGGCTTAAAACCAAAACCAATGATGCTAATTTTCTCATTTTGTTTTAATTTAAAATCTATTGTGAAGTTCTTACTTTCAATTGGTAAGTAACTCCACTATTAATGAATGTTGATTATAAGTACACCAAAGAACACAAAGTTAATATTATTCCTGAATCTGAAAATAAGCGACCTTCGCAAGCAAAAACAATAATGTATGTATAACATTACAAATCAAACTATTAACAACCTGTACTCAGAACTAATTTAGATTAACTCGGGAATTTTCTCGTTGAACTCATCCTAATATTCAGTCAACTCACTGGACAGAATAAACATAATCATCTGATATTTAAATATCAACAATTCAAAAAACGTGTTGTTTTGACGTTGAAATCACCTACAATTTTAAGCACAGTTGGTCAGGTTGCATACCAAACGTTTTGCGATGATGCGGTGTGATACCAAATTCACGAATGGCTAGTCGATGTTTTTTTGTCGGATAGCCTTTGTTACTATCCCAATCATATGCAGGATACTTGTTGTGCATCTCCAACATCAGATCGTCGCGATATGTTTTTGCTAAAACAGAAGCTGCGGCTATAGATAAGTATTTCCCATCGCCTTTTATAATACAATGATGTGGTGTATTGTGATAAGGATTAAAACGATTCCCATCGATTAAGAGTTGCTCCGGCTTAACACCAAGCTGATCAATGGCTCTGTGCATAGCTAAAAAAGAAGCGTTCAGAATATTAATCTTATCAATCTCCTCAGGACTAACAATTCCTACAGCCCAGGCTAAGGCTTCCTTTTCAATAATATCTCTAAGGGCATATCGTTTTTTTTCGCTAAGCTTTTTAGAATCATCAAGAATGCCATTCTTGAATTTGGGAGGAAGAATCACCGCTGCTGCTACAACTGGTCCAGCCAAACAACCTCGACCAGCTTCATCGCAACC
The DNA here is from genome assembly GCF_004217115.1 of Ancylomarina subtilis. Classification (NCBI taxonomy): domain Bacteria; kingdom Pseudomonadati; phylum Bacteroidota; class Bacteroidia; order Marinilabiliales; family Marinifilaceae; genus Ancylomarina; species Ancylomarina subtilis. Next base: position 153,026 of record NZ_SHKN01000003.1, on the reverse strand, counting down.
TGCCTCAATTTTATCTTTATCAAATGCTAAAAGTAATCCCATTATTATTAATATCTGATGATTCGTGATTTTGAGGGTACAAAGAAAAACTTTTTAAAAATTGCTTAAAACAAAAGAGGAACTTTTATCAGATTATTTATACTTCAGCTGGCGAGCATCATCAATAAAAAACCGTTGTATTTGCTTTGGGTCATCAATAATTTCATAGAATTCGTCGAAATAATCCAGAACACGCTTTTTCTCTTTCTCATTAAGTAAAGTGTTGTTTTGATAAAGCGAATAAATCGCATCCTTCTTCATTCTAAACTCCTTAAACACAAACTCCAGCTCTTCAGGTGTCCGCTTATAGCCCCTATAGAGCCTTTGGTGAATATTATCGACATCCAGTTTTTCATTTGGAACGGCATAAGGTGCATTTACTAAACTAGACCAATCAAAATCGTATGGAACAGTTACAGGTCGGGATGTAGGTGTACTTGCAATCAGTTTAATATTATGAAGCGTTGGGACTCCCCAATCGGTATTACCTACCATAAATTGAAATACAGCCATCCTTGTCGCCTCAAATATCATTGTATGCTCCTGATGGATACGTTCTTTATAAATTGGAATTTTGCCATTCCGCCTGGCCATTTTTTCAAAATCTTCAATAAAGAAAATGTATTCGGTTAAGGGCTTTATTTCATCAGCACTGTCCTTGTAAGTCACCCTTGCCAGACGAACTCTGAAACTTTCCGGGCTTAGAATCTGGTAGGCTTTATAAATCAGATATTCTTGAAAAACCATCTGCTGAAACCGGGGATTACTATTACGACAATGCCCCACAATTTTTAATTTATCTTGATCGTGAAAAAGAGTGTAACTCGAAGTTGCTTGATTGAATTTGATTCGAAGTGGTGGAAAAGCACACACATTCTTATTTTTTCTATAATGCCCCCTCGTTTTTAATTCGACTATTATACTGACAATAGAATCACCTTGATGGTAGGATAAACGTGCTTGATGGTATTTGCTCTTCTTTCCCGTATCTTTTATGAGTTCCTTCAGATTTGTAGTAATGGATAACTCAATTAATGTGTCAGATTCAAATAAATCAGAGGCGACATATGGCTTATCCAATTCTTCAACTTGGGCATATGAACCTTGAGCAAAGAAGAAAAGCAAAGCAAATAAGACAGTTATTTTAAATGATAATTTCATCTGGAGCTTATTATTAAAGTTAAGTCTAAAGATTCAATATTATGAAAATCTCACATTTAGAGATTAAGTATATAAGCCTTATTCAAAGTCTTTATCAGACATTTCCGGATCAGAAAGAACATTAGGGGTAATATCTTCTTTATAAAAAATAGTGAGTCTCACACTTTTCTTTGACAAATCAATTTGGCCTAATTTGAACCGAACAACTTCAATGCCAGTTCTTTCATAAATATCATCTATTAGTTCTTGCCTCTTGTCTGGATGAATTAAATCCATCCGATCGTATATCAAACTTCTTCGAGCCAAATGACGCTTCATCCAAACTCTTTCCATCAACCAAGTGGTTGCCATCAAAGTCAGATTGGTAAATACAATTGTACTCAAACTGACCTCTATACTAGCTAACGAATTAATTACAGAAAGCGTAATGACCAAAAATAGATAGGTCATTTCCTTAATTGGAATGGTATCGGTTCGATAACGAATAATACCAAATATGGCGAATAAACCTAATGCAAATCCCAATTGCAGATCGATACTCCCCAAAAGGAAACACAAAAAGAATATGGTTGTTGAAATTAAAATATAGGTGAACACATAAGACCGCTTACCTGTCGCTCTAAAATAGACGAATATAATAACGAATATGGTTGCCAAAAGATTTAGTCCAAAACGTAACACCAAATCAATAAAATTGCCTCCTAACATTTCTGTGGGTATCTCGGGTGAATTTAAAAGTAGATCCATGTTTTATCTATTTTATTCGTTCTTTTTCCTTGTGTGCAAATATACGGTAATACATCTGATTATCTATCAATAAGCCTTGGTCAATAAAATTCGGATCCCCAATAGGGACATCCATTGCAATCAGTTTAAACGAATAAAAAGGATAAACCTTAGCAACGGGTGTATGCCCGAATATAATAACTATAGCGTCATAAAAATCTAAAGTCTGAACCACCTCACTCAGGCTTATTCTCGAATATGTTTCAGTCCTTGAAAGATAGCCTCTATACCACAAAGGACTCTCTGAATATAAGAATAAATCAACCATGGAAGTATCCGATAGCTCAGTGTAATTATTGATATGATAACGCATCCCCTCATTAATATTCTGAATACTCATCTTCTTTTCCATAAATTTAGGTGATAGACCAGCATGAACAAACAGGAGCTTATTAATACGGATTACCGTATTTCGAGCTCTCAACCATTTACCAAGGATGGTGTGTTTACCAAAAAAATGAGAATAATGATATTTATATGCATGTGCTGCATGCAAATATTTATCGTCAACATAACGATTATCAAACAACAGGGCCATCATTTCGTGATTGCCCAAAAGAAAATGAACATTGCCTCCTGCTTTTTGCGCTTGCATTTCCAAATTAAATAATAACCACAAACACTCAGTAACTTTATCCCCGCGGTCAAAAACATCACCTGTAAAAACGAGTTGCCCATTTGCCCAAATCCAATTGTTATGCTTGTCGATAATCTTATTGTAACGCAGCATAGCAACCAAGGATTCATACTCGCCATGTATATCTCCAAAAACAGCAATCTTCCCCTCCGTTTGAATCAAACTCGACTGCGGTTTAATATTCCGGGGGATGATATAGTCTGCCGTATCTGTGCCCGCAAAGCCTTTGAAACGAACTGTGTCGTTTTTATATCTAAAATATTTACGAATAATTTTCGTTTTATTTTTCAAACTATCATGCTTGATATAAAAAGCCTCAACTCGATTTGGCGCACTGTATTTCACATGAGGTCCCTCAATATAACTAGGCACCCTAAGTGAATCAATATAAGTCGAATCAGGATCAAAATATGCCATACTTTTAACAGAAAGTAAGAGTAATAGCGGGCACAGGTATTTGAATATATTATATCGAGACATTAATTTCCAGGTATTTGAAATTTAAAGATAGTATTATTTTTTTATCCTTTTCTAAGACCTTTTAATCTTAAGGAATCCGTAATTTTGCAGTTCTAAAGACAGACGACAATCATACCTGATTGCTAAAATTGGTTTATTTATAATAGAAGACAAAATGTACACAAAGGAAGAAGCTAAAGCTATAAAGATTGGATTTTGGGATGGATTTAAGCGGTACTCTAAGAAAAAGGGGCGCAAAATGACTTCCTGGGTACTAAAGGGAACGCAAATAAAAGAAGTTCAGCTTAAATTCGATTTAAATGAACAAGGTGCTTTTGTAATGCTTCAAGTTGACAGCAAATTGGATACAAACAGGTTATCTGTCTTCGAACGTTTTGAAAAATACAAACCTGTAATTAATGAAACTTGCGGACAAGAATTAGTTTGGAACAAACATTACTTTATAAAAGGTTTCAAAGAAGTGAGTGTGATCTACTACCAGCTTCCTGAGGTTTCAATTTTTAATAAGGAAGACTGGGAAAAATGTTATGATTTTTTCTTTAAGCATATGGTACTACTTGAAGAAGCATTTCTTGATGTGAAAGAAGTTGTGATGTATAAAGCCTAAACTATTGGGCTGTGATTTTAACCAAAAGTTGACGATAAGCAGAAAATAACTTGGCTTTCGAAACAAAACCAATATACTTTCCATTATCTAAAACGGGTAAATTCCAGACTCCGGTTTCAGTAAACTTTTTCAAAACCGTTTCCATTGAATCTTCAAAAGAGATCGACGCTGGTGGCATAATCATCAAGTTACTAATAGGCGTATCGTACATCTCTTTATTAAACATGATATCCCGAACCTGATCGAGAAGAACAACGCCTATTAGGAACCCCTCCTCGGTAAGTACCGGGTAAATATTTCTTTTCGATTTGGATATCACATGAATCAAGTCACCCAGATTTGCATCTTCATCAATACTTAACAGATCTCTTTCAATAACCTTTGAAAGCTGCATAAATCGGAGAACTGCCTGATCTTTATCGTGTGTAATCAATTCTCCCTTTTGCGCAAGCTGTATCGTAATTATAGACTCTTTTTGAAAACTTTTTACGGTGATAAATGAAATGGTCGTCGACAACATTAAGGGCACAATCAATTCATAACCACTGGTAATTTCTGCAATCAGAAAAATACCCGTTAAAGGCGCATGCAATACCCCTCCAAGCACACTTGCCATACCTACCAAGGTGAAATTGCTGGCTGATAAGGGCTCTGCTAATTGAAAATGGTTGATAATATACACAAAAAGAAAACCAAGCATAGCACCTGTAAAGACTGAAGGTGCAAAAATACCTCCAATACCTCCCGCACCTATTGTGATTGAAGTTGCAATAACCTTGAGAAAAACCATTGCCCCAATAAAAATCACCACCATATAACCAACGTGGGTATAATTTTCGAAAAGACTAGAATGAAACACTTCTTCAAGGTTCCCTACAATTAAAGCCTTAACCATATTATATCCCTCACCATAAAGAGCCGGAAAATAGAAAATAAGTACACCTAAACTCAATCCGCCAATTAGCATTCTATTTCTGAGTAGGCGAATATTTCCAAACCGTCCTTCAATCCAAAGAAACATTCTCGTAAAATACACGGATATGAGACCCGATAAAATACCTAAAAGGATGAAAAATGGAATGTCTTTTATTTCAAAAGGATGCGTAATAGTGAATTCAATTAAAATACTTTCATCAAGAAATAATTTGGTCGTTATCGCCCCGCTAACCGATGCAATTAGAAGAGGAATTAAGGAAAATCGGGATAAATCAATCAATAAAACTTCCAAAGCAAAGACAATCGCGGCAATAGGGGTATTAAAGATAGCCGCAATGGCTCCCGAGGCTCCACAAGCCAGCATAATAGTCACCTCTTTATAGTTGAGATGAAAATTTCGGGCCATATTTGACCCTATCGCTGCACCTGAGGATATAATGGGTGACTCAAGACCAATACTTCCCCCAAAACCTGCGGTTATGATCGACCCAATAACTGAGGAATAAGTCTTGTGTAGTTTGACAATACTATTTCGTTTTGAAATTGCATGCAAAAGAGAGGTTATATTATGCTTTACAAAATCGCGGATGATGTATTTTTTGAAAACCAATGTCAAACCCACTCCCATCATGGGATAAAGAAAAAACAGATAGTTTTGATAGCTCCAGTTTATGCCCTCCAAAAGAAATTCCCTCCCTCTATACACGGCCGTTTTTAATACAAGAGCCGTCATGCCGGAAGTGATCCCAACAAGAACGCTAAGTATTAAAATAAAAGTCCGGTTATTGATATGACGGAGTCTCCATATTAAAAAACGCCGCCATCGAGTTGTTTTCGCCATGAAACTTATTTGGAGTTGTTACCTTCTAATTTACCAAATAGAATGTGAATGGAAAAACAAATTATTAAGTTTGGACTTAATTATTATAAACTAAGAGTTAAAATCCCATGTCATTTTCAATCATACACGCAGAAAATTTTAAGACCATAAACTGGTCAGGTGGAACCAGCACCCAACTCTATATCTATCCCGAAACAGCTGAATATGGACTGAGAAATTTCGATTTCAGATTAAGTACAGCTAAGGTTGAAGTTGAACAATCAAACTTCACCTCTCTACCAGGTGTCTCAAGAAAAATTATGATTCTTGATGGCCAAATAAAAATTTCGCACAAAAATCATTATAACAAAATACTACACGAATTTGATGTTGATGCATTCGAAGGTGATTGGGAAACCTCATCAGTAGGAATGTGCACCGATTTTAATTTAATGACGAGAGGAAAAACCAAGGGTGAATTAAGTTCGCTATCTCTTTTGCAAAAACAAGCAACTGATTACCCGATCTCCAAGCATTCTATGATATTCATCTACCTCTATACAGGAAAAATAGGTCTAAATATCGAACAAAACGATCTCGTCTTAAAAAAAGGTGAATTATTAATTCTTGATAATCCTTCTCAGGACGAGCTTAAATTCTCAGCATTACAGGACAGTCATTTAATTATATCAGAAATATCATTATGATTTATTTTTAATCACACAAAAAGTAAAATTCGTCAAAAAATATTGTTCTGATAAAATTCATCAGAACCCCTACTTATCAAAAGAAACGTGGCCATCTCATAAGAAAAGAGATGGCTTTTTTATTATAAATTAAATCCAGAAGCCCTGAAAATGAACACCATCATATTTATATGTAAATTAATTTGTTATTTTTATGCAAACCCTAACCCCCTATTCATAATGCTCTTAAAAGAAAAATTATTGTATTTTTCAGTCTTGCTAATATTATTAAATTCTTGCACTGAAAAATTTTACCCAGACACCAATGAAGATGTATCAACCCTTGTTATCGATGGAAAAATAACAAATGGTCAAGGTCCTTATGAAGTCCGATTATTTAGAACAGTTAGTATAAACATAGCAGACACCCTGTTACCTGAGATAGGAGCCGTTATATCAATTTATGATAATGACGGAAACTCAGACAGCTTTACAGAAACGACACCTGGGCTTTACCATAATATCTCCCCTGATTTTAAAGGAAAGGTTGGACATTCTTACTGGATTGAAATACAGACCTTAGATGGAAAGAAATACGAATCCACTCCGGAAACAATCCCTCCTCAAATAGAAATTGAGAAAATTTACGGTGAAGAAATAACTAAAATAATGCCTGATGGTGAAAAACTAAAGGGTGCAGGCTTTTTTGTAGATGCTAAATCGAATACAAATCAGAATATTTACCTGAAATGGGATTATCAAGAAAGTTGGGAATGGCAAAGCCCCTACTTTCGCCCAATTACTGATAATCCATCACGAATATGTTATCCCTACAATATATCCAACAATATTTCAGTTTTTGATGGATCCCAGTATGATATCAAACAATTCAATCACCTTGCCACTTCATTCGTAAACCAAGAAGAAGTCAAACTCAACTACGCTTACTTTTTAAATGTTTCTTTATATTCCATCAGCTTGGAAAGCTATGAATTCTGGGAAAGCATGCAGAAAATAAATCAGAACAATGGCGGAATTTATGACAACATTCCAGGCAATATAACTGGAAACATATGTGCTTGCAATTCTGATGATTCTGTTCTGGGGTATTTTGAAGCCTCATCAGTAAACTCTAAAAATAAAATATTTTCCACTGCAGACTTCAATATGAAATTCTCAGATTTTTCTAAAGGATGTGAAAATTTCCAGACTTTAGTCCCCCCTGATGGGGAAAATTATATCGAGATATCTTCAGAAGTGCTCGATGGTATAATTGTATACACTGTAAGGCGTGGGTATTGTTATGATTGCAACCTAATTTACTCTCCATTAAAACCTTCATTTTGGCCCTAATCCATTAATACCTATGAAAACGAAACTTCTAATCATTTCCATTCTAATCCTTAGCAAATTAGGATGCAGTCCAAATTTATATGGACAACCTACACCCAGAACAAATATAAATATGATTAAAAATGGTAAAGTCTGGGTTCCCAACACATCTATCTCCGAGGCAAAACAGTTTTTTTTGGAAAGAATGGACTTGAAAGGAAAATTCCTTTACAAGGGAATTCAATACGATAATATTGAATTTGCATATGATTTATCATCACAAACTATCATCACAAGTATTGAAACAGAATATAAAACAAAAAGGTATATCGTCGTCAATCCCTATTTTCTTGACGGTTTTAGTATTGATGACTCATCCATTAAATATGAATTTCTTAAAGGAAAATTAATTCATGAAAAATTAGCCCCTAACGATTATTATCAAATTGTGAAATTTAATAATACCCAATATGTCATCAACCGAAAAAAACACAAGACACTTAAATCTGACGGATCTAAAAATTTTAAATATACCATCAACAACGACTTATATTTAATTAAAGATGATAAGCTTGTACCCGTCAATAGAAAAAATGATATACTTGAGATTTTCCCTTCAAAAAAGAAAGAGATAAAACGATTTATTAGAAATAATAAATTAAAAATACGAGCCAAAACACCAATGGATGTAATTGTTCTACTTTCAAAATTTGACCAGTAAATACTATGAAAAAAATACTCATCCTCCTCTTCTGTCTTATGTCTATTAATTCCATTTCTGCTCAAAACAGAATGGGAATTAGCATTGGGTACGAAGGCATGTCATTTATAAAATTTACTGAAGAACTCGAAAGTAAATACCAAATTCATACCTTTTATTATGAAACTTGGATTAAAGATATTAAGCTTAAAAAAGCCTACTCAAACACCGATCTTCACAGCTTGATAACTGATATTTTATCTGAAACAAAAGTCCAATTTATCATTAGAGAGAACAACTTAATTCTAACTGATTTTGAGGATTTAAATCAGGAATTTAATCTTAAAAGAGAAGAAGTCGAAGTACAACCAGATACTCAACCTAAAGAAGAATTTAAGAACGATATCTCGACTTTACAACAACAAGAATATATTATCCATGAAGTTGGAGTTGCAATCGGACATAAAAAAGCTAAAGTTTTTGGAAATATTAGCCTTTTTGGAGCAGGAGTACCTCTAAATGGTGTTGAGATATTCCTTCCGACGAAGAAAAAAGGTGTAACTTCTGATGATAATGGTTATTTTGAAATAGAATTACCTCAAGGCAGTTATGTTTTAAATTTTAAACATATGGGGCTAAAACAAACTGTTCGTAAAATTAACCTTAGAGGTAGTGGTCGTTTAAATGTTCAAATGAGAAAAGAGACTAGAGCCATTAAAGAGGTTAAAGTATTTGCCCAAGACAATAAAATTAAGCGAACTGCAATGGGATTAGAACACTTTGAATCCAAAGACATTGAAAGCTTACCATCTGCATTAGGCGAACCAGATATTATTAAAAGTACAACAATGCTCCCTGGAGTTGAAAGTTCAGGGGAAGGGGCAATTGGTTTTAACGTAAGAGGTGGTTCTTCTGATCAAAATCTTATCCTAATTGATAATGCTCCTATTTATTATCCGGCTCATTTTTTTGGTTTCTTCTCCGCCTTTAACAACGATTTAATTCAAGATGCAAACTTGTACAAATCAAGTATTCCCATCCAATTTGGCGGTCGTATTTCATCAACATATGATATTCATTCTTCTGAGAGTATTAATAACAAGTTTAGCGGAAAAGTTGGAGTCAGCCCCATTACCACCAAAACATATTTCAACCTTCCGTTACTGAAAAATAAACTCTCAATAATGAATTCATTCCGATTTACCTACTCGGATTGGATTATCAAGAAAATTGACTCAAAAGAATTAGTCGATTCAAAATCTGATTTTTCAGACTTACACGGAAAAATACTATATAAGCCAAACTCTAAAAATCAACTAGAACTTAGTTACTATAAAAGTAAGGACGAATTTCAGTTACATTCTGACACGGTTTATAATTTCAATAATTTTGTTAGTTCTATCAATTGGAGATATCGTTTCAGTGAAAAACTTAAAATGAAAAACAGTGCTCATTTCACAAGTTTCTCGTATGATATAACCTCAGATGATGTTCCAAGTAATGCATTTAAGCTCACACATAAAGTTAAAGATATTGGCTTTAAATCTCATCTCACTTATGACAAAAATATATTTACCAAACTTGATTTTGGAGCAGCAGCAAAATATTATGAAATAAGTCCAGGAGAGTTAAGCCCTTACTCAAAATCTTCATTTATTAAAATGTATAAAATTGATCTTGAGAAAAGCTTAGAAACAGCAATATTTGCTGGAGCTAAATTTGACCTATTAGGATTCATCAATACTGAAGCTGGTTTGCGTTATTCATTATATGGTAATCTTGGAAAAAGACAAGAGGCACAATATAAAGATGGCATACCCAGTAGCCTCAATAGAACAGAAATTCGGAGTACTTCGGGTGGACTCAACAATATTTATCATGGCCCTGAAATAAGATTTTCAACTAACTATACCATAAATAATAATAATTCAATTAAAGCTAGTTATAATAGAACACGCCAATACATCCATTTATTATCTAATACAACTTCGATATCTCCAACCGACACATGGAAACTTAGCGATCGTTATCTTAAACCTCAAATAGGCGACCAGTTTTCTTTGGGATATTACCGCAATATCTTAGGCTCTTTAGCTGAATTTTCAGTGGAAGCTTATTGGAAAAATATTAAAAATGCTAAAGATTATAAAAATGGTGCTGAACTCTATTTAAATGAATTAACTGAAACGGAAGTTTTAAATGCAGATGGTAAAAACTACGGATTGGAGTTTTTATTACGCAAAAATTCAGGTCGATTTAATGCTATGATTAGCTATTCTTATTCGAGAAGCTATTTAAAGTCAAAAGATAAAACTGGCGAATTTGCTGTAAATAATGGAGAATGGTATCGAGCCCCATATGATAAACCTCATAATCTTAAGGTCTTCCTAAATTTTAAGCTATCAAGACGATTTATATTTTCTACAAATTTAGTATATCACACTGGTCGCCCCGCAACATTCCCGACAGCAAAATATAAACTACAGAATGTACCAATAATACATTACTCTGACAGAAATCAATACAGATTACCCAACTATTTCAGAACAGATGTTACATTATTAGTTGAAGGAAATTTAAAGAAAAACAAACCGTACCATACATCTTGGTCTTTCGGTTTATATAATCTTACTGGTCGGAATAACGCATACTCAGTGTATTTCAAAACAGAAGATAACTTTTTGGTAGGTTATAAACTATCTATTTTCGGAGAAGTTATTCCTACTATAACTTATAACATTGAATTCTAAAGCTATGAATAATAAGATATCAATATATATATTTCTCATTTTGATAGCAGTTCATTCTATCAATCTTCAAGTTAAAGGTGAGACTATAAAATATGCCAGTGAACGCATCCATGTGCATATACTTAAAAACAATTATATTGCCGGAGAAGCTATACATTTCAAACTTTATTGTCTTAACACTGAAGATCAAAAATTATCCAGAATTAGTAAAGTCGCGTATGTTGAATTAATCGGAGAAAATGGATATCCTGTGGCTCAAACAGATGTTATACTAGAACATGGTATGGGAGAAGGAGGATTTATCACGTCAACACAAATCCCAACTGGGAATTATGCCATAAATGCATATACTCATTGGATGAAAACAAGCTCCCCTGATTTCATAAGTGTCAGTTCAATTTTCATATTCAACAACCCAATTACTGAAGATAATAAGACTCCTAAAACGCAATTCTCTTGCGGGGCATTTCGTGATTTAAAGAACAACGATTTAATTCATCTCAGTTCAGAAAAGAAAGAAGAGAATATACTAATAAAAACAAAAATTGAAGATCTTAACAGAATTCTTAGAATTTCAATTGCTAATAACTGCATCCAAATTAATGAACCCTACAAATTACAGCTTTTTTGCAGAAGTGGTAAAACATTAGAAAAAAAGTTTCAATTCAATCAACAAAACTGGGAGGTAACACTACCTATAAAAGACCTAAAATCGTCAAATTATAATATTAGTATTCTTGATAAAGAAAATCACCTTATAAGAACGGCTGTCATACATATACAGAAACCACATCAAGGTCTTTTTATTGAAAAACCCAGAATAACAAGTTCAAGAAGAGAAAAAATAAAATTAAATCTTCATTTAGAAGATCTTTCTAATCATGCGGATAGTTTATTCTTGTCTGCAAGTATAAAACTAAAAGAACCGTATCAGTCTTCAATAAATATTATTGATTACTTAAATCTCTATCAAGATTTTAGTGCAAATATGCTGCCTTATTATGAGAAATTTAATCAAGTTGAAAAAAAAAGCTGGATTGTGGAAAATGGTCCTGAAACACTCTGGCTAAAAAATGCCAACTTATATACAGTAAACGCCAATCGATATCCCGAAAATGAGGCATATACAATAGGGGGTACTGTTAAAAATAGAAGAACACAAATCCCATTTGCCAATGAAAATATATTCCTTTCAAAAATTGGAGCTTATGCTGACATCAATACTTTTCGTACGAATGCTCAAGGTCAATTTTATTTTAATTTACCTCTCAAAAAAGGTCTCCACGATATCTCAATCCAAGTTGTAAATAAAAATAAATTAGATTTAAATATTGAACTAAAAAATAAATTCAATACAAGAGGAGTCGCTCCCATACCTTGGGATCATCATAAACTTAAAGGAAAATATTTAGCCTATCTAAAACAGCTATACGAAAATCAAAGGATCCGAGATATTTACAAACAACAAACTTTTTGTGAGATAAAAGACACCTGTCTCTACAGAGGACAAGAGAACTTTTATGGAGAAACTAAATATTCCATCAGAGCAGATAATTATGTACAATTGGATTCACTAGAAGAATATTTCCATGAATTCATAGCTACTGTTAAAATTAAGTACAGAAAAAAGAAGCCCCACATGTATGTCTTCAGCCCAGATGCAGCTCATACTTTTAAACAAGATCCTCTGATCCTCTTCGATGGACTTATCCTATCTGACGCTTCCAAAATACTGAATAAAAACTCAAAGGAGATTGATAAAATAGAGATTGTACCATACGAATACTATTATGGTACATCACACTTATATGGGATCATAAGTGTTACATCAAAGCAAAAAGATTGTCAATTATCTGAACTTCCAAAAAATACCGAACGATATTATTTACCTCTCTTTACTAAAGATGTTGAATACTTAAAAGCAAAAGAAAATCAACCCAAACACTATGCTGACTTTAGAACCGATTTACTTTGGGAGCCCAATATAAAACTGACTCGTGATAAAGACTTCAATTTGGAATTTATCAGTAGTGATGTAGAGGGAGAATACGAACTAACTGTTGAGGGAATCTCTGAAAAAGGAGAACCGATCGTAATAAAACAAAGTATTTTAATAGAATAACAACAGGCTCAGCAAACTAAATTGCTGAGCCTTTTTTTTCCAAGTTCCTCAAATATTTATTTTTTCATCAAATCTTTGAGCTGATAATGTAACCTCATCAGCTCATTTCTTGTCTTATGTCATGTGTAGAACAGGTAAACAAGAGACTTCATCTAAAATTGAATTATCAAACATAGATAATTTAGCATAAATTGTATATTTGATAGAAATTCAATATAAAATTATGATACCAAGCTTTCCTTGTGTCATCGAATCCGAATATCATTAACTTGAATTAAAACATGCCTCTAGATGCAGATTAATATCAATGAACTCAGCAAAATTTATCCCAACGGAAAGAAAGCTCTCAATAATATAAATCTGGAAATTGGCAATGGGATGTTTGGCTTATTAGGCCCTAATGGCGCTGGAAAATCAAGCCTGATGAGGATATTGGTTACCCTAATGGAACCCACAACAGGAACTGCACGTTTCAACTCATTCGATCTTCACAGAGACCGAAAAGAAATAAGAAGTATACTCGGCTACTTACCCCAGGATTTTCGTTTCTTTTCAAAATTAAAAACCTGGGAATTTCTTGATTATGCAGCCTCTTTAGCTGGTATCAGAAGTAAACAAATGAGAAAAAATAAGGTTGATGAATGGCTAGAGAAAGTCGGTCTATTCGATGTTCGCGAACGCGATGCAAACAAGCTCTCCGGAGGTATGAAACGTCGATTAGGAATTGCTCAAACATTGATAGGCGATCCTAAAATAATTATCGTAGACGAACCCACAACGGGGCTTGATCCTGAAGAAAGAATTCGATTTCGAAACATTTTATCTGAAATCAGCCAGCAAGATGTTTCCATCATTTTATCAACTCACATTGTTGGTGACATATCAAGTGTTTGTAATAACCTTGCCCTATTAAATAATGGAGAATTGGCTTTTAAAGGGACACCCGAAGCTTTAATAGAAAAAGCTAAGGGGCACGTTTGGCAAGTCAGTACATCTGGCTACGAATATGATTTAATCAAAGATAAATACGCAGTTGTTTCTACGATTCCAACTCAGGAAGGATGGGATATTCAACTCATAGGCGATGGCAGTCAATTAAAAAACGCCATAGAAATTGAGCCAAACCTTGAACATGCCTATGTTTATTTCATGGAAGAAACTTCAGAACTCATTTAGCAACTATAAATATGATCTCAATTCACACAATTCGTACTGTCGCTAAATTTGAAACCCGAACCTTACTTAGATCCTGGTTTTTCAGGATATTTGCAGGCTTATCAATCCTTTTCGTTGGAATTTTTAATATTGCTGCTTTTGTAGAAGGTAGTGATTCGCCATGGATTTTTAGAGCCTTACCTGCTGCTATCCCTTATGCCAACCTAATTATTCTCAATTTAGGACAAGCAATTGTAGCCATATTTTTAGCCTCCGAGTTTTTAAAACAGGATAATAAAAACGACTCCGTTGAGGTTATCTATGCAAGATCGATGACCAATAGTGAGTATATTCTTGGAAAATCTTTTGGAATAATCACCGTTTTTATCATTCTCAATATCTTGATTCTATTGATGGGGATTGGCTTTTCTTTTTTAAGTAATGAGTCTTCTCAAAGTGTGCTGCAACTCTTATATTACCCCCTTTTGATTTCAGTACCAACCTTGGTTTTTATACTTGGTTTGGCCTTCTTTTTTATGACGATATTGAAAAATCAGGCCATCACCTTTATCATCCTTCTAGGTTATATTGCGCTCACTATTTTTTATCTGAATACAAAATTCTATCACATCTTCGATTATATCGCCTATCAAGTGCCAATGATGAATTCCACGATTGGGGGCTTTGGAAATCTTACTGAAGTCATCATACATAGGGGAATTTATTTCTTCTTAGGAATAGGCTTCATCTTCTTTACCATCTCAAAATTGAATCGTTTACCCCAATCCAAACGCTTGGTTTCTTTACCAATTTATTTGGCTTTACTGGCATTTCTTTGCGGTGGTGGATTAATTTGGAAATACATCAATATAAAAGTTGATAATGATTCATTTAGGCATAAAGTTATAAGTTTAAATAACAAATACCTCTCATATCCGAAAGCCGAAATTAGAGATTGCCATATCGATTTAAATCACCTAGGTGAAAAAATATCAGCAGCAAGTAAACTCAAACTTTACAATTCATCAAATTCAGAATTAGATACCTTACTCTTTAGCTTAAATCCTTCTTTGAAAATTACTTCTATTACCGAAAATAATAAAAAGCTGGAATATAAAAGAGAGACTCATTTGCTCAAAATCGCGCTTTCTAATAAATTGAATAAGGCAAAATATACCGAATTGGTTATTTGCTACGAAGGTTCAATCGATGAAAGAATCCACTTTCTCGATCTTAATCCCAAGCTTGTAGAAGATAATTTCAATGCAGTCATGTTCAGAATAAGGAAAAGATTTTCTTATCTACAGAACAACTTTGTTTGTCTAACGAATGAAGCTCTGTGGTATCCCATTTCGGGGGTAGGCTTTGCCTCTCTCAATCCTGTTTTGCATTCTCCTGATTTCACAAATTTCAAACTAAAAGTTCATACAAAAAACAATCTAATACCTATTTCACAAGGGAAACGAACAACTCTTTCAGATAGCGTTTTTGAATTCCAACCCGAATCAGCACTTCCAAAAATCAGTTTGTTGATTGGAGATTATCAACAATATCGTACAACTGTTGATTCTATAGAATATTCTATCTATTCCATCAAAGGGAATCAATTTTTCCTGCAACATTTTGATTCAATACAAGATAGTTTACCCTCATTAATACGGGAATTGAAAAACGAATACGAAACGAAGTTGGATTTAGAATATCCATTTAAGCGATTCGCTTTAGCCGAAGTCCCCATTCAATTTGCACTTGATAAACACATTTGGTCTATCAGTAGTGATGCAGTCCAACCTGAAATTATTTTTTATCCTGAGAAAGGTGTTTTAATGAAGGAAACAGATTTTAAAAAGAGAAAAAAACGATTTGAAACACGGATGAAGCGTGACAATGAAGAAGTCTCGGATGAGGAACTCCAATCACGAATGTTCAAACAATTTGTCCGTAGCAATATAATGCCCTCTGCAACAGAATGGTATCAATTCAATAGTATTGATAGAAACACCTACTCGCCATTTCCAAACTATTATGGCTATTCAACACAATTAAGCTCACCAGATTATCCGGCATTGAACATGGCTTTGGGAGTTTATCTGAAAGAAAAGAATGTCACATCACAATCGTATTCTCGATGGCGATTCGATGGAATAAGCAAAGAAGAACGGATTAATCTGGAGTTGAAGAAAGCATCTCTTCAAGACATTACAAGAACAGGTTTGAAACCTTCAAATAAAAATGAAGAACAAATCTATCTGAATGATATCCTGCAAGCCAAAGGCATACATCTTTTTTCATTACTCAAAGCTCGCTATGGAGAGGCGAAATTTAATACTTTAATCAAATCTTATATCGAAAATAACAAACACAGAAAATTCAGCTTTACAGACTTTGATAACTTGATAAAACTCAATTGCGGTAAATCGATTGAGGAGGATGTGAAAAACTGGTACACCACTAATAAACTACCCGGATTTCTAATCAAAGATCTCCAAACCTACAAAGTAAAAGATGGTGATCACATCAAATATCAAATTCGATACAAAATTTCAAACCCGGAATCGTCTGATGGAATAGTCACGGTTAGTGTTGAATTGAATGATCAAAACGGAAGACGAAATCGCCGAAATCAAGGGAATTCAAAACCACCCTTTTCTAAATCTATTTTCATTCCTGCAAATTCAGCTCGTGAAATCGGTTTTGTTTTTCCTTCTCAACCAAGCAGAATGAATATCTCGACTCACATTTCTGAAAATTTACCTAATAGTCTGGTTTACGATTTCAGTACATTTTCGGAAACGAAAAAAACAAAGTTTTTCAATGATGTAAAGGATTGTGAGGCATTTGAAGGCATTCTTGCCGATAACGAATTTGTTGTTGACAACGAAGACAAAGGTTTCGAATACGTTCAGGTATCAAACAAAAGTTCTTTGAAACAATGGATAGATGAAAACCGTATTTCAACTCACGAGTATTCTCGTCTGCGTACATGGAACCCGCCTAATGAATGGAAAAATGTTCTTCGTTCCGGCTTCTTTGGAAAATATGTTCGTTCGGCCTTTTTTACAAAATCAGGACAAGGTGATCGTTCCGCAACTTGGAAAGCAGATCTCAAAAAGGGGGCTTATTACGATGTATTCTGTCATATCGAGAAAGTAAGTGGATATAGCCGAAGAAGGCAACAAAAAAAGACGGATTATAATTTTAAAATCTATCACGAATCCGGATTCGAAGAGATTAATAAGAGTGATCAGGAATTGGAAAATGGATGGAACTATCTGGGAACTTATTTCATTACACCAGAAACTTCAAAAGTTGAATTAACCAATAAATCCAAAGGAGCTTACCTTTTTGCAGATGCAATTAAGTGGGTCGAAAACAAGTAAATAACCAGAAACTATATAAGGCATGATCAAAACGAAACTACAGCTTGTATTAATGAAGATTTTAATATGTGCAGGAGCAATTCTATTCAGCTCCCTAAGCTCTCAAGCTCAAAAAGAAATTACTCTTGATGAAGCTCTTTTAATAGCCTTTTCGAACAGTCCCGATATTAAAAAATCGAAAATAAACATGGAGCAAAATAAAGAACGCCTAAATGCTCAACTCGCTTCATTACGATCACGTTTCACTCTTGACATTACTCCTATAACCTATGACAAGACAGAATCTTACAACGAATATTTTTCGAAATGGAATACCTCCGAGAATAAGGGTTCTAAAGGAATATTTACGGTTTCACAACCCATAAAATTATCTGATGGGCGTTTATCCTTAAGTAATGAATTTGGCTATCAGGATAATTATTCTGAAGCAAGTACTTCGAATTATGCCGGATACAACAACTCGCTTTACATTCAATACGATCAACCTTTATTCACATTCAATAAAACAAAGATGGATTTGACTCGTAATGAGTTAAATCTGGAAAATGCTACCCTGTCCTACTCCATACAAATGCTAAATATGGAAAAACAAGTAAATCAAGCATTTTACACGATATATCAAAAACAAATGGCTTTAAAAATTGCCGAGGAGGAGTTTGAAAATCAGAAAGTTAGCAAAGAGATTATTGCCAGTAAGGTTGAAGGCGGTTTATCGGCTAAGGAAGAACTTTATCAGGCCGAATTAAATTATGCGACCAGTAAATCCAACTTAGATAACAATCGGGTAGAACTTGAGAATGCAAAAGATGAATTTAAACTCCTCTTGGGAATCTCTCTATACGAAGATGTTGCGGTGCGTACAGATATTAAATATATGCCTGTTATCGTAGATCTCGAAAAAGCAATTCAAAACGGTTTAAGCCAGAGATTGGAATTGACTCAGCGACAAATCGATTTAAATAATGCCCATTTTGATCTGATTGAGACCACTGCACAAAATGCTTTTAAAGGAAACGTCAATCTTTCGGTTGGCCTGATGGGAAATAATGAGGAATGGCGGAAAGTTTACGACAGACCGACCAAAAGTCCCCGAGTTGGAGTCACCTTCTCTATCCCAATTTTCGATTGGGGAGAGAGAAAAGCTCGAATTAGAGCTGCCGAACTTGAGATCGAAAGTCGCGAAATAGATATGAATAGTTTAAAAAACGATATCACGATCAACATTCGAAAGATCTACCGAAATTTGAAAAACCTGGTACAGCAAATCGAAATTGCTGAGCAAAATCAAAAGAATGCTGAACTGACCTACAACATCAATTTGGAGCGCTATAGAAATGGGGATTTGACGAGTATCGATTTGGAACGCTTCCAAAATCAGCTTTCTGAAAAGAAAATGAACCTTGCAAACTCGCTAATCAACTACAAACTTGAACTGCTGAATTTGAAAATCCAATCCCTTTGGGATTTCGAACACAACAGATCTTTTGTTCCTCAGGAGTTACAAGAAAATTTGATCAAAGACTAATCACCAATTCAATCATGATATACCATACAAACGCCATAACAATGAAACGAATCGCCTTCTTAATTTTAAGTCTTGCCATCCTTTTAGCCTGTAACGATAAGGCAACTGATCTCAATAAAGACATCGCTGTACAGGTTTCTGTAAAGGAAGTTGCAACTAAAAGTATCGAAAAATTCATCAGCACAACCGGTACCGTAAATCCTGTAAAAACAGTAGATGTAAAAAGTGAAGTTGCAGGAAAATATCACTTGAAAATTAACCCTGCAACAGGACGAAAATTTGCTTTGGGTGATTTTGTAAAAGAAGGAACTGAAATCATTGCATTTGAGGACAAGGAATACGAGAACAATATCAAAATCAAATCTCAGGAATTAAGTTTACAAATTTCTCAACAAGGGTTCGATAAGCAACAATCTTTATATGAAAAAGGAGGCGTCACACTATCTGATGTGAAAAAAGCTGAAATCGACTTGATAAATGCAAAATACGCATACGAAGATGCCCTATATCGTTTAGCTAAATTAAAAATCAAAGCGCCCTTTTCAGGCACAATTACGAGTCTAAACCACTACACAGAAAATACGAGGGTTGAAGCTGCTTCACCTCTATTCGGTATTATGGATTACAGCAAGCTTCTTATGGAAATTAATCTTGCCGAAAAAAATATCGCTTCGGTTAAAACGGGTCAGAAAGTTAAGATCGTGAACTATACCATTCCTGGTGATACCCTAAGTGGTGTATTGGCCCAAATTTCACCTGCTATAAACTCAGAAACCAGATCGTTCAAAGCGGTTATCAACATCAATAACTCCAAGCTTTTATTGCGTCCAGGAATGTTTGCAAAAGGTGAAATCATCGTTGCAAAAGCCGATAATTCAATTGTTATTCCTAAAGATATCATCTTAAGCAAACAGAATGGGAATATCGTATTTGTGGTAAACAAGGGTTTGGCTGAGGAAAGAGTTGTTCAGTTTGGATTAGAAAATCCTAAAGAGGTTCAGATCGTTTCTGGTTTGGAAGAAAAGGATCGTTTAGTTATTAAAGGTTTTGAAACCTTAAGAAACAGATCGAAGATTAAAATTGTAAAATAGGCTTGTTATTTTGAAATCAGCACCTTCTCAATTCAAAATAGCATAACAAACTATTATAAAGTCTTACAAAATGAAGAAAATAACTCAATTTTCGGTCAACTATCCAGTGACAGTATCCATGATCATTATGGCGATATTGCTCTTGGGATACGTCTCGCTTGGCAAGTTAAACGTTGATCTGTTTCCAGAAATGAATGCGCCACGCATATTTGTGGAAATAAAGGCAGGTGAACGTCCTCCCGAAGAGATCGAAAAACAATTCATTGAGGCCATCGAAGCACAAGCTATTCGTCAGAAAGGTGTGAGTCAGGTTTCATCCGTTTGTATGGTCGGATCGGCAAGACTTACAGTAGAGTACACATGGGGAAGTGATATGGACGAGGCTTTACTTGATTTACAAAAAACACTCTCTTCGTATAGCCAAAATAGCGATATTGATGAATTTACAATCACTCAACACGATCCCAATGCTTCACCAATTCTGATAGTCGGTATGCTGCATCCTGAAATACAGGATATGAATGAATTGCGTAAAGTGGGTGAGAATTATATTCGCAACGAACTGATTCGATTAGACGGAATTGCGGAGGTTGAGTTAACAGGTGCTCAAGAGAAGGAAGTTCGTATCGAAACCAATCAATATTTACTTGATGCTCACAACATAACTATCGATCAGATTGTACAAAAGATACAAAGTCTCAACCAAAATCTTTCGGGCGGAAGCATTGTGGAAATGGGCACCAAGTATATTATAAAAGGGGCTGGTTTAATCCGAAACATCAATGAAATTGAAAACGTCATAGTAGGAACTAAAACAGATTCACCTCCATCAAATACAGAAAAACAAGCGCTGATAAAAGGAAAAGTACCCATCCTTCTAAAAGACATCGCAAAAGTGAGTTTTGTTGCTAAAAAGGCTCAAAACATTGTTCGAATTAATGGTATTAGATGTATCGGTTTATCCATTTATAAAGAAACCGGATCGAATACTGTACAAGCGGTAGAGGATTTTGAAAAGACGATGGTTTCCATCAAAAAAGCCTTACCGGGTTACCAATTTATCACAGTTCAGAACCAGGGGCAGTTTATTCAAAAAGCTATTGATGAAGTCGAAGAAACCGCTTTACTTGGTGTCCTGATTGCCATTTTGGTTCTCTTTGTTTTCTTACGTAGAATAAAAGTAACGGCTATTGTCAGTTTTGCAATCCCCGTTTCTATCATTGCCACTTTCAACCTCATGTATTTCAATGGACTCAGTCTAAACATCATGACTTTAGGAGGGCTGGCTCTTGGTGCTGGAATGTTAGTTGACAATGCGATTGTCGTTATTGAAAATATCTTCCGGAAAATGGAATTGGGTCTATCCGTAAAGGATGCTGCCATTGAAGGAACCTCCGAAGTTGGCGGAGCCATTGTGGCTTCAACACTAACCACCATAGTCGTTTTTCTTCCGATTGTGTATATGCATGGGGCTTCAGGAGCCTTATTTAAAGATCAGGCATGGACGGTTGCATTTTCACTTATAGCCTCTCTTTTTGTGGCTATCCTGATGATTCCAATGCTATTCCACTATGCTTACAAAGGAAAAAGGAAAAACATCAAATTCAAATCAGTGAAGATTGGTTGGTACGGCGTCCTACTTAAGAAATTACTCAGTAAACGAGTTTTAATTATTGGTGGGGCAACAATTCTTTTAATCATTACAGGCCTCATCCTGCCTTATGTAGGCAATGAATACCTGCCTAAAGCTGGTATTGGCGAGTTCAGTCTTAATATCGAACTGAAAGAAGGCACACAGCTTGAAAGAACCAGCCAAACCGTAATCGCAATAGAATCCATGCTTAACCAATCTATGGGAGAGCAATTCGAAACAATTTATAGCCAAATAGGCCCGGGAAGCAGCTCATCAACAGACAAATCTGTATTCCAGAATGAGAATACAGCCAATATTAAAATTCGTCTTAAAAGTGAGTATCTGGCTCAATCCGAAAGTATCCTGAATCACGTCAGCACCTTAATCGCTGGAATTCCGAATGCTGAAATTACAATTGTTCGAGACGAAACAGCCTTGCAATCAACCATTGGAACCGAGAATGCCCCAATTGAAGTTGAGGTAAAAGGGAAAGATATGGAAATCCTGGAACGACTTTCAAATGTAGTTAAGGATCGTTTAAATCAGGTACCCGATTTAACGAATATCAAAACCAATATCGAAGAAGGTGCTCCTGAAGTTGATGTTGTGATAGATCGTTACAAAGCTGGAATTTTTAATTTAAGTACCGAGGCCATTACCAATCAGCTTCAAGATATACTAATGGGAAAAAGTGCTGGGAAATTCGAAAAAGGGGGTGAGATGAATGATATTAATATTCAACTACCAGAACATAGCCTATCCGAATTAAATACCATTGGTATTAAAAGTGGCAATGCTGAAATTCCTCTTTACGAGCTGGCTCATATCAAGAAATCCTCATCGCCTAAGCAAATGCTCAGACGAAACCAGACTCGAATAGGAAAGATTAGTGCCGATATTCAAGGATCAGAAGCATTTGATCAGGTTATTGATAAAATAAACAGCAAACTCAAAGGTATCGATTTACCACAAGGCTATCAGGTGAACCTGATTGGTGAAGAACAAAAACGACAAGAAGCACTCTCAAATTTAAGTTTTGCACTGATGCTTTCTATCATTTTGGTCTATATGGTTATGGCGTCACAGTTCGAATCATTAATACACCCTTTCACCATACTCTTAACCATCCCATTGGCTGGAGTTGGTGCTGTTTGGGCCTTCTTCCTTTTGGGTATTCCCATGAATATTATGGCCTATATTGGGATTATTATGCTGGGAGGCATAGCCGTCAACGACTCTATTATTCTGGTTGATGCCATTAATCAGTTTAAGCAACAAGGAGAGCCCTTAATCAATTCAATTGTCATGGCGGGTGAGAATAGGATTCGACCTATCATCATGACAAGTATCACAACTATTTTGGCCCTGCTACCCCTTACCATTGGCTTTGGTGAGAGTGCAGCCTTAAGAGCTCCAATGGCCATAGCCGTTATTGCAGGTTTGATTACCTCAACATTACTGACTTTGGTGGTTATTCCATGTGTTTACTATGTGTTCGATAGAATACAAAACTATTTTTCAAGATCAGTAAACGCAGAATAAAAATCAACGAAGCTAATCAAAGCCTGATACTAAAATCTGAACAGAAATGAATTTCATTATAAAACGAAAGGTTTTAATCGCAATGCTCTTCACCGGACTTAGCATGTTGGGGGTCTTCTCCTACAAGCAACTTCCGGTCGAATTAATTCCCAATGCCCAGCTTCCGATGCTCTTTATTCAGGTTAGCGCGCGTCAGGAAGTCGATCCTCGCTATATGGAAAACCAAGCCATCATACCGCTTGAAGGGATCGTTGGAAGTCTTGAGGGGGTTGAAAAGATAACATCTACTGCCGGACAGCAAAGCGGTAATATTCAGATCTCTTTCGAACAAGGAACCAACACGAAATATGCTTATCTGAAACTTGCTGAAAAGGTTGAGCAAGCAAAAAAAGATCTTCCTAAAGAATTCATGGTTCAGGTTGTGAAATTCGATTTAGAACAACTCACCAATATGTTCATGAATATTCAGGTTCGTGGCAGTGGAGGAGTCGATCGTGTTCGACAAGTCACTCAGAATGAGATACTGGATCAGATTAAAAATATAGATGGTATAGCGAATGTTGCCATTTTTGGTGGACGTGAAAAATCGATTGAAATTTTACTTCGCGATGATGTTTGCAAAAGTTACGGCATCAGTCCATCACTGGTTCGCTCAGCTCTTAGCCAAAATGACAGTAAAAGAAGCTTTGCAGGTAAGGTTATCGAGAATAACAGAATGCACTTTGTTAATGTGGTTTCAGAATTTACTGATATAACAGATATTCACGAATTGGTTGTAAAGGAACAAGGCAAAATCAAACTTAAAGATATTGCCGATATTCATTTTGGTGTAAAAGAACAAAACTCATATAGTCGCGTCAATGGGAAAGAAGCCGTTACGCTGCAATTGACCAGAGATGCACAGGCGAATATTATTGACTTGTCTGAGACGGTTATTGAAAAGATTGCGGAACTTAATCACGAATTAGAAAACAAAGATGTGAGTATTGTTGTCCAATCCAACAGTGCTGAAATCATGAAAACCAATATCGATTTAATTATCGAATTAGCGCTGGTAGGTGGCTTACTGGCCATCTTTGTTCTATGGATTTTCTTGAAAAATATTCGTTTAGTTGTCGCCATTGCTTTGGCTATTCCCATCTCAGTTTATACGGCATTTAACTTTTTCTATGCCTATGGCATCAGCATTAACACCTTAACCCTTTTAGGAATGGCTCTTGCCATTGGTATGTTGCTCGATAATAGTATCGTCGTCCTCGAAAATATATATCGACTGGCAGCTAAAAAAATTGATGCCGATACGGCGGTTATTCAAGGCACTAAAGAAGTATGGCGTTCAATATTTGCAGCCACACTGACGACCATAACCGTGTTTCTGCCCTTTTTGTTTTCTTCAAACTTCATGATTGGACTGATGGGAAAACACATTGGTGTTTCCATTATTTCAACGCTTTTGGTTTCATTAGTCGTCGCTCTGCTTTTGATTCCTATGATTACGCATACGTTTCTAAAACGTAAGGGTAAAAGCCGTCCTGTAAATTTCGAAAGCATCTCGCTTCATAACCGATTGGTTCAAATCTATCTGGTTCTTTTAAAATCTTGCATGCGATTCCCTGGAAAAACAATTCTGGGGGCACTTGGGCTATTTTTCATCACACTCTTAATCAGCTTAGGCCTGAGCTTTATGTCAAAAAACGAAGCTGAAATAAAGGACATCAAGCTCTATGTAACACTTCCGGGCGGCACCACTCTCAACAATACGGATCTTGTTATTAGAGAAGTCGAGAAAAATCTTGAATCCCTTGAAGAGAAGAAAGATATCACGAGTCAGGTTTACGAAGAAGAGGCCGTCTTAAGCATCTCATTAGTCGATGACTATCGTGATATACTAAACCGATCTATTCCGGCCATTAAGAAAAATATATTAGAACGTCTCGAAAATATTCCACGAGCTTCATTCAGCTGGGAAGCACCTGCAAAAGGGCGCCGATTTGGTGGCGGCGGTGGTGATTTTGGCGGTGATAATCCTTTTATGGGAATGCTGGGCCTGGGAACACAAAAAGAGAAACTCGTTATTAAAGGACAGGATTTCGACAAGATGTTAGATCTGTCTGAAGATCTTCAATATTATCTGGAGCAACTCTCATCTATGGAACAAGTTTCAGTAAAAATACCCAGTAAGCGACCAGAAATGCTTCTTGAGATGGATAAGCAAATTATGGCGATTTACGATATTCCTGTCAACTCCGTTTTATCAGAGTTAAACTCATTTCAGAAGGAATTTTCAAGCGGCGTGACCTTCAAAGATGGAACTGACGAATACGATATCGTCATAAAAACACAAGGAGAATCAAGTCAGGAAACACGAGATGCAAAAGATTTGAGAAAACTGACTGTTAAAGGAAACCAGGGGGCTGAGTTTGAATTGCAAACCATCAGTCAACTCAATTTCACTGATGGTTTATCGAGCATTAAACGAACCAATCAGGAGAAGCAATTGGAGGTTGAATATCAGTTTATTGCTGAAGTCAATGATGAGAAAGATCTCCTAACAGCTGCACGAGTTGAGGTTGATGAGCTTGTAGAGCGGATGAATCTGCCTTCAGGCATTGCCATTGAAATCATACACGAAGAGAACCCCTTGGACGAGTTTGGCTTTCTCTTTCTGATGGCTTTTATTCTCATCTTTATGATTCTGGCATCGGTATTCGAATCTTTTACCATGCCCATTGTCATGATGTTTTCTATCCCAATGGCTGCAATTGGCTCATTGGTCGCTCTTATTCTGACCGGGACTTCACTTATAAATGCCAATGTGTTTACAGGCTTTATTATCCTTTTGGGAATCGTGGTCAACAACGGAATTATCATGATCGATTATTCCAATGTTCTGCAGAAACGAGGCTATAGAGAATCTCGTGCACTTATTATGGCTGGTTTGGCACGTATCCGACCTATTCTCATTACCGCTATCACAACCATAATTGCACTGATGCCACTGGCACTTGGGCGAGCCGAGTATGTTACTGAAATTGGTGTGCCATTTGCCATCACCGTCATTGGTGGTTTAAGCTTAAGTACCGTTCTAACATTGGTATTTATACCTACGGTCTATGCCGGATTACAAACCAGCCTCACATGGCTACGGGGTCAAAAAATATGGGTTAAGGGCATTCAGTTTACCTTCTGGATTTTAGGAACTTATTTCATCTATACCGAAGTTGATAGTAAAATATGGCAAATCATCGCTTTCCTTGTTTTACTTCTGTCTGTACCCGCCTGCATTTATTTCATCTCGGCCAGCTTACGAAAGGCCAACGAAGAACTGATTGCTCCTGATGAAGCCTTGCATATTGAAATTAAAAACCTGGTAAAAATTTACGATTGGGATAATCGATTTACACGCGAATGGAAATCAGGACTCAAAATCAGAGAACGCCTTGGTTTAAAACAAGCTTACCATTCAATTCATGATTTTGTCGTCCTAATCTGGCAGATTCCTCTGATCGCTTTTATGGTCTTTTTCATCTTCTACCACATACAAATTCAGATCTGGGTGCTTATTTTGTCCATCCTTTTCCAAATCATGTTATTGAGTTTCATAAAGCCAATCATGGCCTATCGTGATCATCTAAAAACAGAGGCTAAAAGCAAGTGGATTCAATTCCTCATTTCTGTGAGTCAGAAAGCTATTTTTTGGTTTTTCCCTCTATTTGTACTCTACTATGCCTATCAGAAATACGATCTTATTGGGCTGCTTATTCCTATCGCTGTCATCTGGTATCTGGCTCTGACGATTAAGCTTTCTTCTGATAAAATTTACCGTGATAAAATCAATATCAATAGACTAAAAGGGCGTTTTAGTGGCCTACGTAAAAACTTCTATCGCTTTGTCCTGATCATACCGGTTATCGGGAAAAAGAAAGTCCCCTTTAAGGCAGTTAAAGGCATATCCCTAAATATAGGAAACGGTATGTTTGGTTTATTGGGCCCCAATGGAGCAGGTAAATCCACACTCATGCGAATCATTTGCGGCATACTGGAACAAAGCTATGGGCAAATCACAATCAATGGGATTGATGTTCGTGAGAAACGTGAAGAACTGCAAGGATTGATCGGCTATCTTCCTCAGGAATTTGGAATGTACGAAAATATGACGGCATGGGATTTCCTCAACTATATGGGAATCATCAAAAAATTGAAAAACAATAA
This sequence comes from Ancylomarina subtilis, assembly GCF_004217115.1. Taxonomy (NCBI): domain Bacteria; kingdom Pseudomonadati; phylum Bacteroidota; class Bacteroidia; order Marinilabiliales; family Marinifilaceae; genus Ancylomarina; species Ancylomarina subtilis. Next base: position 125,432 of record NZ_SHKN01000003.1, on the reverse strand, counting down.
AGAAAGACACGAACGCATTAAATATGTTTTAAGTGCCGTACATATGCTCGATCAAAAGGATGATAAAATTGGTTCATTCTCTGGTGGTATGAAACAAAGAATCGGTATCGCTCAAATTCTACTCCACTTACCGCGAATATTAGTGGTTGATGAACCTACTGCAGGTCTCGATCCTCGCGAAAGAATTCGATTCAGAAATCTTCTGGTCGAATTAAGTCAGGATAGAATTGTGATCTTCTCCACCCATATTATCGAAGATGTGGCCAGTTCGTGTAACCGAGTTGGTGTTGTGAAAAAAGGAGAACTTAAGTATCTGGGAGAGCCCGTTCATATGGCTGGTATTGCTAACGGAAAAGTATGGGTGCTGACGGTTTCAACGGAGGAGTTTGAACAGTTAAAAGCTGAGCATGTCATTATCCATCATATGAGGGATAAGGATCAAATTCGTGTTCGTTGTCTGTCAGATGAAAATCCGGGCTACGGTGCCATAAGCACAAAAGCCAATCTGGAAGATGCATATCTCTGTCTGTTGAATGAACAAGATGCTTCGACTCCACTCAGCAAGCATAATGTTAAAGGATAAAGGAAAAAAGGATAAAGATTAAAGTTAGATGGTTTAACTCACATCTAAAATCTCATATTTATGAAAGGAATAGAACAAGTAAAACTCATTCGCGATTTTATACGCTACAATGTCAAGATTATATTTGCCAATAAGTTCATCTATTTTCTCATTGCAGCCTTTGCCTTTTTCCTAATGGTCACAGGCATTATGCTATTTTCCGATTCGAGTCCCGAAGAGGCAGATATCTTTTCAACGTTGCTATTTCCTGGGATACTGATTTTGTTCTATCCCGTTATCTACAACATTCAATCTGACAAGGATACCCGTATGCTCGAGATCATATTCGGTATCCCCAATTACCGTTACAAAGTCTACCTGGTGCGTTTTTTACTCAGCATCATGCTCTTGCTGGTTCTCATAAGCTTCATGTCGTGGATTGTGGTGTTTACCATTATCCGGATACCCGTTTTTCATATGGTCTACGAGCTGATGTATAGCCTGATATTCTTAGCGAGTTTAGCTTTTTTACTGGCCTCTCTCATCAAAAATGCCAGTGGAGCTGCCGTTATCATGGTTATTATTGGTTTGATCTTTCTGATTCTTGCAGAACCCTTGGAATCGAGTAAATGGAATATCTTTTTAAATCCATTTGATGTGCCTAGTGATATGAGTTACGCCATTTGGCAAAATGTGCTCTATCAAAACAGAATGATGTTGGTTGTGGGATCAGTCGTCTCTATTCTTTGGAGTTTAATCAACCTACAGAAACGAGAGAAATTTGTTTAAATCTCAAACAATAAAATGGGAGAATTTTGAAATTCTCCCTGAATACGTTCCAATCTAAGCACATCAAAAAAAATGAGAACTCTCTCAATTTTGCATGTTCATTTCTCTAACATGAGCACAAACAGCATCAATTTCTTTGGTAAACGCATCAAAATCGATTTGCATCCCATTTATATAGGCACTCCAACCAGCTGATGCTTTAGCATAGTGCATGGTTTCCTGAATCTCCTCATCAGTAGCCCCATTTAGTTTGGCCAACATGGTATGAAAATAAATACAATAACGACATTTAGAAACCGCTGAAATACCCAAGCCTATAAGTTCCCGCTGTTTCCCATCAAGACTCGCCCCTTCGAGCTGTACCGTTTTAAATAAACGCCATTCCAATTCCAAACTCGCATCAGGAATTGATTTAAACATACTGGGAACAAGTCCTAGCATCTGTTCCATCTCCTCATAAATCTTACTTCTCTCCATAATATCCTCCCACATTTTAAAAGAATAAAGTTACGGCTTTCACGTGCCTAAGTCAATATACAGACTGATTCTAAATAAACATAAGCACAACTATTTACCAGACATTTAACAGCAATAAACATGAAAGCCCATATTCCATTCACCAGTTTAAGATATTCATTTACCAAAGCCCCCATTAAGAAATGAAACCCAAAGGATCATAGTAAAAAAAATACTGAAACAGCTCTTATTTAGAATGATCGAATAAATAAAAAGCTCAACAAAATGAATTGCTGAGCTTTTAAACAAGATTAATGAGGGGTTATACTACTGAACACTCACCTCTCTGTGCCAACGGTTGATGCCTCCTTTTAAATGTGCTGTTCTGTGAAAACCACTCTTTTGTAAGTAGTTTCTCACTTGCTTACTTCTGAAACCCAAGTGGCAAAATACAACCAAATCTTTATCTCTTGGTAGGGTACCCATTTTCTCAGGGATTTGCCCCATAGGAATGTGAATGGCATTTTCTATCCCACCCTGAGCCAGCTCATGCGATTCACGAATATCGATCAGTAGAATATCATCTCGCTTTTCCATTTCGCTGATTAATTCCTGTGGTGTATAACTTGTTTTGGGAGCATTATTGTTTGAGAAAAATAACATAGTCTATAATTTTTAAATGAAACACTTTTTCAAGCCTCTGCGGATCTTTACAATATCATTCCGGCTTGTTCTAACAAATATAGAAAAATTCATGAGCCTTAAAGTTGATATTGAGAAAAGTTGAGCGAATTTCTGACTTAAATTCTGTTAAAGCAATAGAGAAATATTTTGCTTAAGCCGATTAAAATAAGAAACTGAGACTCTTAAAGGAAAAAGAATTGATAAATATGATTCAGCCTGTAAGCTCCGAATATAAAGGATTTAGTTAACTAAAACCATACACACATCACAAAGAAACAAAGCCCTAGATATCGAAAACTATAAAATATAGTTATATAACTAAACTTTATAGTTATATTTGATTTAAAATATTTCCATTATGAAGAAGCTAACACAAAAGGAAGAAGAAATTATGCAGTTGTTTTGGGCAGAAGGTCCCATGTTTGTCAAAGATCTTCAAAAGAAGTATCCCGATCAGAAATTGCATTACAACACCCTGTCGACTATGGTAAGAGCTTTGGAAGAAAAAGGCTTTATCTCGCATGAGACATTCGGTAAAACACATCGTTATTTTGCTGCAATTAGCGAAGCCAATTATCGCAAAAAAACCTTGGGAAATGTCGTTCAAAAATACTTCGACAACTCGTACCAGCGCGTGGTTTCCATGTTTGTTGAAGAAGAAAATCTGTCGCTTGACGAGCTTAAAAAGCTGATTAAGGATATCGAAAAATCTAAAAAAAGCTAATTATGCTCATCTTCATAAGCTATATGATAAAGGTTGGTATCAGCCTGGCATTCTTTTATATGCTATACAAGCTATTACTAAACAGGGATGCCAATCATAAATACAAAAGGCTAACACTTTTACTATCGATATGTGCGGCCTTTGCCATGCCTTTAGTGGCGCATTTGATTCCGGCAAACGAAATCAGATCTGCTCCCATACAAAAGGTGCGAGAATTGATTGAAATGCCTTTGACCGAAACAGCTGTTATCAGTCCTAATCAAAAACAAACACTAGCAGAGACATCTGAATCTATCCCAATAAACTGGACCGCAATCGTCTATTGGTGCATTCTAAGTCTGCTTGGTGTCCAGTTTTTTCTCTCATACCTAAGTATTTTAAAATGGCTTAGAAAAGCCACCATAAAGCCCTATAAAGATATCCTGATAGCCATTGTTAGCGATACCATACAGGCATTCTCCTTTTCGAAATACATTGTGCTTTCGAAACAGGATTACGAACAGAATAAAACACCGATTCTTCTGCACGAAGAAGCACATATCCGATTGCATCATTCATTTGATGTGATCCTAATCGAACTGATTTGTTATCTGCAATGGTTCAACCCCTTTGCATGGTTACTTAAGAAGGAACTCAAACTGGTTCATGAATTTCAGGCCGATCAGGCCGTACTCAACACTGGCATCGATGCAACACAATATCAACTGTTGATTTTAGAAAAAGCTGTAGGCAAAAGACGTTTTGCTTCAGCGAATCATTTCAAACAAGGTTCAATTTCAAAACGATTAAAAATGATGAAAAAGAAACAAGTTAAACGATGGGGCGTTGCAAAGGCACTACTCTTTTTACCCATGGGGCTTCTGCTCTTACAGGCCTTTACGCAGCCCGAAATCATTAAGAAAGTCAATACACTACCGCCTCTTATTGTTCAAGCAGATAGTAGCCAGATTTGGCTAAGTCACTGGACTCCCGAAAATCTGCCACAAAACAATCAAGTGATCACCAAACTGGCTAATATGGCAGAAAAGGGGACGGAGTCTGGCCAATCCCGAATAAAGGCAAGAAATGTTCTGAAAATATTGCAAAACAGACGAGACGCCTATCTTGTTAACGGAAAAATCGCAACACAGGATGAAATTCCCGCAATTGTAAAATGCTTTGTTCAGGGTAAAGACTATTGGGGGAAAACCGGACCTGAAGGTCAGGAAATGAGTTTTGGTGGAAACAAGACCCAAATTAACAAAGGCGTAATTGTTTGCGGATTCGACAAAGAAACAAGTAAGGAAGGCCTGAATTTCACCATGAAAGCCATAGGGAAAGCGTATCTACAAGTCAGAGAAGAGAAAGCAAAAACCTTTTTCAACAAAGCTTATTTTGATCTAAAAGGATCGGAACGCAGCTTCATCGATAAAATCGTTCCCATTCACATTGCAAAGCTCAAAAGTCAAAGTACAGCAGGCTTAACAATGAATCTGAAAGTCTCACCCAATGGTATCTACTTTGACGATAAACCTTGCCCTCTTGATCAATTGGCAAATCGGATCAAACCCTTTGTAAAGAAAACCCCGAATATGGTGCTAAAATTGTTGGTTGATGTTGAACTCAAAATGGGTATTATCGACGACGTGAAAAAACAATTGACTCTAGCTGGCATCAAGACACTGAGATATGAAACATACAAAGACGCTAAATAAAAATCATTAAAAAAACGAGCTTATAAAAAGCTCGTTTTTCATGAATTAAACCTTCAACACAATGCGATATCTGGCCTTTCCCTCTTCCAAATGTTTCATGGCCTCGTTCACTTCAGACAAAGGAAACTCTTCCACCATAGGGTAAATATCATGACGAACACAAAACTCCAACATCTTAAGTGTGAGTGCCGGACTCCCCAATGGACTACCTGCAACCGATTTTTCACCCATAATCAGCGAAAAAGCAGGTATAGCCATCGGTTCTAAAACAGCACCTACCGTATGCAATCTCCCCTTAGGTCCGAGAGCTGATAAATAGGCATTCCAATCCAAACTCACATTGGTGGTGTTCAGTATAAAATCTAAACAGCCCGCAATGCTTTCTAATTCATCAGGATTTCGCGAATCGATCACTTTGCTTGCCCCCATGGAGAGTATCTGCCTTTTTTTATCCGGATTTGAGCTAAAAGCGATCACCTCACAGCCCCACTTGTTCAGGAATTTTAAAGCCATATGCCCCAGTCCACCTATGCCAATAACGCCTACCCGATCGGTGGCTTTTACACCCGCTAAAATGATTGGATTAAAGACCGTAATTCCACCACAAAGCAAGGGACCGGCTTTCTTCATATCGATACCCTCGGGAAGTGAAATAGCCCAGGACCAATGCCCTCTGACGTAATCAGCAAAACCACCATGTCGCCCAACAATAGTCCCTTCTACTGAATTGCACAGATGATGACTCCCATCCATACATTGTTTACAGTGCATACAGGATGCTGAATTCCAACCCAAACCAACTAAATCACCCAGTTTGAGCGTTTTCACATTCTCACCTACAGCTGCAACCTCGCCCACTATTTCGTGTCCGGGAACAAAGGGGTATTTCGTCATGCCCCATTCATCATTCAACATGCTTAAATCAGAATGACAAATACCACAATAATGCACCTTGATATCCACCTCATCCTTGCCGAGTTCAGCTAATTCGTACTCAAAAGGTTTTAATTGTCCTCCTGCCTCGCTAGCAGCATACGCCTTTACTTTTTTCATAACAAGCTGTTTTTAAAATGACTTTATTATTTCGACTCACATGCCTCCCAATAATTTAAGTCTTTAGAAACAAAGCCAATGAGTCTGAAAATCCGATTCATTCAATTTACCGAAAAAAGTACGAGGAATAAAAAATAATTGACAGGCTGAACGTTTTCCTAAACGAATTCGGTCCTGAACAAAGCCTAAATGCGGAAAAGAAAAAAGACCAAAATCAACTGTCTGCATCCTCGAATTTACAAGCCGAAAAAATGCACAAACTTATGTTAGACAAATAGAGATGCGAGTGCAACTTTCCGACGATTTTAGAACCCATTTTTGGCTGCGGGAGCCAAATTTTCACCCGTTTTAAACTCATTTTTAGGTGAAAAAACTCAAGAAATAGGTTAAAATGTCAAAGAAAACGATGCGGGAGCAATTCTCTCACGTGCGAGACTCACTCTCGCACCATTTTTTGAGCATTTTCACATGCGAGAATCGCCAAAAACATGTGGGATGAGGATTTTCATGTGAAACTCCGGAGTTTCGAATGCGAGAATCAATAAAAAGCATGAAAGCTTGACATTTTCACGTGAAACTTTCACTCTCGCACGTGAGAGAATGACTCTCGCACTATAAAATGAGGATTTTTAGGCACGAGAATTCACCAAAATAAGCCTGAATCTTTATCTATCCCTTTAAATACGGGCATTCTTGTAAAACAGCATCTAAAAGGAAGAAAAAAATATGGCTCAACAGAAAGTCAAATTCTTAAAATGAAAATATTGACCCGAAAAATTAAGTCTAACTTATTGTTAATTATTAGCGACCTGTTTTGCCTGGATGAGATCAGATTTATAAGTTATATATAAAGAAAAATAGAATATCAATTAGCGATTTTAAAAAAAATGACTACTAAAAATAAAGAGTAGAAGGAACTAATTCCCCAGATAGTCCAAGTATATAAATTCCAAAAGTTAGCGTGAGCTTTTCTCTCGTGCTCTGCACATGCAGAATTAGAATAACGATATCAATTTTTTGCATAATAAACCCACTTACAAATTAATGCAAATGAGATACTGTACAGACTTTATATTTTCTCCGAAAACAGATACGAGCGAAACGCTCGCACCTTCTTGACAAGCTCGGACTAACAGGGGATCTAGATCGGATCGGGATAAATACCCTATAAGACCCTTTATTATAGCTCTATTATTCCATTTTATTCTCTACATGTACCTATTTATCTAACGATAAGGTCTCTTGCCTCCAAGTAAAAACATAACTTCTCCACACTCAACATTCAATTCACCCATTTACAAGACAATGACTTTCTTATGAATCTGATTAACTAACACTTGAACTTGACAGATTTGACAACATGAATTTAATTCAATATTAATTAACTTTACTTAATTTAAATCCACTACAGTAAAAAAGTCAAGAAAATAATAAAAACAAAATGAAAAGAGCCGCTTCAATAAAGAAACAGCCCTATCACCTAACCAACTTTAGTCCATTTGGTGCCATGACAGCTTGGACATGGTGGAAGAGTATCAGAATTATCATCCAATCTGATTATCTCTCCACATTTTACGCATTTATAGCGTCCTTTTCCAGGTTTTTCTCCTGTAGTGTACATATTAATATATTTAAAAGGTTAAAAACTAGCTTCAAAACTAAATTAAGTATTGAAACATTACTTACTACGTTTTTTTGTTGGACCAACTTTTATTTTCTCAGTTACAGTAGTAGCTGGTCTTCTTGTAGCTTCTCTTTCAGGGACAAATTGTCCAGTTCGAGCATCTCTGACTCTTGTAGATGTTTTACTCATGATTTTTTAATATTTAATTATAAAACTGTTCTCACCTATTACTTAACCGAGCAAAATAAATTTTCGTCAGTGACGAAAAAAAATAATATCCAGTTAATTTAATAATGAAAGTATGTGCATGGATAAAGACAATGAAATATTAGAACAATTGAATGCAATACCCGAAAGGGAATGGTATGAAGTTGTCGATAAGTTGACTACCTACATCCATTTTAAACTCAAAGGACGCACCCTGTTTGGAGCTCACTCTGAACAAAATTTAGGTGTTAATCCTATAGATTTCTACATTGATGAAGCTATAGGAAAACTATTCAGTTTAGAATGGAAGTGGCAATTTAAAAAGTATTCACTACTCGAACAGCTTCAAAGAATTGTTGGTAGTATGATTTCAAACAATGTAGAAAAATATAAAACCAAAAAGAAACCTATTTCTCTAAAAGAGGAAGAGCAGTTAGCTGTACTTGCGGAAAATCAATTTGATGATGAATCAAGTGAAGATTACGATATATTTAAGGAGGCATTAGAAAAATGCTCGAAAGATGATGAAGAGTTACAGTTATACACAATGGCTCTTGACGAATGTAATTCTTTCGATGAAATGGTCAAGGTTTTAGGGTTTGAGAAAAAGAAACTGTATTCACTCCAAAAGAAAATGACCAGAAGAGTATTATCGTATTTAGAAACTAAAAAAGAGCTGACAAGATGAAAATAAAAGCTAATAAAATTGATAAATTCTTTGAGTTGTCTAATGAAGCTTTTGAATCAGATAATGAATCAGTTTATGAAGATTTAGGAATTTCAAAAGAAGATTTTTTAAGCAATAAACTAAAAATGATTAAACGATTAAAGTTGAAATCTAGAGCTCAAATTAATAAAGCAAAGAATGATAGTTTGCTTGAGATTGCTTTACAAAAAGTTCAAAGCATAATTAATTCTGCAAATGAAGGTGTTAAAGAAGAATTAGAGAGGTTAATTCTTGCACGTTCACCACAATTTCAATTTCGAAATATTGAAAAGTTAGAAAAAGATGATATCAAAGAACTATTAGGTGATCTTGATGTAATTGATATAATTGAAGACTTAGAAAAGAACGATAATGCCAATCAATAAAGGAGCAATTGCTGCAAAAAAAATCATAAATGAATTTGGTCTTGAGAACCCACAGGATTTTTCAATAGAAGAATTGATTTATGCAAGAGATATAATTTTTGAGGAAAAGAAAATTTTAAATTCTGACGGTCGCATTGTTTTTGGGAAATCAAAAACTAAAATTTCGATCAATTCAGAAATAAAATATTCTGGTAGACGCCGATTTACTTTAGCTCATGAACTTGGACACTTTGAACTACACCACAATGAAAACACTCACTTAGAAGATAATACATTGACTTTAGATTATTTTAAATATGGCGGACAAGAATATGAAGCAAATCAGTTTGCAGTTGAACTCTTAATGCCTAGTGCTTCTTTTGTCTCTTTTACAAAAGGGAAACAATTTTCTCCTGATCTACTTCGTGAAATTGCAGAACATTTCCAAACAAGCTTAACTTCTGCAACTTTCCGATATTTAGAAATTGGTCAGCATCCTATTTCACTTTTTCATTGCAGAGACAAAAAGGTAATCTATTGGAAGAATTCTCCTGATTATTATCGTAGAATTAAAGATATCACAAAGCTTCAACCTCCTACGGATTCAGTTGCAATGGAGTTTTTTAATGATGGAACAATCTATAGAGAAGAAGACTCAGCACAAGAAATTTACAAATCCACTTGGTTTGAAACTGATGAATATGATAATGAGGACGAATACTATGAATATGCAATTGTGACAAAAGATTATAATACTGTTTTAAGTGTGGTATGGGAGGATTAATTGAACTCAACAAGCTTTAATACCTCTAAACAAACCAAGGTATTTTCATAGATATCAAAACAATAAGCAAACAACTAAGAATACTAATATCAAAATACAATGTTATGACAAAATTTTATAATGACTATTTAGGTTTTCAGGAATTGTCTATAGATGATACTTTGATTAAAGTATCTGATCTAGTGGCATTAATTGAAGACAGTGAATTCAAAGATCAATTATTTAAATTGTTTGATATCGAATCTATAAAGAATGATACTCTTTGCATTCCAGGTTTAAAGAAAATTGTAGACTCCATAATTACACGAGATTTAGAATATGAAAAAGTTGATGTAGACTGTCATATTTCAGATGTTTCTTGCGTCGAAATGATAGATAAAAATACTGTCAAATTAAGATTTTATTTCCCAGATACTGATGAATATCTTGAGGCTAATACAGCTTATAGCTCTAAACGAGATTATTTTGAATCTCATTACAAGTTAGACAGGTTTGCTAATTTTTGTATTACCCAAGGGCATTTTGATCTATTACAAGAAAATATCAACTACTTAAACGAAAAGTATCAAGACTCTGATTCTTGTACCAAGAAATTCAGACTGCTAAGAGATAAATGTGATGATTATTTTGTACGAGGAATAACTTCTGTCAAAGCTTATAATGATTATAATATTAGGTTTTCATTATTTGTATCGGTAATTGCTATTCATAATGCAATGAAGCGAAATAATTACACCTTTAAGATAACTGGTTGTGAGTATAGTGAATCTTTTATTCGACTCTATTTCCAAAAAAATAGCCCGACTATTATCCCGGAGATAGGTGAATTGAATTTTGTTCTAGAAATGTCTAATGATGAAATTAAAAGAGAAGCATTCAAGTTCTCTGGGTTATTTACCATTGAGACTTTTAAAAAAAAGACAAAAGTCTTACTTAAACCGAAAAACATAAAGAACAAATGGATTTCTATACAGCATAACTTTCTACCCTCTACAGTGACTGAGCAATTAGAAATGTTGTCCGACTTTATTGCGAATGCAGAAAAAGAAATGAAAGAGGACATTTTAGAGCTTGACAAGATTGAAAATCCTGATTACTTACGCTTTTTCTTATTAAGGAAAATTGAGAAATCAAATAATCCACAGTTAGGTACTTATAAAAAAGCCATTAAAGAAAAACTTGACACCAAAATTGGGCGAATATCTGACTTAATTATCCTAATGGGTAAGATTGATGAAATTGTATTAGATTTTGATTTAAAAGAATATTTAAGATACCTATTTTATGATGTTTTAAGAGATAAGAAAAAGAAATAAACGTTTGTATTTAAAACCAATTCATGCAATTACAGATGCTCAAACATGAATCCTATTGAAGTACCAGCAATATTTAAAAAATTTGTTTACGATAAATGTATCCAAAAAAATACGAAGAATTAGTTAAAAAAAGATACCCTTCAACCTTTGATTACATATCAATACTACTTGAAGAATAATACACATTATATGGAAAAAATTGTAGAAGAAATATTTCAAGAAATAAATGATTATAGAGTTGAAGATAATCATGAAATTAAAAGTGAAAATATAATTACCTGGGTTAATCAATTTGATGAAAAAGATAGGGAGTTTATACTGAGTGAAATGTTGAATATATTTAAGAATAGATATTGTACTAAAAAAGAAGGAATATCATTTCTTAAACAAACAATCGATTATTTGACAGACTACTTTAAATATGATAATACAAATGATTTTCTAAATGAGACAGAATTTTTGTCACTACAAGAAAATGGGAAAAGTCAAATGAAATTCCTTGAGCTTTTAAAAAAAGTCTTAAAAGATGATTATTCATATGATTATGAAACAAGAAATATTAAAACCATAAAAAATTATTTATATATAGATGATATTTTATGTACAGGTAATACATTGTTTCAGGACATTAATGAATGGCTACTTGAAGATTTAAATGGTAAGACGAGATATCAAGTAATAAAGGATAATAATTCACGTATTGTATTCTCTTATATTTTTCTACATCAGAAAAATTATTTTAAAAAAATATATCAACTCAAATACAAATTTGGTAGCGAAATTGGTGACTTTCTGACAATGATACGCTGGGTTGGAATTGATAACGCGTCAAATAAATCTTTTTCAAAATGTCAAATTGTAAAACCAATTAAGGAACATGTATCTGAAAATGTATCTGAATACAAAGATCAAGTAGTAAGTGCTGTAGATGAATATGTAAATGGCAAATATGAAACAGAAGATGATTTTTACAGAGAATCCACTGTCCCAATAAAGGAAGATTTCTTTACTTCTAAAGAGAATAGAATACGTTTTGAAAACATCGTACTTGAAAAAGGAATAGAAATATTAAAAAACACAGGCAACGTAAACAATCAACAAATGAGAGCTTTAGGATACTCTCTCCCATCCCATAAAGATTTTGGATTTGGCGCACTATGTTTTACTTGGAGGAATGTGCCAAATAATACTCCACTTGTATTTTGGTATTCAGGTGGTGGATTTATTCCTCTTTTTGAAAAACATTCGCAAGTACTGGATTTTAGCGATATTATTGCATCTTTACTACGATGAAAAAATATAGTATACGAAAATATATAAAAAACGAATGTTGTTGTTTTAGTTCTACGAAAAAAGAATTCGGAGGCTTATCTAATATGTGTGCTGGATACAATTTAGTAATAAATCAAACAGAAATTTTAACATCAGAAGCATTATATCAAGCTTTACGGTTTTCAAATTATCCTGAAATTCAAGAAGAAATATTAGCCCAAAAAAGTCCAATGTCTGCAAAAATGGTAAGTAAGAAACACATTAATAATTCTAGAATTGATTGGGAGGAAATAAAAGTGGATATTATGCGATGGTGTTTAAAGGTCAAACTTTCACAAAACTTTCACAAATTTGGATTATTACTAGAAACAACTTATCCAAAACCTATTATAGAAATATCTAATAAAGATGCATTTTGGGGAGCTAAAAAAGAGATAAATACTGATCTGATAATTGGAATAAATGCACTTGGACGCCTTTTAATGGAGCTTCGTTCAGTATATATCTCAGAAGATAAATATTCATTATTAATTGTACCTCCTTTGGATTTAACTGATTTTAAATTACTCGGTAAACAAATTGGTTTTATAGATTCTAGAGAAAGGTTTATTGCACAAATTGTAGATAATACCAATAACTAATTAGATTAATGTCGTTTTAAAACTTAAGTAATAAAAGGTAATATCTTTTTTCATTCTAAGTGGGCACAGGTTTTTAATGTTCTTTTGCGAGTAAAAAAAAGAAAGCGGCAACAAAATCGGCAACACATAAAAACAACAAAGCCGTAATTCGTTATGAATTACGGCTTTGAAAATTTACTTAGAGGTCTCTGGCGGATTCGAACCGCCGTGGATGGTTTTGCAGACCACTGCCTAGCCACTCGGCCAAGAGACCCTTTCCTCCTTAAGAGCGATGCAAAGATAAGTAATAAAGAAAATACTTTACAAACTTTTTTACGCTTTTCTCTCATTTTTTTTAACCGACTTCTGCAGCTAAAAGAGAATCAAAAACTTATCGGCTTAAAGTTAAACTCACTTTTTCGATCTGTCCGCCCATTGGGGGGTTCATTTTCGAAACCTTAACAGTAGCGTGCTCCAATTCGGGGAATTTAGCGTAAAGCATATCCAATAAACGCTGAGCCACATGTTCCAAAAGATGAGATTTGATCTTAAACTCTTCCTGAATCATCTCGTAAGCGCGTTGATAATTGAGTGCATCGGTAATGGCATCCGAAGCCGCTGGTTTCTCAGCATTATACTCCATGCGCACATACACAATAAACTTATTACCCACCACCTGCTCTTCTACAAAACAGCCGTGATAGCCGTAAAATTCCAATCCTTCTAATTCAATAATTCCCTTCATGATTCTTGTACTAATTCACGGCGAATATAAAAACAAATTTCTAAATGCCGGATTCAAATTCAATCTCTCGTGCAAATTCGTGTGTGAGTGACTGTTTTATTTAGTGAAAATCTCTACTTTTGTCAGTTCGAACCTCTTATATCTGAAATTTGACAACCAAACGGTTTCTATCGGGTATAAAAGACAAAAGCAAGGCGAGATTCTAATGAATCTCAGGCAATACATGTATCATCTAAAATAGAATGAAGTATGGATAACAAGACTATGAATGAGGAGAATACTAAGGATGCAAAATCTCTGAATTTTATCCAGCAGATCATTGAAGAAGATCTGAAAAATAAGGTCAATGATGGTAGAGTACACACCCGTTTCCCTCCGGAACCAAACGGTTATCTACACATTGGTCATGCAAAAGCAATCTGCCTAAACTTCAGCCTTGCCCAACAATACCAGGGAAAATGTAACCTACGTTTCGACGATACCAATCCTGTAAAGGAAGATACCGAGTACGTAGACTCAATAATGGAAGATATTAAATGGTTAGGTTTTAAATGGGATGGGGATCCTTATTACACCTCTGATTATTTTGAGCAGCTTTACGATTGGGCTGTAAAATTGATTAAGGATGGTAAGGCGTATGTTGACGATCAGTCTGCCGCTCAAATTGCAGAGCAGAAAGGCACACCAACAAGCCCGGGAACCGAGAGCCCTTTCCGTAACCGTAGCGTTGAAGAGAATTTAGATCTTTTTGCTCGAATGAGAGCTGGTGAGTTTAAGGATGGTGAAAAAGTGTTGCGTGCCAAAATTGATATGGCATCGCCAAACATGCACATGCGCGATCCGTTGATGTATCGTATTATGCATGCACATCACCACCGCACGGGTGATGCCTGGTGTATTTACCCAATGTACGACTATGCTCACGGCGAGTCGGATTATTTGGAGGGAATCACCCACTCGATCTGTACGCTTGAATTTGAAGTTCACCGTCCGCTTTACGAATGGTTCGTAAACAATATTACAGATACGGAATACAAGCCTAAACAGCGCGAATTTGCTCGTTTGAACCTGAGCTATACCGTAATGAGTAAGCGTAAGCTGCTTCAATTGGTAACAGAGAAGCATGTGTCGGGATGGGATGATCCCCGAATGCCAACCATTTCAGGTTTGCGTCGCAGAGGTTATACGCCTAACTCTATTCGCAATTTCGCTGACACCATTGGTGTTGCCAAGCGTAATAATGTGATTGATGTTTCCGTTTTAGAACACTGTGTTCGTGAAGATTTAAACAAAACAGCACCTCGTGTTATGGCTGTTCTCGATCCTGTAAAATTGGTTTTAACCAACTACCCTGAGGAACAAGAAGAATTCTTAAGCATCGAAAACAACCCTGAAGATCCGGAATCCGGTTCACGTGAGATTCCATTCTCAAGAGAATTGTATATCGAGCGTAATGACTTTATGGAAGATGCGCCTAAGAAATTCTTTAGAATGACTCCGGGTCGCGAAGTGCGTCTTAAAGCAGGTTATATTGTGATGTGTGAAAAAGCGGTGAAGGATGCTGATGGCAACATCACTGAAATTCACGCAACATACGATCCATTATCAAAATCAGGTAGCGGAACCGAAGAAAGTAAGCGAAAAGTAAAAGGAACACTTCACTGGGTTTCGGCTAAGCATGCCGCTAAAGCTGAGGTGAGAATTTACGACCGTTTATTCAACGACGAGGCTCCTGACGGACATAAAGACAAGGATTTTCTTGAATTCATAAACGAAGATTCATTACAAATTCTTGATAACTGTTTTGTAGAGCCAAGCTTAAAGAATTCAAAAGCGGAAGATCATTTCCAATTCACTCGCTTGGGTTATTTCTCTACCGATAAAGATAGCACCGCTGACAAATTGATTTTTAACCGTACCGTTTCGCTTAAAGATTCATGGGCTAAAGCAAATAAAAAATAGAGATTTCACCTCATACTATATTTAAAATCCGGTCGAACGATCGGATTTTTTTATTTAACCCCCTTCCCAAAACAGCTTTGGGTAGAGGATAAAATCTTGTCCTGAGCAACGACTTTCTCTCTCAAATTCCCTAAATGGAAGTCTTTGAAATTCAACCTCCTTTTAGGGCAGCTTTAAAACTGAATTTCATTTTTAATACGCTAATAACTTTGGGATACCCTCTTGGCTACAATCTTTAATTGACAAAAAAAGGACGTTCGATATGAACGTCCTCTCTTATTTTATTGTTCTAATTGTTTAGCCACATTTAGAAGTTCCGCATGACTGGCAAATCAAGCAGCCCTCCTGATAAATAATATGTTCTGAACCACAATCGGTACAGGTCATCCCTTTGGCTTTAGTTCCATTAGGAATATATTTCTTAAGTGAACGCTCAACACCATTTTTCCAGGTATTGATATTTTCGCTATCCAACTGCAAACCTGAAACCAAATTCACAACCTGCTCAATTGGCATACCATGACGGAGTACCCCTGAGATCAATTTAGCGTAGTTCCAGAATTCTTTGTTGAATTTGTACGACAGACCTTCAAAAGTGGTTTTAAAGCCACGTTTATTGCTGTATTGGAAGTCATATCGGGTATTGCCTTCCTCATCCTTACGCTTCAGAATAAACCCTTTGTTTACCGACTTAGGTAATAAGATTCCTTCTTCATCGTCCTGGATACCCGTAAAGATTTCATAAGGTTGTCCTTTATAAAGACCAATAATCGCGATCCATTTCTCCTTATTATTCTGGAAACGTACTACTTCAGCCTCCAATTCAGCAGGACGTTTTTCTGGAAGTCCCTTCTCGTCTTCTTTCTTATCATTAGAAATTAAAACTCCCGAACGGGAACCATCACGATAAACAGTACAACCTTTGCACCCGCTCTTCCAGGCTTCAACATAAAGATCGCCAACAAGCTCTTCAGAAACATCGCTTGGTAAGTTAACCGTTACACTAATTGAGTGATCAACCCATTTTTGAATACGGCCTTGCATTCGTACTTTTTGCAACCAATCGACATCATTCGATGTGGCTTTATAGTAAGGCGATTGTTTAACCAACTCATCAATTTCTTCATCTGTAAAATGGCGTGCAGTTTCAATACCATGGGCTTCCATCCAGGTCACAAATTTATGGTGGAATACCACAAACTCTTCCCAACAATCACCAACCTCATCCGTAAAGTCAACACGAACATCTTTATCGTTAGGATTCACTTTTCTACGACGCTTGTATACGGGTAAAAATACGGGCTCGATACCTGATGTTGTTTGTGTCATCAAACTGGTTGTACCCGTTGGTGCAATCGTCAAACAAGCAATATTACGACGACCATATTTCACCATGTCCTCATACATCTTAGGATCAGCTTCCTTCAAACGTAAAATAAATGGATTTTTACTTTCTCTTTTAGCATCGAAAATGGTAAATGCACCACGATCTTTAGCCAAATATACCGAAGCACGGTATGCTTCAACAGCAATTACTTTGTGAACTTCTTCTGAGAAATCAGTAGCAGCTTCGGTACCGTATTGCAAGCCCATAGCCGCAACCATATCGCCTTCAGCTGTGATACCAACACCGGTACGTCTTCCCTCCTTAGCCTTAGTCTTAATATTATTCCAAAGATTACGCTCAACACGTTTCACTTCAGCATCCTCAGGATCATTTTCTATTTTTTCTATAATCGCATCAATCTTCTCCAATTCAAGATCGATAATATCATCCATGATACGTTGAGCCATTCCAACATGCTTCTTAAACAGATCGAAGTTGAATTTGGCCTCAGCTGTAAACGGGTTCTCTACATAGCTATAAAGATTGATCGCCAACAAACGACACGAATCATATGGACACAATGGAATCTCACCACAAGGATTTGTCGAAACCGTACGGTAACCTAAATCTGCATAACAGTCAGGCACGGATTCTCTTTCAATCGTATCCCAAAATAAGATTCCCGGCTCTGCCGATTTCCATGCATTGTGAACAATTTTCTTCCACAACTTACCCGCATCAATATCTTTTGTATATTTTGGGTTTTCAGCATTAATTGGGTATTGCTGCGTATAATTTTTTCCTTCAAGAACCGCCTGCATAAACCCATCGTGAATTTTCACAGACACATTCGCACCGGTTACTTTTCCCTGCTCCATCTTCGCATCGATGAATTCTTCTGAGTCAGGGTGCTTAACAGATACACTAAGCATTAAAGCTCCACGACGACCATCCTGAGCAACTTCGCGAGTCGAATTTGAATATCGTTCCATAAATGGTACAATACCTGTCGAAGTTAAAGCCGAATTCTTAACCGGTGAGCCCTTTGGACGGATGTGTGATAAATCATGACCAACACCCCCACGACGTTTCATCAATTGCACCTGCTCCTGGTCAATTTTCATGATGCCCCCATAAGAATCAGAGTCCCCATTATTTCCAATCACAAAACAGTTCGACAAAGAAGCAATCTGGAATTTATTTCCAATACCAGACATCGGGCTCCCTTGAGGTACGATGTATTTAAAGTCCTTCAGAACAGCAAAGATTTCGTCTTCAGAAAGTGGATTGACATACTTTTTCTCAACACGTGAAATTTCACTAGCTATACGATGATGCATATCATCGGGTGTCTTTTCGTAAATATTCCCAAATGAATCTTTCAAAGCATACTTGTTCAACCAAACACGTGCAGCTAATTCATCACCTTTAAAATATTCAAGTGAGGCTTGAAAGGCTTCTTCGGAATCAAAAGTTTGTTGCTGAACCATCGTCTCTTGTTTCTTGTCTTTAACCGTCATGATAACTATTAATTGTAGATTTATCGTTTTATTATTTTACATAAAACAGACGATGCGTCGTCTTTTCCCATTTTATGCTTCACGATATGCAATTTAGTTATCGTTTTTCAAACCAGCAATACCAAAATAAAGAAAACAATAAAAGTTATCCACAATAAACTGTTAATTTACTAACTGTTAGATAATTATATTTTAGCGTTTTCAGAAAAGTTTTCCAAAAAAGAAATATCTAGATATTAACATACAATCCAAACATGCTGAAAATAGAGCGTTTGGAGCGCTTCCCAGATGAAAAACCTATTGAAAATAAAATATAATGTAGAATGGATTAGCTAAAGAGCTGAAAGTGTGAATGCCGATGCATTTTGCTTAAACTAAAACTTTATTGTGTAAAGAATTTTGTCTGTCGCACCCCTCATCTCGTCAACGTAATTTTTGGAAGATGCACCGGATTTTTTTCGAGCATCCGCATCATCGTGATAAAAATCAAAGAGGCTATTTAACTCTTCATAGTTCTCATATGAGTGGGCACCGCCTAGTGCAAGTAGATCTTTTGCTTCCTTAAATTTGTGGTAATTCGGACCAAATATAACGGGCATCCCATAACAAGCCGCTTCGAGTGTATTGTGAATGCCTCGACCAAATCCGCCACCGATATAAGAAATATCGCCATAACGATACAATGAAGACAAAACACCAATACAATCCACAACCAAAACCTCAGCCGCATCAATCTCAGCTTTAGTCGCGTTCGTAAATCGCACATAGGGCTTTTCAATAGCACTGACTATGTTTGCAATGTGATTTTCATCAACTTCATGAGCCGCTATAATATATTTGTAAGCTTTTTTTGAGGCATTAATGTATTTAATAATGTATTCCTCATCCTTAGGCCAGGTGCTTCCGGCAATCATCACCGGACGCCCTTGAGCGAAATCTTCAAGCTGAGGTAAAACCGTGGCTTGCTTTGCGATGGAATAAACCCGATCGAAACGCGTATCTCCTGCCAGACTTACATTATTAAATCCAATGCCCTTAAGCAACTCAATGGACTCCTCATTCTGAACAAAAAAGTGTGTAAAAGCCTTGAGTATTTTTCTGTAAAGGCCTCCATAAGGCCTGAAAAACATCTGATTGGGACGGAATATAGTTGAAAAGATATAGGTTGGCACCTCATTTTTTCTCAGTTCATTCAAGTAGTGATACCAAAATTCATATTTGATAAAGAAAACCATCTTCGGATTGATTAATCGAATAAATGCTTTGGCATTTCGCTTGGTGTCTACAGGCAAATAGAACACAAAATCAACGCCCTCATAATTCTTTCGGATCTCATAACCCGAAGGCGAAAAGAAAGTCAATACAATTTTATAACCCGGATGTTTCTCTTTGAACGCTTCGATAACGGGGCGTCCCTGTTCGAACTCCCCCAAGGATGCCGAATGAAACCAAACCAGGTTTGACTCACCCTTAACTGCAGTTTCAATCTTTTCAAGAATAGCTTTACGCCCATCAAGCCATTGCTTTGCTTTGGGATTGAACATAGATGCAAAACGCACCAATAAAGAATAAAAAAAGATGGACAGATTATAAAACAGAATCATGTGTCGAGCAATTTAGGATCAAAAAAATCGTTTTAAAGCAAAACGAAATCTCATTTAATAGACAAATAAAGATAAAAGTGATTCATATGAAGCCAAATCATATCTCACCCTACAAAACTAAACATTTTTAATGTCCATCTATCTTCTCTAAAAAAATTATCCCCAAATTCGTATATTGAACAAAACTCAAAACCTAATATTTTTTTAAGCCTTTAATCCCCTAACACCACTCCATTGAAACGAATTCTGATCTTTTGCTTTTTAATCCTTCTGTGCACAGTTAGCTATGCTCAGAATTCAAGCAATATCAGAAACAAGGAGATCGATCTCACTAAAGACAGCATTCAACTGGACTCTCTTTTAATTCTACCAGCAACAATCAGTCTGCGGGTAAATGAGGAGTTGCTTGACAGTTCCTATTATCAGCTGAATCTTGCCAGGGGAATCTTTATGCCCAAGGCAAAGTTGAAAGCAAAAGGAAAACGGGCCACAATCACATATAGGGTGTTTAATTACAAAGTTGCTCAAGTTTTATACAAACATCATCTGAGTGAAATCAACCAACCTGATGTGCTACAGAGTAAGCGGTATTCCCTCTCGCAAAATCAATTCAATACGACAGATGAATTCGGTACTCAACTCAACAAACAGGGGAGTTATACCCGTGGCTTATCATTGGGAAACAATCAGGATGTGGTTAGTCATTCGAATCTGGATCTGCAATTATCAGGGAAACTCAGCGAAAATGTGAACATACTAGCTGCCATTACTGATGACAACATTCCCATTCAACCCGATGGAAACACCCAGCAAATTCAGGATTTCGATCGTATCTTCATAAAACTATTCAACGACAAACACGAACTCACATTAGGTGATTATCAAATCGAAAATTCTGAAAAATCTCATTTTTTAAAGTTTAGAAAGAAGGTTCAAGGCGGTCAATACCAAGGGGTAATTTTGGATGAAAAAAAAAGAAAGGTTCACACTCAAGTGAGTGCCTCAATAGCCAAAGGGAAATTCAACCGGATGGAAATTCAAGGCATTGAAGGCAACCAAGGTCCCTACCGATTGTTTGGCGCCAACAATGAAACTTACATTATTGTTTTGGCCGGATCAGAGAAAATTTACAAGGATGGCAAGCTGCTGTCACGAGGCGAGAATGAGGATTACACCATCAATTACAATACCGCCGAACTGAGCTTTAACACCAGTCAACCCATCAATAGAAACGCCCGAATTATTGCTGAATTTGAATATTCCGAGGAAAATTATTCGAGATACCTGATTTATAACAGCACCGAAATAAAAGGTGAAAAAGCCTGTTTCCAATTCAACTTTTATAACGAACAGGATAATAAAAACAATACACTTAGTCAGAACCTGAGCGACGAACAAAAACTTCTGTTAAACCAGGTGGGAGACAATTTACAAAATGCAATGACCCAACAAGTTCAGCTTGTTGAATTTACCAATGATCTGGTTTTATATAAAAAGGTAATTCAACACATTGATGGTGAAGACTATGAAACCTATGTCTATTCGACTCAACCGGAAGAGGCTATCTACCAAATACGCTTCACCTATGTGGGGGATAAAAAGGGCAACTACAGACAAATAGAGTCTTCGGCCAATGGTCGAGTGTACGAATGGGTTGCCCCAATCAACTCAACACCCCAAGGCGATTTTTCGTTAAATTCTCAAATGATTGCTCCGGAAAAACATCAACTCATTAGCTTTGGAGGTCAGTTCAAACATTCTGAACGTGCCAGCAGTCAGTTCGAATTGGCCTTTAGCAATAAGGATATCAACACCTACTCCCCAATTGATGATAAAAACAATAAAAGCCTGGCCTTCAATTTCGAGACCCATCGAAAATTCTTTCAAAGCGATAGCAATCAGGTGTTAAACTCATCTTTGGTCTACAATTATTTAGCCCGAAATTTCGAAGAGGTTGAGAAGTTTAAATCTCCGGAATTTGAAAGAGATTGGAACATCCAGAAAAGCTCAGAAAAAGGTGAAGAGTACTTTATCGAAATAAAAAATGCCTACCAAAATAAATCAAGTCTTCTCACCTACGATATTAGCCTTCTCAAACAGGCGTCTCAATACAAAGGTCTTCGTCACAATGCCGTGGCTGGTTATAAGAAAAAACATTTTGAATTCAGCTGGAATGCCAATTTAATGACAAGCCAGGCAGACCAAATCGAAACCGAATTTTTCCGAAATAATATCCATGCAACTTATAAGCTAAATGCCTTTAAAATTGGCCTGGAGCAGTATAGTGAAAACAATCAATGGAAGAACAGAACCGATCACCAATTACTCTCAAATAGTTTTGCGAACAAAAGTTACAAGGCCTATATAAAGAGCAATGAAACCAGCAAAAATCAATTTGAAACCTATTATCAATATCGTAAAGATCTGTTGCCTTGGGAAGGTAAAATGAGTTCACAAAGCGAGTCTGAGGACATTGGTTTTACCCTTTGGTTGAAGAAAAACAAAAAGAATCAATTAAAACTGGCCAGTAATTATCGCAAACTCCGTATTCTAAATCAGGATATCAGTCAGGAAAAACCCGAAGAGAATTTCTTAGGCAAACTCGAACATCGCTCAAGAATATTAAAAGGACTCATCCGAACATCCACCTATTATGAACTGGGATCTGGACTGGAGGCCGATCGCATCTATTCTTACCTTGAAGTAAATGCTGGACAGGGGATATACAAGTGGACCGATTACAATAAAAATGAGATTAAAGAAATTAACGAATTTGAAATTGCAAGCTTTAAAGATGAAGCCAATTACATTCGCATTTCGAACATCACAACCCAATACAGAAAAGTATACACCAGTGACTACCGACAAAGTCTAAACATCCAACTCAAACGCTTAAAAGGTCAATCCTGGTTTATCCGATTGGTTTCAGCTTTTAACAATCGTTTTTCTTATCGAATTTCGAAAAAAAGTACGGATAAGAATTTTAACCTTTACGGAAATCCATTTTCATCCTCAGAAAATAAGAATCGTATTATCAACCAGACTTCGTCACTTCAAAATACGCTTTCGTTTCATCCTCGAAAATCCAATACAAGCTACGATTACATCTATTTGAATAATGCCGGCAAGCTTCTTCTGAACAACGGTTTTGAAAAGAATCAGCTCTCGCAAAACAGTTTGCGCCTGGTCTGGAGAAAACAAGATTGGCAAATAAGTAACAGGGCTGATATGGGGACTAAAACCCGAAGCAGCGAGGTCTATTCAAGCAAAGATTTCAAATTGGACTATTTAAAAAATGAGTTAAAACTCAAATATCAGTTGGGGCGTAACTTTCAATTGGGATTCGAATATCTTTTAAAGAACAAAAAGAATAAGCTCAATATCGAAAAACTCGAATCTCACGATTTTGGTCTAGAAGCCCAATTGTCACCAGGAAAAAGAAAGAACTTAAATGCTTCGGTGCACTATCTAATCCTAAAGTACAATAGCGATAATAACAGTTCAATTGCATATGAAATGCTCGAAGGTTTTCTGCCTGGAAATAACATGACATGGAGCCTAAATTACCAACAACAACTATCTAAAACTTTTCAGATGAATATCAACTACCGGGGAAGACAATCGGAAGGAAATTCAGCCATTCACGTGGGAAGTATGGAATTGAGAGCCTATTTCTAAAAAAAAATCTTATCCTAAAACAAGAAAAATAAAACCTCTGTGTAGATATCCGTAACTGAAAACCACAAGCCCTCAACTCTATGATTATTTGACAAATGAAAATCCATTACGAAACACAAATTCAACAGCAAACAGCTTAAACATGACACAATCGATACACAAAAGATCTTGATATTATCAAAAAAAAGTAAGGATTGCCTTGCTTTAGTTTAAAAAGGGCGTATCTTTGCAATCGCAAATAAGAAAGATACCAATCTAAAGATATATTGCGGGGTGGAGCAGTTGGTAGCTCGTTGGGCTCATAACCCAAAGGTCATCAGTTCGAGTCTGGTCCCCGCTACTAAGAAATCCTTCGAGATTTCATCTTTCGACGAAAACATATTGAAAATATATTGCGGGGTGGAGCAGTTGGTAGCTCGTTGGGCTCATAACCCAAAGGTCATCAGTTCGAGTCTGGTCCCCGCTACATAGAGAATCCTTTCGGGGATTCGTTTTCGTCGAAATTACCTTATTGAAAATATATTGCGGGGTGGAGCAGTTGGTAGCTCGTTGGGCTCATAACCCAAAGGTCATCAGTTCGAGTCTGGTCCCCGCTACTCAGAGAAGCTCTTAACGAAAGTTAGGAGCTTTTTTTGTGCCCTAAATTCTACAAATAAATTTCAACTAAAATATCGTTGGACCCATATCCGCCTTAGGCGGACAAGTTCAAGTCTGGTCCCCGCTACTCGGAGAAGCTCTTAACGAAAGTTAGGAGCTTTTTTTGTGCCCTAAATTCTACAAATAAATTTCAACTAAAATATCGTTGGACCCATATCCGCCTTGGGCGGACAACAATTCTAGTCTTGTCTCCAATACTTAGAAAAACTCTTAACGAATATTAGACGTTTTTTCATATCTTAATCCCTGATATGTACACAGTTTATATTATCTATTCTAGAGCATTTAATAAGATCTACATTGGATGTACTTCTAATCTTGAAGCTCGTTTTAAATCTCATAACGAACTTGGAATAAAAGGCTGGACAATTAAATTTCGTCCATGGATAATTGTACATACCGAAGAATTTGAATCAAAACGTGAGGCACTTGATCGAGAAAAACAACTCAAGGGTGCTAAAGGTCGAGAGTGGATTCGGAAAGAAATTATTCCCAAATATTAGCAGGATCATATCCGCCTTAGGCGGACATCAGTTCGAGTCTGGTCCCCGCTACTCGGAGAAGCTCTTAACGAAAGTTAGGAGCTTTTTTTGTGCCCTAAATTCTACAACCATATTGCATCTTCAAAATATTATTGAATTCAAACCTAATTCTCCTCATATTACATAAAACATAAGATGTCTTTTTCTTAAAGTATAACACAACCACGCATGATTTTTAGTAATATTGCTTCTCAATTTAAAACATATAAAGATTTATGAAAAAAGTATTATTTATTTCAATTATGGTTTTGTCTATTTTTGCATGTTCGGAAGATGATGCTATAGAGCTATTACAACCTACAATTGAAACTATTAAATCAGAAGGCATAGCAATAGGCGATATTATTACAATTCCTGGTAAGAACTTCAATGAAAATGGAACTTATTCTGTAAAATTTAATGGAACAGAAGGAAAGATTACTGAGATCAAACCAACCTCGATAAAGGTTAAAGTCCCTGAAAATGCAACAAGTGGTGATATAACACTAACTTACGATGAAATTACTACAATACTTGGAACAATAATTATTACCAGATTCCCAACAGTAGAGAATATTACCCCTGAAGAAACAAAGACAGGTGATATCATTACTATAAAAGGATTTGATTTTGTTACTAGCGAATCTTATACTGTAAAATTCAAAGAACTTGAAGGAAAGGTAATAGAAATAACCTCCACCAGTCTTAAGATAAGAATCCCACAGGGTGCAACTTCAGGTGAAGTTTCATTGACCTACAAAAATGAAACTAAGGTGATCGGACATATTTCAATTTTGGAAACTTTTGTTTGTGGTTTTTATGAGACAGATATCCAAGGAGAGCATGTTAATCAAATTGTTAAGATTGATAAGACTACCGGCTCAAAGAAATTTGTTGCTGATTTATCTTCCTTTAGTTTTGGCTATTACGAAAGTCTTGTTTATGATTCCCAATCTAAAAGTATTATCGGACTTTTTAATGACACTAAACTGATAAAAGTAAATGTTCATTCTGGAAAAGTAACAACAGTGAATATTGCATCAGAATCAGATAATGAATCAATTAAAGAGATTGTGATTGGAGATAATGATGATCTTTACGGTTTTTATGAGACAGATATCCAAGGAGAGCATGTTAATCAAATTGTTAAGGTCGATAAAACTACCGGCTCAAAGATATTTGTTGCTGATTTATCTTCCTTTAGTTATGGCTATTACGAAAGTCTTGTTTATGATTCCCAATCTAAAAGTATTATCGGACTTTTTAATGACACTAAACTGATAAAAGTAAATGTTCAATCTGGAAAAGTAACAACAGTGAATATTGCATCAGAATCAGATAATGAATCAATTAAAGAGATTGTGATTGGAGATAATGATGATCTTTATGGTTTTTATGAGACAGATATCCAAGGAGAGCATGTTAATCAAATTGTTAAGGTCGATAAAACTACTGGCTCAAAGGTCTTTGTTGCTGATTTATCTTCCTTCAATTATGGCTATTACGAAAGTCTTGTTTATGATTCTCAATCTAAAAGTATTATTGGGCTTTTTAATGACACTAAACTGATGAAAGTAAATGTTCAATCTGGAAAAGTAACAACAGTGAATATTGCATCAGAATCAGATAATGAATCAATTAAAGAAATTGTTTCTGTGACTTTATAGAAACTAAGTTTGAAATTATCTAAAAAGCAAACTCATAATCATCATAAGATAATTTTTAAAATTCATCAATAACACTATAACTATTGTGGATAGATCTACCATAAGTTATTAAAAAATAACAGAGCAATATAAGGACTTTCAATTCATTATTGAACGTCCTTTATTTCTAATGATATATCTCCAATTTGATTTAAAATAGTTAGACTATAATATACACAATCTTAAGAAAAATGATTTGGCTACATTCATTTTTTCTTTTACCTTGAGAAAAGTTCGTTTTATAACCAATTATTAGCTATTCATTGAACATTTACACTAAATCATATCCCTATGAAAAAATTTATTCTACTGCTTTTCTTATTGATTCCATTTCTAGGAAAGTCTCAGGACATTGAACAAT
Source organism: Ancylomarina subtilis (assembly GCF_004217115.1). Lineage (NCBI taxonomy): Bacteria > Pseudomonadati > Bacteroidota > Bacteroidia > Marinilabiliales > Marinifilaceae > Ancylomarina > Ancylomarina subtilis. The sequence continues at coordinate 98,495 of NZ_SHKN01000003.1, read as the reverse complement.
TTCTGCTTGCCGGAACAGAAGATGCATCTAAACTAACAGAGAACTATGTGAACCCGGTTTCAAAAGGTTTTATGTATGGATTGAATAACGGATGGTACACCACAGCCAGGACTCATAAGAAATTTGGTTTTGATATCACATTGGTTGCGAATCTCGCCAAGGTTCCTAGTAAAGACGAAGTCTTTACTTTTGTTGATTCTGATTACAAAAATCTGAGTTATGTTAGTGGATCTAAAGAAATTCAGACTTTTATGGGAGGCGATAATAATACAATTCTAAATGCAAAAATTGCAACAGATGGCGGCGATTTTAAGCTGACAGATTTCACGATGCCCGATGGTATTGGTGATGATTTACCCATGAATGCTGTGCCTTCTGCAACCCTTCAAGTGGGCCTAGGAATTCCAGTAATCGAAGCAGATTTAAAAATAAGATACCTACCTAAGGTTGGAACTTCAGATCTGGAAACTGGCATGTTTGGTATAGGTATCCAAAAAAGCTTTTCAAAGTTGTTGAAAATTGACAAAACGCCCTTTGATGTTTCGGCCTTAGTTGCTTACACTAATCTAACAGCAGAATATGATATTCAAGCAGAATCAGGATTGGATGGCTCAGGACAATTGATGGAATTCTCTACAAACGCTTATACCATTCAAGCTATTGCATCGGTTAACCTTAAGTTGATTGAATTTTACGGAGCAGTTGGTTTTAATACAGCAAAAATGGATGTAGATATTAAAGGATCTTATGATTTGGAATATACTTTGGAAGGATCAGGAATGACCGTAACCGAGACCATTACCAATCCTGTATCAGTTGAATTTGATGCCAGCGGTGTAAGAGCAACCATAGGGACTCGCTTAAACCTTGGCTTCTTTAAAATATTTGCTGATTATACAATGCAGGAATACAACACCATTACGGGAGGTCTTGCATTTAGTTTCAGATAAATACAAGGAAAATATTTATTTACAAAAAGAGAATATTCAATATTGAATGTTCTTTTTTTGCATTCCGACACAAATTCTACAAAGAAAATTGTAAAAAAAAAGCCGCTACACAATGTGTAACGGCTTTTATTGGGGGTGGGCCCACCTGCCCCGAAGTGTCGGGGTGAACCAGCGACTTATACGTTTTCCAACAACCAATCTACTTTTTCACGATTAGAAATTAAAGTGATAACATACTTTTTACTTTTCATCTTTTTTATAAATGCTTCTATTCTTCTTGCTTGACTAATCGATTCACAACTGATAGCAAGTACAAGTTTCCAATCATTTGCCTTAGCGGTAAACTTTTTATTTCCATAATAAGATTGAAGATGTAATTCCAATCTTTCACTTGGCTCCAGCTCTGTAGAACCATAGTAATATCGATCTAATGATTTGCTATGTAGAATATAACAGTATGCCATAAAGATTCAGCTATAGATCTAAAGATACTGTATTTCAAAGAGAAAATTGTTTGTAATAAAAAAGCCGCTACACAATGTGTAACGGCTTCTATAGGGGGTGGGCCCACCTGGGCTTGAACCAGGGACCCCCTGATTATGAGTCAGGTGCTCTAACCAGCTGAGCTATAGGCCCTCGAAAAACGCGTCGGTAAAAGTATTTTATTACCTTTGTTTTCGGACTGCAATGTTACATATTTGCATTGAATAATTCAACAATATTTAGAAAAAAAAATGCCAAATTTTTCATCAATTCCCAATATAGTCTTTGATTTGGGCGGAGTTCTTCTCAATATAAATCCCGAAAATTCTGTCAATCAATTTAAAGCGATTGGTTTAAATGATCCTGAAAGGATTCAACATGAATATCGCGAAAATGGTTTGTTCGATCGTCTCGAAAAAGGACTCCTCAGTCCTCAGGCTTTTCGAGATGAAATTCGTCAGTATATCGATGTTAAAGTAAGCGATCAGCAAATAGATCATGCCTGGAATGCCATGTTGCTTGACTTCCCTTACGAACGACTCGCTCTACTACAAGAACTAAAAAAAACACATAAGGTCTATTTGCTCAGCAATACGAATCGGATTCATTGGGAATACTACACCAGACAAATCAGGGAAACACATGGCGTTGACTTAGCTGACTGTTTTGAAAAGGACTATTATTCTCACGATATGGGCCTGCGTAAACCAGATACCAGCATCTATCAAGAACTTCTAATAGCCGAAAAACTCAAAGCAGAGGAAACCCTCTTTATCGACGATATGTACCCCAATGTTGAAGCGGCCAAGGCGGTTGGCATGATTGCCCATCATCTTGATCTTGAAAATGGAGAAAGTGTTCTGGATCTGTTTGCGACGAATTAAATTGAACTTATTCTTTGATAAAGTCGCCAATGGTATTATCGTAATTCACATAGTATTTCCCGGGAATTAGATCATCAAAACGAACTTCCTTACCAAAACCATCGAAAATAAGGTTGCCAAAGGTATCGAAAATCTCAAATTGAGTCGGGGCTGAGAAGTTCAGCCTCGATGTCACTTTCTTGTTAACGAGATAAACAGGCTTTATTTTGGAATGAAATTGAATCGTATCCGAATACCTTACCTTTTCACTCTGATCAATTTGGTAAACTCGAAACATATTTTGACCGGAATGAACCGGAACTTTTATCCTATAATAGTTAAGCCCATCTGTCCCAACACCTCTTAATTGCCCAACTGTAAGCCATTTATTCCATCGATACTGCTGCACAAAAAAGGTTAGAGACCCTATTTCATTTGTACACCCCCAATTTAGAAATTGATCTTTATCGATAAATGCCTTCTTCATTTCGAAGGAACTCACTGCCTGTATGGCCTCCATATTTATGATTGAAGGAACAATCGAGTCTTTATACTTGATAGAAAATCGAAGATCTTCGCCCAACTTAAACCCCATATGAGTCAGGTCAACTTCAAAAGCACTTGATTGAATTGCCTCAGAATAGGGCTTCCCGTTTATTGAAATTGATTCAATCGTAAAAGCATCTTCCGTTTGGGCAAAAGGATTCATAATATAAACATTCGATCCCGTGAAGACTCCTTTGACATTGAGTTCCTGAGAGGAAGCTAGCGAAGAAAAGAATAGAAAAAAAACAACTAGTAATCTGAAATTCATAAATCCTGTATTACGGGGATGATATAACAACCAAAGAGAGCGCTGGCTCCCTAATTTTAACTTAAATAATCAATTCAAGATAAGAAAATTAGATAAATGAACGCCTCTTAGAAAAAACTTATTTACATATTACTATTTAGCATCCTTCCAATCCCCATTTTCTTTGATAATCTGAATCAACTCTTCAATGGCATCCTCACTCAAGATATTCTTCTTTACCAGCTCCTGAGATTTGTATAAGGATACTCTTCCGGCTCCTGCACCCACATAGCCATAGTCCACATCGCCCATTTCGCCGGGTCCATTCACAATACATCCCATAACACCAATTTTAAGATGAGATAAGTGCGCAAACTTTTGTTTAACTTCGCTAACCACATCTTGCAATTTAAACAAAGTTCGACCACATCCCGGACAGGAAATAAACTCTGTTTTAGATGTTCGAACACGTGCGGCCTGCAAGATACCAAAGGCAGCAGCATTAACTTCTACACGGGAAATATTCCCAATATTATTTAAACAAATGCCATTTCCCAAACCATCAATAAATAAGGCTCCTAAATCGCAAGCTGATTTCAGCTGCAGGTCTTCCAGATCATTTTCATTGAACAATCGGTGAAAAACAACTGGTGTTTTGCAATTGAACTGAATCAGTTTAAAAACAAAAGCACGTTGCTCAGCAAAAGCATTTTGATGTCTCGACTGACAAAGAAGAACGGCCTTCGGGTTCGCTTGTAGCTTATTCATAAATTCTTCAGTCAGATCAGAATAAGAACAACTGACAAAATGAATATCAGAGGTAAAAGAACTCAAATCGTCATGAAGAAAAACCTCAGCAGAAAATAAAGGATGGACTCTGTCTGAATACTGAAACGCATCTTCCCAACATACCGAATCGACAATCAATCCCAACTCCTTAGGGAAATCTCTGATTGAAGGATCAAAACCATTGGTATAGATAAAATCAGCAGCCAGATCACCTTTCTCCCACTCCAAACTTTCAGCACTCATCTTGTAACCAATCTGCTCCGGGAAATCACTACTAAAATGCCTTTCCAAACTAAAATCAGCAATAACAACAACTGGCTTACGCCCGCCAATATTAACGACTTCCTGAGTCGATCGTTTGTAAAAATCACAAAGATTAATCTGACTATACGAGGGTGATGCAATGGGATAATGGCCTTCTTTTTCCAGAACATAGTCCACCATCTTTCGTCCAACAGGTGATTCAATTTCCGGATCTTCGGTTAGTGAAATTCGAATGGTATCACCCAAACCATCATTAAGCAAAGCACCTGTACCCACAGCCGATTTAATTCGACCATCTTCACCTTCGCCAGCCTCAGTTACACCCAAGTGCAAAGGATAATACAGCTCTTCCTTGTTCATTTCGCTTACCAGCAGACGAACCGTTTTTACCATCATCACCGTATTACTCGATTTGATAGAAATGGCCACATCATTAAAGCGCTCCTCCTTACAAATACGAAGAAACTCAAGTGTCGCTTCAACCATCCCACGCGGGGTATCGCCATAGCGACTCATAATTCGATCAGACAGTGAACCATGATTGGTCCCAATGCGAATAGCCGTTTTGTTTTCTTTACAGATATCAATCAGAGGAATAAACTTCTTACGGATTTTTTTCAGGCCTTCCTGATACATTTCTTCACTGTATTCTGAACCTTTCAAATCGGCTTTCTTGTCTACAAAATTACCTGGGTTCACTCGAATTTTATCTACATACTGAGCCGCAATAGTCGCTGCCTCCGGATTAAAATGGATATCGGCAACCAAAGGCGTTTCATAGCCCCTTTCCATTAATTCAGCCTTAATGAATTTCAAATTCTCTGCCTCCTTCTTACCCTGGGTCGTCAATCTCACATATTCAGCCCCCGACTCTATCATTCTGATAGCTTGCTCAACACTAGCCTTTACATCATTGGTATCGGTATTCGTCATCGACTGGATACGAATAGGCTGTTCTGCTCCCAAAGGCGTTTTTCCGATTTGGGTTTCAGAAGATAAACGTCGTGAATAGTTGAATAGATCTTTACAGAATGTATTGAGTTTCGAAATTGTCATGGACTTTATATTATAAACAGCTTTTTCATATGTCCCAAGTGATAAAGTCTATCTAAATGGATATAAAGCTGTAGGCTATTTGATATTGATAAATCTTCGTCTGATACTATTTGATGTACAAATGTAAGCTATAAATTCTTAAATTTGAATTTCGAATGATCCGGGATTTATTGTCAGCCTCAATCTTTGATAAAATCCCACAGATCCAATCATTTTCTACAAGAAATAAGAAGCCCATGTCGATACAAGTAAAGGACGTCAGTAAATTTTATGGCAAACAAAAAGCTTTGGATACCTTGAGTTTTGAGATTTCAGATGCCGAAGTGGTTGGTTTCCTTGGCCCCAATGGAGCGGGTAAATCAACTATGATGAAAATCATCACAGGTTTTCTGCCTCAAAGTTCAGGAGATGTCTTCGTGAATGGCTTAAATATAGAGAAGCATTCTCTGGAAATCCGCAAACAGATTGGTTATTTGCCCGAGCACAACCCACTATACCTGGATCTGTATGTAAAGGAATATCTGGAATACGTAGCGGGTATATACAAGCTTGGCAGGAACAAGAAAAAAAGGGTAGACGAAATGATTGAGCTCACAGGTCTGGGCCTGGAGCAAAAAAAGAAAATTGGTGCGCTGTCGAAAGGTTACAGACAACGGGTTGGGCTGGCTCAGGCTCTTATTCACGATCCCAAAGTTTTAATTCTGGACGAACCCACAACCGGACTCGATCCCAACCAACTGGTTGAAGTGCGACAGTTGATTCAGAATATCGGAAAAGAAAAAACTGTGATGCTCTCAACCCACATTATGCAAGAGGTTGAAGCCATTTGCGAACGTGTACTTATAATAAACAAAGGTAAACTAGTCGCCGATCAGGCCGCAAACCATATCCACAGCATTAAAGAATCACATGTGTTCGAATTGCAGTTTACCTGCCCCGTTTCTAACTCGCAATTTCAAACTATTGCGGGCATTACTCATGTCGAAACTTTAACCAACAACCGTTACCAAATATCGGCTACAAACGATGTGCGTGAGCAAATTTTTCAAATGGCTGTTAGCAACAATTTAATTCTTATCGAAATGAAATCTCAGGAACGTAATTTGGAATCTTTATTCCATGAGCTGACTCGATAACAATAAGTACTTGTTCAATAAAGCCACAAGACTCACAGTGTATTCAATTTCTCCTCCTCTCCAAAGAGGAGAAATAAATTGCTGATGAAAAGTAAGAGCCCAGCGGCTAGAGCGCAAATAATAAAGAGATTTTAGTCTTTTTTAACCTAAGTCCTTTATATTCTTAAGAAGAAGCAGTCTGCATAAGCTTGTTTGTTTGAGAAAGATTGCTTTCCTTTGCATCGAATTAAGTGGAAAGATTTGGCTGCTTGCGACCACAGAAAAAAATGCTAAAAAGAGTAATACTTACCCTATTTCATTTTCTGTACATTGTACAACCAATGCTTTCCCGTATATTTTTTTTAAATCAGTACTAAGGTGTCTTTAATGCCCCAATCAGGCTAAAGTTTTAAAATCTAAGTGCTTATAACTCTAAAAAATTATGGGATATTTATTTACATCTGAATCTGTTTCAGAGGGACATCCGGATAAGGTTTCTGATCAAATTTCAGATGCTTTATTGGACAAATTCTTAGCTTTCGATCCAAACTCGAAGGTGGCTTGCGAAACCATGGTAACAACCGGACAAGTTGTTTTAGCAGGAGAAGTAAAAACAAAAACCTATATCGATACTCAGGAAGTAGCTCGCCAGGTGATCAACCGTATTGGTTATACCAAAAGCGAATACCAGTTCGACGGCACATCATGTGGTGTGTTAACGGCAATTCACGAGCAATCAGATGATATCAACCGTGGTGTCGATCGTGAAGATCCAATGAGCCAGGGAGCAGGTGATCAGGGGATGATGTTTGGATACGCCAGCAAAGAAACTGACGATTACATGCCATTATCACTTGAATTATCTCACCGTTTGTTAATGGAGTTGGCTGAAATTCGCCGCGAGGGAAAAGAAATGACCTACTTGCGTCCTGATTCAAAATCACAGGTTACCATTCAGTATGCTGACGATGATACCATCGAAAGAGTACACACTATTGTGGTTTCGACTCAGCACGACGATTTTGGTCCTGATGATGAAACAATGTTGGCTAAGATTAAGGACGATGTTCGCAATATCCTAATCCCTCGTGTGATTAAAATGTTGCCAGCACGTGTTCAGGCTTTCTTCGATGATAACTTTATTCTTCATGTGAATCCAACCGGTAAATTTGTAATTGGTGGTCCTCATGGTGATACAGGTCTTACAGGTCGTAAAATTATTGTTGACACTTACGGTGGAAAAGGGGCTCACGGTGGTGGTGCATTCTCGGGTAAAGATCCTTCGAAGGTCGACCGTTCGGCTGCATATGCAGCTCGTCATATTGCTAAAAACCTGGTTGCTGCCGGTGTGGCTGACGAAATGTTGGTACAACTTTCGTATGCCATTGGTGTAGCTGAGCCTGTTGGCATTTATGTAGGCACTTATGGCAAGTGTAATGTGGACATGAGTAAAGGTGAAATTGCAGATAAAATTGCTGAGATTTTCGACCTTCGTCCTGCTGCTATCGAACAACGCCTAAAGCTGCGTAACCCGATTTACGAAGAGACTGCTGCCTATGGTCATATGGGACGTACACCTCGTACTGTTGTGAAGAAATTCCATTCACCTTACTTCGAAGATAAGGAACTAGAAGTAGAGCTATTCACTTGGGAAAAACTAGACTACGTTGACAAAGTGAAAGAAGCTTTCAAGCTTTAATCCCTTTTCAAATTAGATAAAACAAAAGAGAGCATCCGGATGGGTGCTCTCTTTTTTGTAATAATCTTTTCTTGAGAGTCATAAAATTTAGTCATGGCCTGACACACAAAACTAACAGATAATCAGAAGACTTCTCAGACAACAAAAGCTCCCTTTCCACATAAGCAGGAAGGGAGCTTTTAATAAAATAAGATATCTGAATTAGAAGCCTTGGCTTGCACGGAAGATAATCGCTCCAATAATAATGATTGGGTATAAAGCCAGCATCACAATAGTCATGATACCAATAAATTTGTAATGCGACTTGATGTAACCCATCGCCTCGGTAAGAGCCTGTGAACTACGTGACATCAAAGCTTCCTTTGCCTTGTTTGAAAACTGAAGCAAATAATAAATAGGGAAGAAATAAAGCCCAATGATTAATAAATAAAAAACGCCCAATGCACCCATAGGAAATGGCGTGTAAGCACTCATCATACTTGAGGCAGCAAATAAGCCCAGAGAACCTAAAAGTCCCAGTCCCATAAAAATGAAACCTAAAATTGCGAAGAACTTCGTCCACTTTCTTGTTTCACTCAAATACGCTTCAGCTTGAATTTCCAACACCAACTCGTTTTTATTCTCCGATGCGGCTGTTTCTAAATTTTCCATCTTTTAAAATCTGATAAATAAATATTAAATTGTTCACTAAGATATTGAAAAAATAAGCAAACCTTATCTCTTATTTTTTGACAAAAGTAGTGCAGACACTCAAACCGGTTCTATATCAGGGATTTTAAAATAAAAAGACAAAGAAGTCCGAAAAAAGGCTTCTCTTCTTTTTATATTCATTTAGTTATTTATATATTTAGGTTCGTTAAAAAAACAAGGCTTGTTTTAAGCTTACAAAAATCGACTTGAAACAAGTTATTCTAACTAAGCCACAATAATTTTTAGCCCATGAAGATTCATGAATACCAAGCCAAAGAGATCTTAAAATCTTATGGTGTACCTGTTCCCCAAGGGAAAATTGCTTCTACAGTAAAAGAAGCAGAACAAGCAGCTCAGGAAATTGGACTGCCTGTTGTCGTTAAAGCCCAAATTCACGCCGGAGGCCGCGGTAAAGGTGGTGGCGTTAAATTTGCGCCAACCGCAAAAGACGTGAGTCAATATGCCAGCGATATTTTGGGAATGACCCTAATCACACATCAAACCGGACCGGAAGGCCGATTGGTGAAGAAAGTTTGGATCGAAGCCGCTTCGAATATCAAACATGAATATTATGCAGGCATTGTTCTTGATCGTGCCTCATCAAAAGTCACCTTTATGGTATCAACCGAAGGGGGAATGGAGATTGAAAAAGTTGCCGAAGAAACACCTGAAAAGATTGTAAAAGTAGGGGTTGATGCTTCAGTGGGCTTGCAAGCTTTCCAAGCCAGAGAGATGGCTTTTTCATTAGGCTTGACCGGAACGGCTTTTAAAAATGCGGTCACATTCTTCCTGGCCTTGTACGATGCCTATATGGGAACAGATGCTTCTCTATTCGAGATTAACCCATTGGTTGTTACTGAAGAAGGCGATGTTTTAGCTTTAGATGCTAAGGCTGATTTCGACAACAATGCCCTGTACCGTCAGAAAAACATTGTGCCTCTTCGCGATCTTGACGAAGAAGAACCTCTTGAAATTGAGGCTGGCAAATCAGGTCTTAACTATATCAAACTGGATGGAAACATTGGCTGTATGGTTAATGGTGCCGGTTTGGCTATGGGAACCATGGATATTATTAAATTAACCGGAGGCGAACCCGCCAACTTCCTTGACGTAGGGGGATCAGCTTCTGCTGAAACAGTCGAGCAAGGGTTTCGCATTATCCTTTCAGATAAAAATGTAAAAGCTGTTTTAATCAATATTTTTGGCGGTATCGTTCGTTGCGACCGTGTGGCCAATGGCGTTATTCAAGCCATCAAAAATATCAATACTAAAGTACCTATTGTGGTTCGTTTACAGGGAACCAACGCCGAAGAAGGTAAAAAGCTACTTGAAGAATCAGGCATGAATATTATTGCCGCTACTGAGCTTAAAGATTCTGCTGAGAAAGTGGTTGCCACTTTGGGACAAACAGTAAGTAAATAAGTATTAGAAAAGGATCAGTATTCATGGTCCATCACTATTAAAACAATCGACACAATGAGTGTATTAGTCAATAAAGATACAAGACTAGTGGTTCAAGGAATTACTGGTTCAGAAGGGGGTTTTCATACCCAACAAATGATAGAATACGGCACCAATGTGGTTGCCGGTGTGACGCCAGGAAAAGGCGGACAAATGTTTATGGATAGCGTACCCGTTTTCAACACCGTGAAAGATGCGGTTGAAAAGGCAGGGGCCAATGCCTCAGTTATTTTTGTTCCACCCGCTTTCGCAGCCGATGCAGTAATGGAAGCTGCTGATGCAGGCATAGAGCTTGTGGTGTGTATTACCGAAGGAATTCCAACATTGGATATGATTAAGGTTCACGAGTTCCTTAAAAAGCGTCCTAAGACCACCCTTATTGGACCTAACTGTCCGGGTGTTATTACCCCGGGTGTCGCAAAAATTGGGATTATGCCGGGCTTTATTCACAAGCCAGGTAAAATCGGAATTATCTCGCGTTCGGGAACCCTTACTTACGAAGCGGTTCACCAACTTGGGAATGCAGGTTTCGGGCAATCGACTGCGATTGGTATTGGTGGCGACCCAATTATCGGCACCAAGCATATCGATGCGGTTAAACTATTAAACGAAGATCCGGACACGGAGGCTATCGTACTTATTGGTGAAATTGGTGGTTCGGATGAAGAAACTGCTGCCGCCTATATTGCTGAGCATGTGAAAAAACCCGTGGTTGCCTTTATTGCGGGCCAAACAGCTCCTGAAGGGAAACGTATGGGACATGCCGGTGCCATTATTGCTGGTGGAAAAGGAACCGCTGCTGAAAAAATGAAAGCTCTTGAAGCTGCAGGTATTCACGTTGTGAAATCACCAGCAGAAATTGGAAATAAAATGAGAGAAGTTTTGGGATAAACCTGTTTATCTATCTGATCATTAAAAAAGCCGTTCATTAATTTGAACGGCTTTTTTATACTTTCAACTTAAATGTGTGTTGTTTAATTTTGACAAAGCGGAATACTAAAACTAACCCGTGTTCCGTGCAGATCCTTATTTAATGTCTTCAAATCAATCACATCAATACTCAGTGTATTTTTCGAATAATAATTGTAAATTCTGACTCTATCATGTAAAATTTTAGTCCCCATCGACTTGTGTGACCCTATGTTTTTTTGTTTAATATCTATTCCCACTCCATTATCCTCAATACTGAAATCGATACTATTCGCTTCTTTGTTTCTAACCAGACAAAGCTTAATTTCTGCTTCAGGATTATTTCGCAACTCTCCGTGTACAAGAGCATTTTCAATAATAGGTTGCACCAACATAGGAGGAATACGTATCTCATCCAGATCAATCTCTGAATCAATATCAAAACGATAAGCAATCCCCTGACCAAAGCGCAAATTCTGCAATTCAATATAAGCTGATAGAATATCCAACTCCTCTCTTACATAAATGTAATCCTGAGTTGAATTTTCCAGAACACCTCTTACCAATCCGGATAATTTTGACAGATAATTGAATGCCTTATCGTTATTATTGTCAAGAATAAAATCCTGAATCACCGAGAGTGAATTGAACAGAAAATGAGGATTCATCTGACTTAAACGGACTTTCTGTTCCAATGATAAAGTCTGAAGCTTGTTTCTATATGATTTTGACCTAATGTAAAAAAGAACAAAAGCCGTGGCAAGAATAATCCCTAGAATAAGGGATAAAAGCAAAATATTTTTTCGGCTCAAATCAAGATTTTTGATCTCAAGTTCTTTCTCTTTCAAGTCCAGGTAATGTATGAACTCAAGCTCATTCAACCTCTGGGTTTGATCATCAAATTTCAACGAATCTTTAAGAGTCTGCCCCCTTTTACTGTAGAATAAAGCCTGTTCAAAATCCTTTCTCTTCTCAAAGAGAATTGATTTTTGCAAATAAGTCTTTTCCAAATCTTCACTCAACTTATATTCCAGACAAATATCTTCTGATTTCTTAAGTTTGTCGAGAGCTTCATCATATCGCTCTAATTCAGTCAAACACTGGGCAGAATAAACATAAGATTTAGGTAAGCCCCAAAAATCATTGATTTTTATTCGAATCGCCTCACATTCATCATAATAGCTTAAAGCCTTTTTATATTCTTTTTTATAAAAAGCCACCTCTCCAAAATTTAGAAGAAGTTCGCCTCTTTGCAGAGGAGTACCATATTCTTCAATAAAAATTTCTGATTTATTCAGATACTTTAAAGCCCTATCATATTGTTTTTGCCCCAGATAAAGAACACCCAGATTCATATTAACCTCACCAAGTCGAGCGCCATAGTCCAAATCTTCAAACAGAGATTTCGCCATTAAATAGTAGTGTTCAGTTTCCAGAAAATTTTCTAAACTATGATAAACGCCTCCGACATTAAAATAAATAGTCGCAATTCCTCTTTGATAGCCAACCTCCTCATAAATTTCCTTCGCTTTAAGATAACCTTCTAAAGCTAGTTCGGCCTTATTGGTGCGCCTGTAAATGACAGCAATATTATTCCACACCTTCCCAACATCGAGCTTTTGCTTGGCTTTTAAAAACTCTGGTAGGGCCTTATTAAAATGATAAAGAGCAGAATCGAAAACACCTTGATAATAATAACTGACTCCTTGTGTTTTTTCTGCTAAGCCAATCAAAGAAGGATCTGCATCTAAACGCGTCATATTAATGACTTCTTTCCCAAATTTAAGACAATCAGAAGGCGAAATCGATCTCAAAGATTCCATCTTCTTTATAGAATCTAAATACTGATCGTAATGGTCGGACCGTTTTTTTAAACTATCCTTAGAAAAGATACTCCCCTTCAGACTTAAATGAATAAGTAAGAAACAAAGACCAAATAAAACGAGTTTTCGCATGTATTGAATTGATTTAAGCCTGGGTAGGAATTGTAAAGCGTGCTAAAGTACCATGATTCTCTTTATCGATGTGTTTCAGATCGATAATATCCAGTTTCATCTGATGTTTCGATTTGTAATTATAAATCTGAATCCGATCACGGGCAATTTGCATAGCCAAAGATTTCTTTTCTTTCATGAGTGACTGCTTCCGGCCTTCTTCTATCCCAATCCCGTTATCCTGAATACTAAAAGCAATAACACTTTCGTCAACCAGCTCTAACTTGATAAGAATCTCTGGATTCTCTACCTTCTGAAGATTGGCATGCACCAGGGCATTTTCGATAAAAGGTTGGGTTAACATGGGGGGAATATTCACTTCATCTAAATCAATCTTCTCATCAATATCGAAACGGAAATCAATTGCAAAATCAAAACGCAACTTTTGTAGTTCAATATATTTATGCAGGGTGTCCAATTCTTTTCTCAAGCTGATATTTTCCTCTCGGGAATCCTCCAATATATTACGAACCAAAGTCCCCAATTCTGACAGATACAGATTAGCCTTATCACTTTCATTATCCAGAACCAAAGACTGAACTGCCGTTAACGCATTAAATAAAAAATGTGGATTCATTTGCGATAACAGGACTTTTTGATCCAGACTCATCAACTTATGCTGCGCTTTTAGTTTATTAATCCTAAAGGACACCACAATGGCAATCACGCCCAAAAGCATAATGACAAACATTGCCACCAGCCAGGCATTCTTTTTATCTAACTCCAGACTCTGAATCTGGGCTTTCTGAGTCATCAACTCCATTTTCTGCTTGGTATGATCCATATCATACTTAAGCATCAAATCATTGTATTTTTCGTCATCAAAAGCCTTTTGAATTGAATCCCCAATTCTTCTGGAATTTTCATAAGACTCAAGAGCTAACTTATAATTCCCAACTGCCTTGCAATATTTAGTATTGGCTTGATAAACATCTGCCAACCATCCGGGATCGTGATTGGTCTCTGCCAAATCCTGCATCGGTCCAAGCTGTCTTTTGGCGTTAATGTACTCCTCTTTAGCAAGTGCCAGTTCAAACAACTCATTGTAAACACTCAGAAGTTCTTCATAATTCCCCTTTAGCTTTCTGATATTAAAACTTTTATTCAGATAATCAGAAGCGCGATCGTAATCTTTTGTTCTTCTATAAATGATCCCAATATTCAGATACAACTTACTCTCCATTGTATTATTTCCGCTACCCAGAACATTTTTTAAAGACTTTTTATAGACCTTTAATGCATCTTCAAACTTATCTTGATTCTCATAAATAACACCTAAATTATTTAAGGCACTAACTTGATCTGTCAAATTATCAGTCTTAACGGCCAGATCATAACCTAAGGTGTAATATTCTTCTGCTCTGTCAAGATTACCCATCAGAACAGATATATTCCCTAAATTTAGATAGATGGAAGTTAAACCCGCAGTATATTCTATTTCAGAAAAAATATCAACTTCTCTCAAATAATACTCCAAAGCTTTATTGTACTCACCTCTCCTTTTATAAATGACACCAATATTTCCTAAAACTTTAGCTGCCTGAATCAAATTACCCAATTCTTCAAACTTGTTCAAAGCCTTATTATAATATGTCATACTCAAATCATATTCGCGAAGATAATAGTAATTAATCCCTTGGGTTTTATAAGCAAAAGCCAATAAGGAATCGGTCTGTTCTTTTTCTGCCAGGTTAATAGCTTTTTCGCAAATCTCAACACTTCTGTTTTCACTACTATCACGAAAACTAACCGAAGATTCTATCAGTTTCGAAATAATTTGTTCATGAATATTTAGGGGCGATTCATCCTTTGAATTGTGAGCATTAAGGATTGAAACAAAAGAATTCAATATGAAAAACAGGAGGTAGAACTTTTTTTGCATAATAAAGGCTTATTTAAGTTGGCAAAATAAAACAAAAGTATTGAGAAACAAAACTTAAGATTCAATAAGAATAGCTTTATAATGCAAATTATCCAGTTACGGAAAGTCCTATCAGTCAAAACAAAAAAAAAGCCTACTCAATAAAAGTAAGCTTCAATTATGATTTAAATATCAATTTATATGTTTTAAATGCATGGAACTAACGGTACAAAACACATTTTAGGTAAGGGAATTCAAAATCAACTTTCTTAAATTACATCGATGCAAAAAACAGATTAATATCCTTAGCTAATATACCCGTACAATCGCCTAAACGTTGGTTGGTTAAAATTCCACGATAGATGTAAGTCCCATGGCGAAGGCCCATATCGGTCTTTAAAAATTGATGTAACCCGCCATTATTACCAATATGCAATAAAAGCGGTGCGCAAATATTACTCATAGCCAAGGATGCCGTTCTACTGACGTGAGAAGCCAAATTTGGGACACAATAATGAATCACATCATGCTTTCGAAATACAGGATTTTTGTGAGTCGTTATTTCTGAGGTCTCAAAACATCCTCCCTGATCAATACTCAAATCGATGATAACAGAACCCGGCTTCATTTCCTTAACCATTTCCTCGGTGACAAAGGTTCCCGGATGATTCCCTTCGTAGCGAAGAGCCCCAATAACAACATCGGCTGATTTTAATGCTTTAGTTAGCACATGGGGATGAAATGTAGAGGTGTGAATACGTTGCCCTAGATGATCTTCCATTCGGCGTAAGCGATACATCGAATTGTCAAAGACTTTAATGTTGGCACCAAGTCCCATGGCGGCCCTTGCTGCATATTCAGCTGCAGTGCCTGCTCCAAGGATAACCACTTCGGTTGGTGAAACGCCCGTGACACCACCTAGTAAAACACCTTTGCCCCCCTTGCCCTTACTTAAATACTCTCCTGCAATCATGATGGCAGACACCCCAGCTATCTCACTCATCGAACGTATTACAGGGAAATGATTATCTCTATCTTTCAGATACTCAAAGGCAATTGCGGTCACTTTTTTGTACATCAATTTCCGAATATCTTCAGCACACTGACAATGCACCTGGAGAGCAGACATTATAATCTGATTCCCCTTAAGCATTTCAATCTCGTCAGATGACAAAGGCGAAATCTGTAAAACGATATCGCATTGGTATATTTCTTCCTTAGTGCGAACTATTTGTGCCCCTTTCTCGCTGTATTCTCTATCGGAATAATTTGATGCAAGACCCGCGCCTTCCTCAATAATAATTTCATGCCCGTTATTCACCAACATCTCAACTGTAAGTGGTGTCAAACAAATACGATTCTCGCCTTTATAATCCTCACGGGGAAGACCTATCACCAATCGCTTTTTACTCTTCTCAATCTCTAAAAGTCTCTCCTTCGGATGATAAAATTCATATCCAACGGGGAAATTTTTAGGGGTATCACCTAGGTTTGTCATAATCGTCATTTATACCGTTAGTGTCGTCTTTAGAAATACAAGTTAATGTTTTTTTTAGAGCTTAACAGATTTTGATAATTACTCGGGCTAAGAAAGAGCTAAATGAATGAGAAATTAGTCCATCTGAACCTGAATCATTCGACTTCCGTCCTCTTCTTCAGTAAAATTCAGATTAATAACATCGGATGGTAAAATTGATTCGATACGCTCGGGCCATTCGATGAAACACATGGCTTGACAATAAAAATAATCTTCGTAGCCAAAATCATAAGCCTCCTGCACATCTTCAATTCTATAAAAATCGAAATGATAAACAATCTGATCTTTCCGGGTATGATATTCGTTTACAATAGCAAAGGTAGGGCTGTTAATGGTATCCTCTACTCCCAACTCTTCGCAAACGGCCTTCACAAAAGTCGTTTTACCAACACCCATCGAACCATACATAGCAAAAACTCGATGTCGCTCCCCCACTAATTCAATAAATTGCTTCGCCACTGAATTAATATCTTCCAGGCTATTTATCCTTAAGTCTGTCATTTTCACGTTTACTAGTTGTATCTAATACTATCAAAAACATTTATTTTTTCTTTGGGCTCAAAGTTATTAAAGGAATTAACATTTCTTCCAATGAAATCCCACCATGTTGAAATGTATTTTTATAATACGAGCTGTAATAATTATAATTATTCGGATAGGCCAAAAAATCTTCTCCTGTTGCAAAAATATAGGATGAACTCATATTCATCTGAGGTAAACAAGCTTGAGCGGGTTTGGTCACTTCAAAAACTTCCTTAGGGTTATAGTTCAAATTTCGACCTTGCTTATACCTCAGGTTGGTGTTGGTCTGTCTGTCCCCAACCACTTTTATGGAATTCTGAACGCGAATAGCCCCATGGTCAGTTGAGATGATCAATTTTATATTTTGCTCTGATAATTTCTTAATCAACTCCAACAACTGAGAATGTTCGAACCAGGAAGTAGTCAATGAACGATAAGCTGCCTCATCATTTGCCAATTCACGAATCATCTCACTTTCGGTACGTGCGTGAGAAAGCATATCTACAAAATTGTAAACAAAAACATTCAGTTGAGAATCTAATAAAGTTGACAGACTATCGATGATTTTAGCGCCGGATTTCTTAGAATTCACCTTCTCGTAATTAAATTTTACATCTTTGAATTTGCGTTTTAAATGCAAGGCTAACAATTCTTCTTCATGTATGTTCTTACTGCTATCCTCATCTTCATTAATCCACAATTCAGGGTGTCGTTTCTGAATATCCAAAGGCATTAAACCAGCAAACATTGCATTTCGGGCGTATTGCGTTGCTGTGGGTAAAATTGAGCAATACATGTCATCATCCTTCATCACAAAATAATCGCTTATGATGGGGTATATAACCTGCCACTGGTCGACTCGCAAATTGTCGATTAAAACAAAAACGACTTTCTCACCCTTATCCAATAAAGGAAAAACTTTGTCTTTAAAAACATTATGTGAAAAGAGGGGTTTATCATGACTCTCAGAATTGATCCAATCCAAATAGTTTTTCTTAATGAAACGAGTAAAAAGATTATTGGCTTCAGACTTTTGCATTTTAAGCACCTCATCCATACCCGAGTCCTCAATACTGGCCAACTCCAATTCCCAAAACACCAATTTTTTATAAACCTGTTTCCAATCCTCCAGACTTCTGCAATCATTAATTTCCATGCCCAATTGTGAAAAACGGGATTGATATGCGGAGGTGGTTTTTTCAGACACTAATCGTCTTTTATCTGTATTTTTCTTGATACTCAGAAGAATCTGTTTGGGATTTACCGGCTTGATCAGATAGTCGCTTATATGGCCTCCAATAGCCTCATCCATGATATCTTCCTCTTCGCTTTTTGTGATCATGACAATGGGAAGGGTAAGGTCGATTGCCTTTATTTCAGACAAGGCTTCCAAACCTGACATACCGGGCATATTCTCATCCAATAAAATCAAATCGTAATGGGTGTTTCGAACCATATCAATGGCCTCAGGTGCATTATTACATGTGTCTACACTATAATCTTTCCCCTCGAGAAAAATAATATGCGGTATCAATAAATCGATCTCATCGTCTACCCAAAGTATCTTAATTGCTTTCACGTACATTCCTATTAGAATTCTACAATTGGCAATGTACCGGACATCACCTTTGATATTTAATGTAGTAACAAGATATTCCGGGATAATGTTTATCCAACTTGTTCTACTCAACAAGTAACGTTCTTCCCTTTAATATATTTCAATTTAAATATTAAGAAAGCTTAATTTAAATAGCGTTTGCTAAAGAATTTTAGATACTGATCAGTATCCATGAGATTTTTAAACACTTCAAAATTATCCTTTGAAATGATAAAATTGCGATAACCTGACTTCTCAACCTGATCGAACAAATTCCGGTTTGAAATAATGGCTCTGAAATACATCATTGCTTGCTTCTTATTTCGCATGTTCGAAACCACAATCATATCGCGTTTCTCATCAAGAGACAAACGTTCCGTTTTTAAAGTTCTGGTGTTATATTTTTTGATGCCATTTTCAACAAGCTTGGCATTAACGCCTTCTTTATTAAAAATCAAAACAAAATCGTGAGCAATATTGGGATCATACACATAGGGACCATCATCAACTTCAACAGTTTTCTTTTCGAGCCTTTTTTCTTTAGCTGCCTTTATGATATAATTTTCGGTGAAAAAAGACAAGTACTTATCCAATGTTCTGTTTACAAAAAACCTCATAAAGTTCTTTTCCCCAATAACAAAACTCTCGTAATCAACCTGAGCCAACTGATCAAAGACCTTTTTATCAGAAGCAATCTGATTAAAATATTCCATAGCCGAGTTTTGTGGCCCAAGGTTATTAACCGCGATCATCGTTCGGGTCTTATCATACGGTTCCTTTATAACGCTGAAATCCTTATCGTGATTGAAAACATCATTTTTCAGTTTAATCACATTCATTTTACGCGTAGGCACTAAAAGAATAAAACGATGATTATCACTCGAATCGACTTCAAAGTTCTGATCCTCAAATTCGGGATCAACCAACTCCCCTTCTTTTTTTACTAAAACCGTTTTCTTCTGGTAATAATGCTTCTTGTAAAAGCTCATATATTCATTAACGAGCTCATCCTTTTTCATTGTTTCAAAATTGGAAACTGAGATTAAGAAATTTTTATAGGGAATATTCTCCAAGCCTTTGTACGCCTTATCTGAAACAACAATTTCATTAAAATACTTAAGCCCTTCTGTCTTATCCTTGAGTCCTTTTACCAGAATAATAATATCATTCTTATTTAACGAAAGTCTGTCGGTTCTTAGGTTTCTCTTGTTGGCAGACCTATTATACTGATCGATATTAAACATCACCCTGTTAGGATCGGCTGCCCTTTTTTTGAATAACAGAACAAAATAGTGTTCTTCATCAGGAATAAATTTGAAATAGTCCTTCTCTGAGTTTAAATCATCACGACTACCGTTCTCCATTTCCAAAGCTAATTGATCTTCAATTCTCCAATTAATCAGCAAACGGTTCTGACGCGCCTTATTCATATCCTCCTGAGAATAACGCACTGGTACTGACCCCGCATTTATGGTACTCAGAATACCACGAGCAACCTCTTCAATTTCGCTATTGGGTTTGGAATCGATTAATTCTTGAAGAACCTTCTTAAATTCATCGACATCTTGAGTTCGACCAATCGATAATGCCCTTAGGAATAAAAAATTTGACTCCAATTTTGACTCCGGATATTTCTCTATAGCCTGCTCACACATTCGAACAACCTCATCGTAATAAAAGTTCTGGAAGGCATCATAAGCTGCCATATATAAAGACTCAGTCTCTTTATTTTCAGCTTCAATTTTCGCCCAGTAGTTTGGATCTTTAATCGCTTTAGCATAATCTGTGTCAGCAAACTCAGTCAGAATTCGATTCTTATAATAGTCTGATTTGGATAAATTCCCATTCTGAACACATAATGAGTAACACTGATAATATGCAGACAACAGATATGGATTTTCTGGAAAACGCTTAAGCAAGGTTTCCATTGTTTCCAGAGCTTTAGCTTTATCAGATAAACGCTCAGAATAAACAAATGATGCCTCGTGCAAGGCTTCCATAATTTTCTGGTCCGATTTCTCCATCAAATCGTCAGTCAAAGGTAAATCAGCCAGATAATAGGCCCGACTCTTGGGGTCGGCTTTCACTTGATTGGCTTCAGCACCATCATTTATATCTTCGGCTGTTTCATTAAAATCATCACCCGTAGCTATCGATTTGTTCTTACGTCTCCAATTATCCGCCAACTTTCGTCTTCCCCATTTGCGTTGAAACTCAGACTTTCCAAGACCTACCGTTGTTGGATTATAGAAATACCAGTTTCCTTGCGTTTGATTCGAATTGTTTGATCGGAAATTTCCCACCATATTATTCTGGGTAAAGAACGTTTTATCAGCTCTGCTTTCAGCTTCAGCCAGTTTAATAGCTTCCTCTTTTTCCAGTTCCTTATCAATCAAATTCCGAATTAAGAAATCTCTTTCTTTTTCACTCATCCTCGCTATTTGCTGTAAGCTATCTTCCCTTTCAATTGTATTGAGATGATTAACCAAATCTGTCAGATTGCCAACTCTTACCGAAATAGCATTATAGTTTGGATAGTTCTGATCCAAATAAACCATAGAACTGTCATAACAAATCTGAGCTTTCTTATAATTTAAATCGGCAAAATATTGATCAGCTAACTTAATAAACGATACGGCTTTTTGATTAACATTATCCACGCTTTCTCTGGTCGAATTCCAATAGTTGGCGAGGGCAGAATTCTTATCACCATCTTTCATATCCATTTCTGCCAAAGCAAAGTAGATCTGATCCCTGTAATCCGCATTCTTCTGATCCTTAAGCATTTTATTCAGTTGCTTACGAATTTCCATGCCATTCTCCGATCCTGAATAAGTGAGAGCCTGTGAAATCTTGGCATTAAAAGCCATCTCATAAGTCGAATGTAATTGTATCAAACGCTGAAAAGCATCGGACGCATTACTCGCCTGATCAAGTTTTAAATAGAGCTGACCCAGAATATAATAATATTTAGCCTTAATACGCTTCGTGGTTTGCAATTCAATTGCAGTTTGTAGGTTCGAGATAGCTGCTCCGTAATTTTTTTCACGAATGCCAATATCAGCGAGAAGGGCAGCAACTTCCTGTCTGCTATTTCTTGACAGTTTCGGTAACGCATTCACTTCATCCAATAGGTTGACAGCTCCTGAATAATTTTCCTGGTAGATCTCACAGCGTGCCAATTCAATTTGAAATTCAGATTTCAATTTCGATTCCGGAAAATCTTTCAAACCTTGCATCAAGGCTTTTTCTGCCGTTCTGTAGTCCCCTTTATAAAACTGAGCCTTGCCCAACAACAAATAACAATCCTCTATCCAACTATTAAATTCACGCTTTTTACGAAATTCCTTATACTTGTCAGATTGTTTGCCTTTTTTACGTTTAGGCTTCCTGGTAATTGAGTGCAATTTTATAGCCTTAGTTGCCTTTTCAATAGCATTATCAATATCTCCAGCAGCTAAAGCACGTGCATTAGCATCCTCGTAGTCGAAAACAGGTAAAACAAGGGTGTAATTATATTCGATCCCCTCTTCAATCTTCTTCTTACCTGCCTTTAGACTTTCTTTTCCATTAAAAAACACATTATAGTATGTGGTGAGTGCGTGATACTGTCGACTCACAAACGTATTTTTTTGATTCGAGCAAGCTATTGAAAAGAGAATTATAACTAGACTCAAAACTGCAATATTTATCTTTCCTTTATTCAAAGCAATTCTATTTTATTGGAAATAACTGAGGTCAGAAGACCTGAATAATCTATCTGAAAATACGAAACAATATACAAATAGATTAGTTAGCTATCAGCCTTAGTAACTAATTTTTATACAGAATTGAATTTATTAAAATTCAAATTTAAGTTTACTCTTAACTATCCATCCTCAAAAGAAAAATGAAAGATCAGAACATTCCTCTATACCAGAACCTTTAGCTGACTATCAGCCTTTAAACTGAAAGTCTCATAATCAAGATTAGTAATCAAGTTAACTCCAGGCTGTTTTCCGGTGTCAAAACTCCCTAGAGAATCAAAACCCAAAAGCTTGGCTCCGTTTAGACAGGCCCACTTTATAAGTTGTTCCAGATTTAATTCAGGCTTAATCTTTTGAAGATATTTAAGCTCTTCAAAAACCGATAATTTCTGATGACTTGATAAACTTCCTGTACCTATACAAAACGCCTTATCTAAAGAAATATTGTTGGGAAATAATCGGCCTAAAATTGAATCAGGTATTTCTGATAAAAAGTCATTTCCAGAAGAGGTGTGAACATCTCTAAAACAAATTCCGGACATCGATTTAAGATTTTGGCTGATACTTAAAGGGAAAAAATCAGCAGCACCCTTTGTTCCGAATGCTTCAAGGTGATTAATTCCTCTTTGGATAGATTTCAGATCTCCACTTTCGCCCAATGGGAGATTATTTAAATCTTTAAAATTTAAACGATCAGCATGCATTTCAGGCCACGAAAGAAATGTGAAAACATCAACAAAACCGGGTACGAGAACCCCACTGTAGTATTCCAGATTTTGAATTTCTTTAACGGATCCCTTTCTATCAACCAATTCGGCAACCGAATTATCATCGTTCAAAATTAAAATTCCATTCCTCAAGGGAGCTCCAACATTACTGATAATATAACTGGCAGAGATCTTTCTCATTTCTTCTTTAGCTCTTCTATATCTTTTAGTCTTCGGGGTCTTTCAAGCTCTTCATATCTATCGAGTTTATCTCTCCCGAATCGCTTCATTTTCATCAGAGAATCCAAACCTAATGAATCCCGCTTAATTTGTGGATTGAAAATCATGATGTCTCTCAAATCCATATGTTGTGTAAAATTACTATCCGGATTATTACAGGCAATAATACGTCCTCTTAACTCTGTGTAAGAAGAATCGGGGCGCTCCAACTGCGTTTCGTATTGCACAAATTTGTCAGAATAGTCGATAGGAATTGAATCGAAATAGATACGTTCTCCTTGTTTTGTAGAATCTTCTTTCCAGAAATATGCCTTTAAAAGCGGATTCCAGCTCCGATCATCTTTAAATCGTTTAACCTTTGCCCGAACGGTATAAATCCCCATTTCGCTAATAGGAATAGAAAAATTCAAATCATGATGTCTTCCACGGGCTAAGAGAATACGTCTTCTCCCCTTCCACAAATTCACGGTATCTCTGACAACTAGAGAATCTTTTAAAGCAATACGAAATTGGGTCTCCAAACGATTAAGAGAATCTATTACTTTCTCATAAATCTTCTCGTATAAGGCTGAATTCTGGGCATAAAAACTCACACATGAATCAAACTGCTCAGGCGTAATGTTATACTTTTTATATATCGAATTATAATAATAACTCGGACGATACTCTTTACCTCGGGTAACAATATTTTTAGTACTTAATACCCCATCTGCTAAATGTATATCAAACAAGATATGAGTAAAATCATCCTTGGATAAATATGTTTTTTCCTCTTTGGGTGAACAAGAGAAAATCAGGATCATTGCAAAAAGCAGAAATATAAATTGTTTATTCATAATAAGTCATACGGAATTAATCTTAGGCAAAGATAAAAAATCAGTTCATAGAAACTTGTTTAAAATATTTAAATCAGAGCGATTCAGCCCAACACAAAATAAGTCTAAAGCTTCGACTTGATCTTCTTAAATAGGTTGGATGCAAACACAAAATTGTTTAAGGCTTTGTTTTGTGTATCAAAAATCTCATCACTACAACCTTCCCAGGCTTTCAACCCTTTATTGATGAATAAGATTTTCTCTCCAATCTCCATCACCGAATTCATATCGTGAGTATTGATAATGGTCGTCATGTTATATTCTTTGGTAATCTCCTGAATGAGTTGATCGATCATAATTGCCGTTACCGGATCGAGCCCTGAATTAGGTTCATCGCAGAATAAATACCTTGGATTAAGAGCAATGGCTCTTGCAATAGCAACCCGTTTCTGCATTCCCCCACTTATTTCTGCAGGATAGAGTTTGTCGGCCTTTTTGATATCAACACGCTCTAAGCAAAAACTGATACGTTCCCTCTTCTCATCCTCACTCATTGCAGAAAACATATCCAAAGGGAATCGCACATTTTCTTCAACAGATAAAGAATCGAAAAGTGCACCTCCCTGAAAAACCATTCCCATCTCCTTACGAATCTCTTTCTTATCATGAAAATTCATATTCGTAAAATCTCTATCATCATAATAGATATACCCCGTATCCACATCGTGCAAACCAATAATCGATTTTAATAAAACCGTTTTACCTGATCCACTTTGTCCGATGATGAGATTGGTTTTTCCTGCCTCAAACTGAATGGAGATATCATTTAAAACATCCAATTCACCAAAGGATTTATTGACATTTTTTAATGTTATCATTTCAATAAAATTTGAGTGAGAATTAGATTCGCCAGTAGGATTAAAATACTACTATTGACAACCGCCTTGGTACTTGCCTTACCTACTTCTAAAGCTCCTCCTGATACATAATAGCCGTAAAATGACGGAACTGAAGTAATAATAAAAGCAAAAACGAGTGTTTTAATTAGTGAGTAAGTTATATAATAGGGAATAAGATCAACCTGAACACCATATATAAAATCAGGAACACTAACTGTACCTGCCATATAACTGGCCGTCAAGCCCCCCATAATACCAACAAAAACACTTAAAACATATAAAAAGGGGTTGATAAAAACCGCAGCAATAATCTTTGGAAAAATCAAATAGGAAGCCGAGTTAATACCCATGATCTCAAGTGCATCGATCTGCTCGGTCACACGCATAGAACCAATTTCAGATGCAATATTAGACCCCACCTTTCCTGCCAATATTAAGCCTACAATAGTGGATGAAAATTCAAGAATCATCGATTCCCGGGTGGTATAACCCACTAAATAATCGGGTAATAATGGATTTACAAGATTATAGGCCGTTTGCAAACTTATAACTGCTCCCATAAAAACAGAAATAATAACAACAATTCCCACAGAATTAACCCCCAACTTATATATCTCTTTGATAATCTGAGCAAAGAATAAGCGACCTTTCTCAGGTCTGGAGACAACTCTCCTCAAAAAAAGTATATACTTTCCTATATTTTCAAATAAACTCATATGAATTACATTTTATGATAAAAGTAACAATTATCCCTTAATTATCATCTACAAAGATAAAAAGGCCAATTAAATCAAAACATTCCAATCTCTGTTTGAAATCATTATTTGAATGAGTATTTTTAAAGAAAGTAAGACAATAATATATCCTTACTTAATGTCTTAAAACACACAACGATGAATTCAAACAATTACTGTGTCATTATGGCTGGTGGTGTCGGTTCCCGATTCTGGCCATTAAGCAAACAAAAAAGTCCAAAACAATTTCTCGATATTTTAGGTACAGGTAAAACCCTTATTCAAATGACTTTTGAGCGGTTTAGCTCTATCTGTCCTGCTGAGAATTACTATATTGTGACCAACGAACAGTACAAAGATTTGGTTCTGAAACAGCTCCCGCAACTGAAGGCAGACCAAATACTGCTAGAACCTTTAATGAGAAACACTGCGCCCTGCATTGCTTATGCCAACTATAAAATTAAACAACGGGATGCAAATGCTCGAATCATTGTTTCTCCTGCCGATCATCTCATAACAAATGAAACCGAGTTTGTAAATGTGATAAACGAAGGGCTGAATTACGTAGATCAGACAGATAAACTCCTTACTTTGGGTTTAAAACCCAATCGACCAGAAACGGGATACGGCTATATCCAAGTAGAAAAAAAAGCAGCAGACTTAGGCATCTCAAAAGTTAAAACTTTTACAGAAAAACCGAATCTGGATCTTGCGAATGTCTTTATAAAGTCAGGCGATTTTTATTGGAACTCGGGAATTTTCATCTGGTCACTTTCTGCCATTGACTCTGCATTTAAAACCTATTTACCCGATATCGACAATCTTTTTTCTTTAGGAACAAACAGTTTAAATGAGGCTTCCGAAAGAAAATTCATCAATAAGATCTATCCTGAATGCCCAAACATTTCAATTGATTATGGCGTTCTTGAAAAATCTGATAAAGTATATGTCTTCTGTTCTGACTTTGGTTGGTCTGATTTGGGGACATGGGGATCACTCTACGACAAATCGGATAAGGATGAAGCTGGGAATGCCATACAAGGAGATAATGTGATGCTTTACGACTCTGAGAATTGTTTAATCAATGTTCCAAAAGAAAAGCTAGTTGTTGTGCAGGGAATTCATGATTATATCATTGTAGACAGTCAGGACACACTTCTCATTTGCAAAAAAGAGAATGAACAGGATATCAAAACCTTTGTTGGTGATGTTAAAGTCTTAAAAAATAACAAGTTTATCTAAAAAAAAGAGGAGCCACAAAAGGCTCCTCTTTTTTTAAACGCTTAATATCTTAATATTCCCAAAAGTCTTGCTCGACATTTAAGAGGTCATTCTTAATTTTTTCTGATTCCAGCATGGTTTGCAGACCAACAGTATATGAATCAATTCGTCGGTTATCATGAACATTTGAAACCTGAGTAATATAGCTTGAAAAACGTCTCTTCATAAACAAATCATCATAAGAGAAACGTCTGGCATCATTAAACGGATTAAATACTTCATGAGTTGCTAACAATGGTCGGGCTTCCGGGAAGAAAACCCAAAACATTTTCTTTTTACGAAGTCCATCAAGCTCAGAGTCTCCATCTTTTACATACTCACGAATCGGACATAAACCTATAATTCGAACTTGCAATGTAGAGCTTTGTTTATCAAACAGCCATTGCTCTTTAACCAGATATTTGGTTACCTCATTTGTACTGATCGATCTGGGAATAATCTTGGTTTCCATTAATCCAGTCTCTCTATTCGGTTGTCTAATCGTATCAACACCCGCACCAAATTTAGAACGAATATCTTCAATACTCATAGGCGTTGTAAACTCATCATCATCTGTATCATAAGCTGTAAGACCTTCATTCTCTATCCCAAACATCAATAAATCAATCAAACTGTATCGATCGTCCATAGGTTGAGTTGGATAGTACATAGGCTGATTCATCTTCTCACGAAGATTTATCTCACGCCAAACAAGTTTAGAGAAAATGACATCTGCCTCACGTATGTGAGCATATGGAATGGGTCTCTCATTCTTAGTATGATTCTTAGAATAGATACTAGTTGGAGTTGTTTGTGCTTTTGATTGAGAAAAGCCACCCATTAAGATTAAACCGACTAATAAAAATACAATCCTTTTCATCCGTAAATAATTTTTATGTCCAAGGCAGATAGCCACTCACATCCTAAGAGTTGACGATCTTTTCTTCTTTAATACAATTTACTCAATTAGAATAAACCGAAAATATTATAAATATTCCGTTGAGAATTATTTAACTCTAAACGATATTGCAGGAAGATTACGAATCGAACCATCTGGTCCAGCAGCCTTAATATCCTCAATATAAACTTTCTGATTACGTCTTAAATTTTTCAACAACTTAACCTGTGCAGGCGTAAAATAATCTGAATTTGATTTCTCATCTCTTGTAAAACCTTTTACTTGCGTAGATACGGTAAAGCTTTTGATCTTAAATTTCAAATCAAAATCAAAATTATCCATAACAGCATCAACACCCGTTTGAACCGCTAAAAGGTTTTTATTAATAGAACCCCCATTTTTACCCGCTACCATTGCTACCGGATCCGGGATTGGTTTAACTCTAAACTCTACTGATTTCAGAGGACGCCACTTGCCATCCATTTTTCCCTCAACCAACACGTTTGCATCTTTACCAACCACTTTAGGTCTTGCAATGTACCCCTTACCATTTTTAATTAAAACGCCATTATCAACGGTAGCTCTTACATTTTCTGCAGTAAAACCCGGAGCCGATACACTTACAGGATTATCAACACCAGCATAAAAAACATTCATCTTCGTTGGTGAAACAACAACCTGAGGTTCACTAACAATATAGTCTTCCTCAAACTTATATGAGGTTACATTACCTGATGGAGACGTGTAATAAACCACACCACCCCAAGAATGTTTCCCTAAATCAGTAGCCTTTCTCCTGTAAATTCCACGTCGGGTAATCGGATCAAAATTCTTTAACTCACCTCCACCTTTAATTGTTATTTTAGGATTAAGGGTTGTATCAACAGCTGCCAAAAAAACCTCTGCCTCGTACATATCACCTTTTAAAACAAAATTCGATTTCGAAATCACTTCTGCATTCAACTTATTGAAAGGAAACGATTCTGCTTCGATCTGATTAAACAAATACTTGACCACATCCGATTCAACTGAACGAATATCCGTCTGAAGTTTTGATAAAAGCGTTACGGCACCCACCAAAGGAATATGTGCAAATTGCAATGATTCCCATGTGTAATCGGGATCTCCCGCCTTTTTCTTTGGAGGATTAGCTGTATTCAAGTTCTGAGAGATGGTATGTTTAAACGTACTATCCTTTGCAGGAATTAAATTTAAAATATGCTCTCTAAATTCTGTTATCTGTTTCTTTAATACTTTTCCTTCGCCCCCCACAATCATCACCTGGGCAGCAACATCAATATTATCTTTCTTCTGTATACTATCTAATCGACCTTCAGGTCCGTCTGCAATTTTAACAAGTTCAACTTTATAATTCTGTAATTCCTTACACAAATCATTCGACATTTCCCTAATCTCCATAGCCTTATCCCAAGATGACTGCACCTTGTTTGGATTTGCATCCAAAGCCATTTTAAAGTCGTTGTAAATGATTTTATTCTTATCCTCAAAAGTTCGAACAGTTTGCGCTAAACCGTTATCGATTATAGTAAAAGCATCCAATACCTCATTTGATACATTTATTGCCAACATTGCTGTCAGGAATAAATACATCATACCGATCATCTTCTGCCTTGGTGTCTCTTTACAATTCGATGCTCCCATATTAGCTCAAATAGAAATTTTTAATCTTAATTAATTTTTATTCTTACTAATATCCAAAGCGCTCAACATATTTCCATAAACGGAATTCAATGCTGATAAGCGTTGATTCAAGGCTTCGGTTTCCTGTCTGTACACTTTTGTGTTATCAAGAGTCACATTCAAATTCTGAACAATTTCATTGAAATTTTCCTGAACGCGTCTACCTTCTTCAATCTGCTCATTTGAGTGCTTCAACTGCAATTCAAAAACCGAATTTAAAGAAGATAGTTTTTCATTCAAATTGGTCATCGATTCGGCATAATTCTTACCGCTCTCCGAAATATGAGAGAAATTCCCGTTTAAACTGGACTTAAAATCTTCATATGTATTCAATAACTGATCTCCTGACTCTTGAACGCGACCTGCGAACACTTTTCCATTTGTTGAAATATCTGAAGCCAATTGATTGTACGATTTACTTAATTCTGATGCCGATTCCGAAATCTCTGCTGATGAAGAGTTATACGTTTCAGAAAGAACCCCAACAGATTCGCTAGCATTTCTGAGTGTTTGAATATAACCCTCTGTCGCTACAGCTGCTTCTGAAATATCTGATATACGATCTGCAGCATCAGTCAATTTCCCTAAACCTCGACTTAAATTAGTCAGTTTATTCGAATCAACACTCACATTCTCCAGGAATGATTGCAGCTCGTCCAAACCTTCAACTTTAAGACCTCCGGAAGTTTCACGAGGATCCAAGCCAATCAGTTCAGGATAAACCAAACTCCAATCTGGTTCTTCGTGTGGTGGCTCAAAAGCCGAAAAGAAAAATATAATAACCTCGGTAAGCATACCAACAGTTAATAATGTACCCGCATGAGCCCAATGTTGTATCTTAAAAAGAGCACCTAATAAAACGACAGACGCACCCCAACCATACACGTAACCCATAAATCTTTTCCACCTTGGAGATTCGACTAATTCGGTAATATTCATAATAGATTGTTTAGAATAGTTTTATTTTGAAATTATTTCATGTGTCGTGTTCTAACACATCTGAATCCAATAAATGATTTTGCAGTATCCTGATATTCATAGCTAGATACTCCGCATTGTAAGAAATATCCAACGTCCTTCCATGAACCTCCTCTAACAACTTTTCTCTTTAGAGCTGGAGGATCATTTGGTAAAGCATTATACTGATAGTTTGGATTCATATCGTGTGTAAAGCTGTATGCCGATTCTGCATACACAGCTGAAGTCCATTCAGCTACATTACCAGCCATATCGTAAAGACCATATCCATTCGGTTCGTATGTTCCAACCGGAAGTGTTACTAAACCTCCATCATCGACATAATTACCTCTTAATGGTTTAAAATTAGCCAGGAAACAACCCTTTTCATTACGTGTGTAATCGCCACCCCATGGGTAAAGATTAAGCGCGATACCCCCGCGAGCTGCATATTCCCACTCCGTTTCTGTGGGTAAACGATACTCAGGAACTGAATACTTTCCATTTTTTCTAAGTGCTGAATTATGCAATTCTGTTCTCCAACGACAAAAAGCACGAGCTTGTTTCCAACTCACTCCAACAACCGGATATTCATCGAACGACGGATGCCAAAAATATTGCTCAGCCAATGGCTCATTATATGAGTATGTAAAGTCGTGTATCCAACTTAAGGTATCCGGATAAATATTTAAACTTTCTTTGATGATAAAAGATGATCTGTCTTCAATACTCTTACGTCCACCCTGGTAATCATCGACTAATCCTTCGTATTCTCCGGTTTCACTATTGTAACGATTCGATAAAAGTGCGGCTTGTTTAAAATCAACCCACTGGAAAGAATAGATTAATTTTCGGGCATCAATTTCTTTTCTGCTCGAGAATCTTTCATGTTCAGGCACATACATCTCATCAAGAAGTTCAGAATACTCTTCGTTATCCCACTCAATTTCTTTGTCCCAATTTAAAGTTGGGGGCTCAATCAGATTCCCCTTATCGTCTTCAGTATTTAAGAACTCATCAAACTGCTCACCAAGTTTGGTTCTGGCGATAGAATCGCGGACCCACTCAACAAACTGACGGTACTCATTATTTGTAATCTCTGTTTCGTCCATCCAAAAGGCTCCGACTGAAACACGTTTCGATTGAGAATTTAATGCCCAGGTTGCATCCTGATCATTAATACCTTGAGTAAAACTCCCACTTGGGATAAGCACCATACCATGAGGAATGGGTTCCAAATATTTCCCTCTATGAGATGCTCCGACCAATTCGCCACCTTCGTTACGACGAATACAACTGGACAATCCTAATAGAAAAACAACTCCGATAAATACAACAAGTTTATTCATAACTCTATGATTCGTGCTATGCACTGATTTTTAATACATTTCTACTACAAAAAGCGAATACTCTTATATTTCTGCTTACGCTTAATTAGACTCGGTGTAAAATGATAAGCCAACATAAATTCAAGTGAAGGCTTTTTGATATCTGATACAGACACATCGTAAGCAATACCAATGTCTAATCCATTTTTCAACAGAATCCCGGCTAAAAAAACAATAGCGTCGTCTACTCTATAGGAAACGCCACTACGGTATTTTTTATTGTATACAACATTTGTATTGATATCATACTGAGACATTCTACCATCGGTTTTAAAGAAAAAAGATGGAATAATATCAATTTGATTGGTTAATACATACTTATAACCTCCCATGATATAATAATGTCGATACAGATATATTTTATTTTTTTCATTATAAGCCACGTTTGGCTTATTAATATGTGTTGATGATGCTCCTAAATATAATGTTTTACTTCGATAATAAAAACCCAAGCCTGCATCAAAAACCATCTCACTTGCATCTGTACTCCCCCCATTTAAGATAGGATCATTTTCATCATTAGCATCCCATTTCCCATTCAAAGCATTATTTTGCAATCCAAGGCTCAAACCTGCATTTAAAATACCATT
Organism: Ancylomarina subtilis; assembly: GCF_004217115.1. Classification (NCBI taxonomy): domain Bacteria; kingdom Pseudomonadati; phylum Bacteroidota; class Bacteroidia; order Marinilabiliales; family Marinifilaceae; genus Ancylomarina; species Ancylomarina subtilis. Next base: position 65,977 of record NZ_SHKN01000003.1, on the reverse strand, counting down.
CAATATTTTAAATTGATAAGCATACTGAAACTTAATCGTTGTTTTATTTTCAAACCCCAATTTGTCACTCATTACAGTCAGACCTAAACCATGCATTCTGCTCCCAACTCTTAATGGAACATTTCCATTAAAGGCAGTAGAAACAGGTGCGTTTTCAAATCCCATCCATTGTTGGCGATTGATAACAGACCCAGTCATTTCATCACCAACTCCTGCAAATGCAGGGTTAAAAGTGAGCAAATTATACATATTCTGACTGAACTGAGGATCCTGCTGAGCTTTTGATACTAAACTAATCCCGACAGCCAGTATAATGAAAAATATTTTTCTCATAAATTAGAAACAGATTCAATACTAATGGTAATCTGGTTTGTCGTAAAGTAAGCAATAATATTCATCTTATACAAGCTTCATCAAAGTAGAAGGGCCATTAGTCAAACAAAACACATGTCTCACATTTAAACAAGCTTCCTATAAAATTACAACTATTTAGAAAATCATCATATTGATTCACAAACAATTTCAAAAAAAAAGAACCCTCTGAAATACATCAGAGGATTCTTTTTTCGTAAAAACTTTTGCTCAAAATTTTTATTCAATCTTTTTTACACTAGCCTTTTTCTTTGTTGTTGTCGCCTTTTTAGTGGTAGCTTTCTTCTTGGCTGGTGCTTTTTTCTTAGCCACTGTTGTTTTTTTAGCAACTGTTTTTTTCTTCTTTTGAGGACCTTCCTTAATAATCTTCAAACAGTCTTCATAAGAGAGAGACTTAGGATCGATATCCTTAGCTAATCTGTAGTTTTCTTTTTGATAAGAAATATATGGGCCCCATCTCCCGTTCAATATTTGAAGTTCTGCATCCTCTTCAAAAGACTTAATATGCTTAAGGCGATCTTTTTCACGCTTCTCTTCAATCAAAACTATAGCGCGATCTAAATCAATCGTCATTGGATCATCAACATCCTTGTGTAAGGATGCAAATTTACCATCGTGACGAACATAGGGGCCAAATCGGCCAATAGCTACAACAACTTTTTTATCTTCGTAATGCCCCAAATCTCTAGGCAGTTTAAATAAATCGATCGCTTCTTCTAAGGTTATTGTCTCCAGGTGCTGACCTGTTCTTAAACTGGCAAACTTTGGTTTTTCCTCGTCTCCCTCAGCACTTTCACCAAGTTGAGCCATGGGACCGTAACGACCAATACGTACCAAAATAACCTTACCGGTTTTAGGATCTTCTCCTAAAATTCGCTCTCCTGTTGAGCGCTCTGAATTTTCTATTGTTTTCTCAACGTTTTCATGGAATGGGAAATAGAACTTTCCTATCATCTCATACCATATCGAATTCCCCAAAGCAATCTCATCGAACTCTTTTTCTACTTCAGCAGTAAAATTATAATTCATGATATTTGAGAAATGCTTGATAAGGAAGTCGGTCACAACCATTCCAATATCTGAAGGAAACAATTTTTTATTCTCTGCACCGGTGGTTTGAGTATTCAGCTCTTCATTTATATTATTATCAACCAAATTAAGAACTTCATACTGACGTTGAACACCATCACGAGATTCTTTAACCACATAGCCTCGGTTTTGAACTGTCGTAATTGTTGGTGCATAAGTTGACGGACGACCAATTCCCAAATCCTCAAGCTTTTTAACCAAACTTGCCTCAGTGTATCGTGGAGGACGAAGCGTAAAATTTTGAACGGCCTTGATAAATTCATTCTCAAGTTTATCACCCACACTTACCTGTGGAAGAAGTGATTCTTCCTGCTTTTGTTCCTCATCGTCAGTTGACTCCAGATAAACTTTTAGGAAACCTTCGAACTTAATCATCTCTCCAGTTGCAACAAATTTTTCTTCATTTGTTGAAATACTGATTTTGATATTTGTTTTCTCAAGTTTAGCGTCGCTCATTTGAGAAGCAATTGTTCGCTTCCAAATCAAATCGTAAAGACGCTTCTCATTCGATTCTCCCTCTACATGTTCCTTATTAAGGTATGTTGGACGAATGGCCTCGTGAGCCTCCTGAGCACCTTTACTTTTTGTACTGTATTTTCTAATCTTTACATAGTCAGCACCATGTAAACGTGTAATTTCTTCTTTAGCCGTTTTCAAAGCAGATTCTGATAAATTTACAGAGTCTGTTCTCATATAAGTAATATTCCCCGCTTCGTACAGACGCTGAGCAACTGTCATTGTTTGCGATACAGAAAATCCTAATTTACGGCTAGCTTCTTGCTGTAATGTTGATGTTGTAAAAGGTGCAGCTGGCTTTCTTAACGAAGGTTTCTTCACAATATCATCAATATGATATTCTGCATTTTTACAAGATTCCAAAAACAGAAGGGTTTCTTCTTTTGTATCGAATCGTTTAGGCAATTCTGATTTTAAAATTTTCTTAGAACCATCTTTATCAGTCACTAAGAAGTGCGCAACAACCTTAAAAAATGATTTCGATTTGAAAGCAATGATCTCACGTTCTCGCTCAACTATCAATCGAACAGCCACAGACTGCACACGTCCTGCAGATAAAGAAGGCTTTACCTTCTTCCACAAAACCGGTGAAATCTCAAAACCTACAAGTCGATCAAGAATTCGACGAGCTTGTTGTGCATTTACCAAGTTATCATCAATCTGACGTGGATTCTCCACAGCATTCAGAATCGCTTCCTTGGTAATTTCATGAAATACAATACGTTTTGTATTCTCTTTTTTTAATCTAAGTTCCTCAAACAAGTGCCAGGCAATAGCCTCTCCCTCGCGGTCCTCATCGGAAGCAATCCATACGGTCTTCGCATCCTTCGCCAACTTCTTTAGTTCTGTTACAACTTTCTTTTTGTCCGTCGAAACAATATATTTCGGGGTGAAGTTGTTCTTGATATCAATACCAAAATCCTTCTTGTCAAGGTCTCTGATATGCCCAAAACTGGACTTTACAAGAAAACTCTCTCCTAAAAACTTCTCAATTGTTTTCGCCTTTGCAGGGGACTCAACAATAACTAAATTCTCTACCATTGCATCACTATTTATGGAAAATCGTGCTCTAAAATTTTGTGCAAAGTAAAAACATATGCGCCCTAAGTTCCAAATTTTATGATACTAATTTTCAAAACCTCTCATTTTAGGTGGCTTATTTTAAGGCAAAACTTACCCATTCGAGTTGTTGTTTTATTTACTATTTTTACAAACCAATTGTACACAAACAAAGCCAAACATCAAATAATATTAGATAATATGACTGAGTCAGATCTTAACAAAACAGATAAAAAAAATAAGGGATCTAAAAATTTCAAAAAATACATCATTGCATTTTGGGCTCTGTTCTCATCTGTAGTACTAAGTGTATTCTTTTTATTTATGGGTATCTCAAACGGAACCTTTGGTTTTATGCCAAGTTTTGAAGAACTTGAGAATCCAAAAAATAGTTTAGCCACCGAAATCTATTCCGCAGACAAAGTGCTTCTCGGGAAATTCTATTTCCAAAACAGAAGTTTTGTGAAATACGATGAGCTATCGCCGGATATGGTCCACGCTCTTGTTGCCACTGAAGATGTCCGTTTCTACGATCATTCAGGTATCGATTTAATTGGTCTGGCTCGAGTTGCCAAAGGACTTGTAACGGCAAACAAAAATGCAGGGGGAGGAAGTACTCTATCTCAACAATTAGCTAAAATGCTTTTTCCAAGAGAGCAATTCAGCAACAAATTAGATATCGTCTTCAGAAAATTTCGGGAATGGGTTATCAGTGTTAAACTTGAGAGGAGTTATACCAAGGAAGAAATCCTTACCATGTATTTAAATAAATATGACTTCTTAAATTTGGCTGTGGGAGTAAAATCTGCTGCTCATGTTTATTTTAATACAACTCCTGATTCACTTAAAATTGAACAATCGGCTATGTTGGTTGGTATGGCTAAAAACTCGTCTTACTTCAATCCTCTTCGTCGACCGGAATTAACTCTCGATAGACGTAATGTGGTTTTAAGCCAAATGGTAAAATACAATTATCTAAGTCAGCAACAATACGATTCTTTAAAACTACTTCCTCTTGGTCTCGATTATCAAAAAGTTGACCACCGAAGGGGGAGTGCACCATATTTTAGGGAATATTTGAGAACTTCACTTACAGCCAAAAAACCAGAAAGAGAAAATTATCCCTCTTGGAATCAGCAACGATTTATTGAAGATTCATTAGAGTGGAAGAATAATCCATTTTACGGCTGGTGTAATAAAAACACAAAAGCTGATGGCCAGCCATACAATATTTATAAGGATGGTCTGAAAATCTATACCACCATTGATTCTCGCATGCAAAAGTACGCCGAACAAGCTGTAAAAGAACATTTAGGTCTTGATCTGCAAGCAGCATTCGATAATGAGAAAAAAAATCACAAAAATCCACCTTTCTCCGATGATTTAGACGACGACGCTGTCGAAAACAATTTGACTTTATCAATGAAAAGAAGTGAAAGGTATCGCGTTTTGAAAAACAAAGGGATTTCGCTTGATTCAATTAAAAACATTTTTGCAACACCAACTGAAATGAGAATCTTCACATGGCAGGGAGAACGTGATACCATACTCTCTCCTATAGATTCGATGTTATATTATAAAGGGTTTCTTAGAGCTGGTTTTATGTCAATGGTTCCTCAGACAGGTGAAGTCAGAGCTTATGTGGGAGGCCCTAACTACAAACACTTTATGTATGACATGGTGACCCTTGGTAAGCGTCAGGTTGGTTCTATTATTAAACCATTCTTATACACTGTAGCCATGCAAGAAGGCTTAACCCCTTGTGATAAGGTGCCGAATATTGCACAAACCTTCGATATGGGCGACGGCACATCATGGACATCAAGAAACTCAACAAGTGCAAGAACAGGAGAGATGGTAACCCTAAAGTGGGGCCTTGCCCATTCAGTCAATAATATATCCGGTTGGGTGCTGAAACAATTCAAACCACAAACCGTTGTTAATATGGCGAAGAAAATGGGTATTATTAGTCGAATCGACCCGGTTCCTTCTGTCTTTCTGGGAACATCTGAAATTACTGTCCGCGAAATGGTAGGCGCCTATGCCACTTATGCCAATAAAGGGGTTTATATTAAACCGCGTTTTATTTCAAAAATAGAAGACAGCAGAGGAAACGAGGTTGCTCACTCTATACCGCAGAAGCATGAGGTGATGAGTGCCAAAACGGCTTACCTAATGACCAATTTACTTAAAGGTGTCGTCAAACAAGGTACCGGTAGACGTCTTGGCTGGAAATACAATTTATACAATCCAATAGGTGGTAAAACGGGAACAACACAGAACCATTCCGATGGCTGGTTTATGGGCGTTACACCTAATCTTGTTTCGGGTGTTTGGGTTGGTGCCGAAGACAGAGCCATCCACTTTGAAGGGATTAGCTTGGGTCAAGGTGCCAATATGGCTCTCCCAATTTGGGGCCTTTATATGCAAAAAGTATATGCTGATGAAAGCTTAAATATTTCAAAAGGTGATTTTGAAAAGCCAGAAGGTTTCAATATTGATCTTGATTGTGACACTCAATCTAACAACCCGAGGAATAAAGGTTTAATCCAAAATGAAGAAGAGGATTTCTTTTAAAATCAGTCTTCTGGAATAATTGGCGGTTTATCTATTTTTGTTTAAACTTGCAGAACGATTTGGGTTCCGAAAGGAATAATAGGGAATCCTGTTAAAAACAGGAGCTGTCCCCGCAGCTGTATTTCTCGGTTCGACACAGTTCGAATCCAGATTTTGAACAAAAGACCACTGTCTGCTGAGGTGGACGGGAAGGTGTTCAAAATTGAGATAAGCCAGAAGACCTGCCTATAATCATGAGTTTAGCTTTCGGGTAAGAAAAGCAGAAAGTCGCTATAACCTTTCACTTTTTGACGCAAGCAGAGCGGATCTTTGCCATAGATACGCTCGTGAAAATTCATAAGTAACTGTTATAAGGATTGTAAAATTGCTCAAGCAAGCTTACAATCCTTTATTTTTTTTTCGAACTCATAGTATTCCGTCAAAGCTTTTTAATTAATTTTGTTTAAATTAACTATCTCAGTTAAGCATCACCAGAAGCTCATTATGAATAAAATCCTCATTATAGACGATGATCCTACGATCTGCATTATGCTTCAAGGCCTTCTCAACAAAAAGGGTTACGAAACAGAAATCGCCTTTTCAGCCAATGAAGGATTAAAAAAATTTAGCAGCTTTAAGGCCAATTTAGTCATTAGTGATTTTCGTCTACCTGACATCAATGGTCTTGATCTTCTCAAGCAGATAAAAAGCCTGAATCCGCACATCCCGGTCATTATCATGACCTCTTATGCTGAAATTCGAACCGCTGTGAATGCCATCAAACTAGGGGCTTACGAATACGTTACAAAACCTCTTAATCCTGAAGAAATTCTGGTGCTTATCAAGTCTGCAATCGAGAAATCTAAAACTGTAGAGAAAGTTGATAAGGTTAAGAAAATTGAATTTATTCGTGGGAAAAGTCCAAATTCAGTCCAAATCGATCAATATATCAATTTGGTTGCTCCTACTGATATGTCCGTCATTATTGAGGGCGAAAGTGGAACTGGAAAAGAGATTGTTGCCCGAAGAATTCATGAAGCTAGTGCTCGAAAAGATAAGAACTTTGTCGCTGTAGACTGTGGGGCTTTATCAAACGAATTAGCCGGAAGTGAGCTTTTCGGACATAACAAAGGTGCTTTTACCGGCGCTATCTCTGATAAAAAAGGGCAATTCGAACATGCTAAAGGTGGAACTCTCTTCTTAGATGAGATAGGAAATCTGTCCTACGAAATTCAGATCAAACTTTTAAGAGCTATACAAGAAAGAAAAATCAGACAACTGGGAAGCAATGATGATATCGATACAGATGTTCGAATTCTTGTTGCCACCAACGAAGACCTGATTAAAGAAGTGAATAATTCAAATTTCAGAGAAGATCTTTATCACCGTTTGAACGAATTCAAAATATCGGTTCCTGCTCTGCGTGATCGAAAAGAAGACATCAAACTGTTTGCCGATAATTTCCTTCAACTTTCAAATCAGGAACTGAATAAAAATATCACCGAATTTTCTGAAGAATTTATTCAGAAACTCAAAGCTTACAATTGGCCAGGAAATTTACGTGAACTTAGGAATGTGATTCGCAGAGCCCTTCTTTTAAGTACTGGTGAACGTGTTGAAACATCAGCTCTACCTCCTGAAATTTTGCATTATCAGGAAACATCAAGTGTAGATAATAGTACGACGGATCTTAAACTGCTTCAGGCTTCAACTGAGAGAGATAAGATTATAAATACCCTTAAAGAAGTCAATAATAATAAATCGAAAGCAGCCCGTTTACTCAATATCGACAGAAAAACGCTTTACACAAAAATGAAGCAATATGGTATTGAAGGCTAATTCTTCAACTCATTGATTTGATCAAACACCTCATTCGAAATTTCTTCAAGCTGAGCTATGGCTGCGTTCAGCTCGTCAATATTCGAGTAATTGGTATCTTCCTGATGAATCATTTTTTCTAACTCAAGTAGAATTTCACTGGCAGAGTCTATCTTAAGCTGTCGATAGGAACTTAGCATTCTGTGAGCAACTTCGCCAAGCTGAATATAGTTTTCTTCTTCGCTCGCTTTCTTTAGAAGCAACAAGCTTTCTTTTGCAATACGAACAAAACTGGAAAGTACCTGATCGATGAGTATTGGGTCTGATGCAGTAAATTTTTCTATCTCCGATAAATCAAATAATAAATGCTGGGCTTCTTTAGTAGACGGCACCTCTTCAATCTCATTCATCTCAAGATCGATATTCAATTGCTCACAAAGTATCTCCAACAAGACGGATTCATCAAAAGGTTTCAACAAATAAGCTGACATGCCCTCCTTTATGTATTTATCCAAATCGACCTGACGAACATTGGCCGTTAAAGCAATAATCGGCATATCAGACTTCAAATCATTCCGGATATTACGACTTAGCTCTACACCTCCCATTTCCGGCATGTGTATATCTGTCAATAAGATATCGTAGGCAGATTCTTTCAAACACTCAAGAGCCTTTAATCCATTATTAACAAAGGTCGGTTCCAATCCCCATCCTTTAAAAACGGTTCGCATTAAAAGCGAACTGTATTCATCATCTTCTGCTATCAGAATCTTCTTCAGCTTAAGCATCTCTGGTACCTTACTGATCTGCTTCAGTACGGATTCGTCTGTAATAACCTCCCCCATTTCTATCGGAAGGTCCAAACAAAATTCAGATCCTTTATCTAATTCGCTATTCACGGTTAGATCTCCTCCTAGCATTCGAGCCAAACGCCTACTGATAGAAAGGCCCAAACCGGTTCCACCATATTTTCTCGCTGAAAAGGATTCTGCCTGACTAAAATCTTCAAACACATGCTCCAATTTATCAGATGAAATTCCGATACCAGTATCAATTAATCTGACCTTAAGTTTGTACTTAGCCCCTTCAGATTCCATAACAGCCTTAATTTTCACTGAGCCTTTCTCGGTAAATTTTATTGCATTCGAACCTAAATTCAATAGAATTTGTTTTAAACGAAATGGATCACTCACAAAGAAATGCTTCTCTTCTCCTTCGTATTCCCATGAAAAATCCAGATTTTTCTTTTGAGCAGAATCGCTTAAGAGATAATAAACCTCATGAATCAATTTTTTAGGCTCAAAATTCCGGGCCTCAATAACAAGTTTACCAGCTTCAATTTTAGCAAAATCAAGTATATCATTTACCAAACCGAGAAGATGATTGGAGGAGTTCTCTATAACCTCAACATATTTCGTTTGCTCCGCATTCATTTCCGTTTTTTCGAGCTGACGCGAGAAACCAATCAAGGCATTTAAAGGCGTTCTAATCTCATGAGTCATAGATGCCAAAAACTCTTCTTTTACCTTAGCCAACTTTTCAGCTTTGGCCTTTGCAAGCATTAGCTGTCTCTTTAAATAATCAGATTTTGAAAGGTCCAGAAGGGTGAACAAAATAAACAAGACACCAAAAATAAAGCCAATAATAATTACAATTGTGATCATTACTATTGAATCCTGAGCTATTTCCTCAGTTTGAGCGACCTCTTTATTGATATCCCTAATCTGTTGCTTTTCGAGCTCATTCAGCAATTTTTTCACCTTTTGCAGAATAATAGAATTCTCGTCAACCAACTTCAACTCTTCATGCATCAGCCTTTCTCTGGTCTGCCTCTCCTTTTTTCGAGAAGATTCAAGTTCTTCTTTAAAACTATTGAATAAGCTATCTTGCTTTAAAATATAACTGCTGTCAATTCCCACTTCCTGACGTTCAATCACTCGGTCGACCACCTCATATTTAGACTCCTTTGTCTTACCGAATCGAATTCCAAGAAAGCTCTTGGGTTTGTCTATTTTTTTCTTGATCTTTTTTATGGTGTCAACGATGGTTCGTTTTGTAATTGAACTCTCAAACTGCGTTCGGGAATACTGCGAAGCATCACTCAATTCTTTCAGGGCTTGTTCTGTATAGTTGATGCCTTCCTTTGCTTTTTTAATCTTTGCAAACTCATTCAACTTTTTAGATCGAACACCAATCAAATAGATCATTGAATCAATCATCTGTATAGAATGCGTGTTCTTAATATTGCTTAAACGCAAAGAATCCAATTCGTTTTTTATAGACTCAACCTTCTCGCCAAACAGATTTAAATACTGATCTTTTTTCGTCAACGAATAAACCCGTATATGATTCTCAGCTTCAGACAAATCGGTAAGCAGATGATTCATTCGGGAAATCTCAGCATCAGGCTTTGAAAGTAAAGAAACCGAATGCATCAATCTCTCATAGCTTGATTGACCAATGAGTCCAGCACTTACAATAGCTATCAGCAATACCAGATAACCGGCTATCACTTTAAGTCTGATATGTTGATCCTTTGATTTTACCATAAGGGTAGTCTCTGTTTGTAAACTACAAATTTAGAGGATTTTATAAATAAACAGCTGTTAAAAATTCACAATTGAGGATTTCTCCCTCAGTTTTGGATAAATATTCCCCACTTGTTCGCCATCTTCTTCGCTTAAAATTAACCAACACAACTACAACAACTCAAACTACACACAGATATTCAGGTTTTTACAGTCAAATATGGAATAAAAACAACGGACTGTTTCGCTTTTGGCACAGTATTTACAATACAAATCGCAGAAAATAACTCGAATCACATAATTAAAGAACTAAAAAAGATGAAACGTATTTTTATTGCCTTATTAATCCTGCCTTTTTTTGTTGCTTGTAATCAAAAAGAGATTAAGCAACTTAAAGAACAGAATCAACTTCTGACAAAAACAGCTAACGAAAAAGAGGTGGCCATTAATGATTTTATAGCAAGCTTGAATTCTATAGAGGAAAACCTGGATATCATCAGAGAAAAAGAAAAAATCGTAACTGTTAATTCAGAAAACCCGGATCAATCACAAAAGCAAAAGATTGCAAGTACGCTTACTTCCATCAACGATATTCTTGAACAGAATCGCTTGAACATTGCCGATTTGGATAAGAAACTTAAAAACAGTTGGTACAAGAACTCGAAGTTAAGAAAACTGACCAATCGATTAAAAGCTGATATTGCTAAAAAAGAAGCAGATATTGTTACAATGAAAGAGCAGGTTGCAAATTTAAATATCAAAGTTGAAGGCTTGACTACAGATGTCTCAAATCTAAATACGACTGTTAATGATTTAAGTACTGAAAACCAAGAAAAAGCTAAAATCATCGAAGAGAAGACAAACAACCTAAACACAGTGTATTATGTAGTTGGTTCAAGCTCTGATTTGAAAGCCAAAAACATTGTTTCAAAAAAAGGTGGTATTTTGGGTATTGCTTCAGCAACTGTCTTAAATGAAAACTTTGATACAAAAGTATTCAATCAAGTTGATAAAAGAGAGATCGCTTTGATTCCAATTGAAGGTGAAAAAGCAGACGTGATTACAACTCACCCATTGAGTTCATATAAATTTGAAGCGGGCAAAGGATTAACCATTATTGATGCTGAACAATTCTGGGCATCTTCAAAATATCTTGTTGTTAGAGTACGCTAGTCGAATTTTAATGTAAGCTAAGTATAATGAAAGGTTATTCTTTCTGATGACCTTTCTTCTTTTCTAACATATTTGGTGCTTTCAGTAAAATAAATTCCTTACATAATTGAGTAATCGCACCACAACACTGTGGAATTATTCCACAGTTTATTTCAACTAGCTCACCCCAATATACAATAGGGGAAATACTATAAAACACATAAGCCCTATAAACAAAGGCTATTACAACATAAATTTAAATCCAATTTTTCAAAATTTATTTTTTGGCACACTATTTATTATATGTATCTTAGAATTTATTTTGAATATTATATAATTAGAACATGACTATGAAACGTATTATTTTTGCACTATTAATCTTGCCTTTTTTTGTTGCTTGTAATCAAAAAGAGCTAAAGCAACTTAAAGAACAAAATTTACAACTAACTGAAACTGCTAAGCAGAAAGAAGTTGCAATTAACGAGTTCATCGCGACTTTAAATTCTATTGAAGAGAATCTTGAGATTATTAAAGAAAAAGAGAAAATTGTAGCTGTTGATTCTGAAACGCCTACTAAATCTCAAAAGCAAAAAATTGCAAAAGATATCACTTCTATCAACAATTTATTAGAGCAAAACCGTGCTAAAATTGCTGAATTAGATAAGAAACTTAAGAATAGCTGGTACCAAAACTCAAAGTTGAGAAAATTAACTGATCGTTTAAAAGCTGATGTTGCTCAAAAAGAAGCTGATATCGCTGCATTAAACGAGCAAGTTGCAAATCTTAACGTTAAAGTTGAAGGTTTAAATGCTGACGTTACTAAATTGAACACTGCAGTTACTGAATTAACTACAGAAAATGCTGATCAGGCAAAAACTATTAGCGAAAGAACTACTGCAATGAACACTGCTTACTATGTAGTGGGAACAACTTCTGAGCTAAAAGCTAAGAATGTAATCGCTACTAAAGGTGGTATCATCGGAATTGCTTCAGCTAAAGTTTTAAGTGAGAATGCAGATACAAAAGAATTTAAGAAAATTGATATCACCGAGACTACTATGATTCCTGTTGAAGGAAAAGGTGTTAAATTGATTACGACTCACCCTTCAAGCTCTTATAAGATTGAAGAAGGTAAGGGTATTACAATTACAAATGCTGACGAATTTTGGAAGTCTTCAAAATTCCTAGTAGTTAAGGCTCGATAATCAATTCATGGTTGAGTTTTAAGGTTGTCCAAGAGCGGCTGTCCATTACGGGCAGCCGCTCTTATTTTATGCTCATTTCTCCTAAATAAACAGCCAACGAAAATTCTCTTAGGGCACTTTGTTGTATTATATGAAATAATTAGTATTTTTATTTATTCTAAATAAAATAAATAATTCAATTATGGACAAAGCACATAACATCAATAAATTTTACGCCCTTATCCTTATTCTATTAGGATTATTTGGTTTCATCATGCGTTATATGGAACTGGGAGATATGCAATACACGGCACTTATTCCAGCTGTATTTGGTCTGATTCTATTTGCGTTTACCAAAGGCATTAAAAATGAAAATGCCGTAATAGGACATCTGGCAGGTGTGTTAACACTTATTTTGGTTGTGATGTCAACTGTAATGCTAACAAAAGGCTTGTTGGCTGAATTTAGTCTGGGTAGAAAACAGATTATCTTTCTTGTTGTTATTGTAGGGGGGATTTACAGCCTTCGTGCACAATTCCTCTATTTTAGAGCACAGCGTCGAAGAAAAGCGAAGTTGAAATAGTCAAGAAAACATTTCAAAAACAAATCCCGATCTGCTGTTGTAGGTCGGGATTTTTTTTGAAGGACTTAAATCAATTGTTCTGATAGACCGTTACAATCTTGTGTCCCTTGCTCTTAAGCAATTCCTGAGTTTGGCTATAGTTTTGAGTAAATCCTAAGAGAAAACCACCTCCACCCGAGCCACAAAGTTTAAGAGAAAACATTTTATTTTCGAGACCTAATTCCCAAATAGACAAAAATTCATCTGGTATCATCGACCGGAAATGTTGTAGCTGGAAATGAGATAGCTTGGCTACATTGTTAAAGAAAGGTGCAGATTCTCCTTTTATGAGTTCCTGAATACAATTGTTGTTTAAAGGAATAAACTCTTGTCTGATTTGCTCAGAGTATTCTTCCTCCTCACACGATTTAAGAAAAGCTTTTACCAAAGGAGCTGTATTGCCCTGCTTATCGGTATCAACGAGAAAAATAGCGCTATCCTGACCAAATTTGCGACCTGGCAATGTGACCAATTCAATTTTCTGGGAATTATGAATCAACAAGGGTAATTTTAAATACGAATTCAAAGGGTCTAAACCCGAACTTTGCCCATGGAAGCCTGATTCTAATTGAGAAAACTGAGCTTTTAGCTCTGTGATCTGTTCTGTTCGGATAATTCGATTATTCGGAATTGCCTTTCGTGCATATTTCTTATAAATGGCGGCACACAAAGCGCCCGAACTCCCCAAACCATAACTTTCGGGAATGCTCGATTCAAAATACAAACCTTTTGCAATATCCCGATTTAATGCATCAAGCTTAATCATATCATCTAGCTTATTTTCTTTTAAAAAGGCGCTGAATTTACTCAACTCTTCATTTGATCTGCGAGCAAATTGTCTATCGGTATATTTATTCTCATCAATAAAACTCAGCTCTCCCTTAAAATGCGTGTAGGGAATGCTTAATCCCATCGAATTAAACAGAACAGCGTACTCCCCAAAGAGTAGAATTTTAGCGTAATATTGTTCGGGTCTACGATTCATTGTAAAATCTTATTTAATTCTCTTAGGTCCATTCCCCATACCATCCTGAATATATTTGCCATCTTCCAAAAACTCAAGCAATTCCTGTTGTATGAAGTTTTGAATGATTTCTTCATGTGCTTTAGGATACAGAAGATGAATATTCGGTCCTGCGTCAAGTGTAAAACACAGTGGCATTTGAGACTTATCACGAAACTCCTTAATTCGCTCGATGGCAATAAGTGTATTGGGTTTTAACAAGGTATAAGATGGATTTGAACTCATCATCAAAGCGTGTAAACTAAGTGCTTCATTCTCGACAATACGAGCAAACTCATCAAAATTCCCCTCCTCTAAAACGACCAATAAATCGGCCATATTCAAACGAGCTTGATGAAAACGGGCATCCGCATAGGGATGATTTTTCATCAACCCATGACCTGCCGTACTCGAAACCTTCTTAGGTGAAGAATCGATCATTAAAATGGTATCCTGAAGTTCCTGAAAAACGGGATGAATGTTTTCTTTAAAAGGGATGGCGAAATAGTTTGAGCTTTCAGTCTGACCTTCTATCTCACCCCAGATGGCATATCGTCCAAATACAGAACGTGAGGCACTCCCAGACCCCAAGCGAGCAATCCGACTGGCTTTTTGAAAGAAAAAATCACGAGGCATTTCCATTTCATCAATAGCCTCTTGCATACTGCAAAGACATAAGGCTAAAGCACTCATCGCAGAAGCGGAACTGGCAATACCAGCCGAATGAGGAAAGGTATTGGAACTGGAAATTTTAAGCTGATATTTACTCAAGCATGGCAAATCGTTTGAAACAGAAGCAATAAATCGACTCAACTTTTCTTCAAAGGCTTTATTCTCTTTCCCTTCGAAAAGATATACCAAATCTTTCTCCCCTCCTTTTTTAGGTGAATAGGTCAGTTCAAAACGAGATACAGACGCTTTTAAACTCATACTCAAAGAAGGATTACAGGGCAGTTGCTCACCCATTTTCCCCCAATATTTAATTAAAGCAATATTGGATGGGCTTTCCCACATAATTGTATTTTTCATCCAGTTATAATTTTATATTTTGGTCGAATGGAAGCCGCCATTTTAATCGTTTTCGTGTATGTTAAAGCTTTTCTCATGGCTCGTTTCATTATAGTCTGTTTCTGTTTTTACACGTCATTTTCATCTTCGAGCACCATATTATCCCAAGGGATAAGGGTTTCCAAGCCTTTCGATTCAAAATAGTTTGTTAATCTTTTTTTATCCCAATCACTCCGTAGCATGGCAAAATCGCCGCCCCAGGCTCCCAAAGATTTCATCGATCCTTCAAAATCAGAAAATGCATTCTGTTTCAAGGCAGGAATGCCTAACAGATTTGAAGTAATCGCTTCATG
The DNA here is from genome assembly GCF_004217115.1 of Ancylomarina subtilis. Lineage (NCBI taxonomy): Bacteria > Pseudomonadati > Bacteroidota > Bacteroidia > Marinilabiliales > Marinifilaceae > Ancylomarina > Ancylomarina subtilis. The sequence continues at coordinate 50,717 of NZ_SHKN01000003.1, read as the reverse complement.
CTCCTCGATAATTTTATCAAAGTCCCTTGCCTTTTCAGCATCGAGAAGATGTAATGACAAGGCGGATATTTCCTGTATTTCAAGAGAAAAATCCCTCTCTTGCTCAAGGAATCGCTTAACTTCCTTCTCCGATTTCTGCTTTTTCCCCAAGTATAGAAAATAAATCTGTTCCTTAAATTCGGGGGAGAACATACAGGCTTCGTACGAAATTTTATTATTGACTCTTTGAAAAAGAATGGGAGTATCATTCTGTGCGCAGGCAATATCGTAGCCCGATGCTTTCGAAACTCGAGCAAGGAAATTAAAAGCATCAACCTGAGCCCATTGTGCCACATTATTAATTAGAGTGGAACTGGAACCCAAACCCCAATTTCGATTGAAATTCAAACGGGTTTGCAGCCTATACCGGGTTTCCCTAAGGAAATTTGGATTCAAAGCCACAGCTTGCCTTAAAAGTTCAAGAACAAACGCTTTCTCAACGGGCACGTCATTCTTTGAACTCAATATTTCATCGATAGAAAAATGAAAATTCAGCCATTCATTTTCATTCTCAAATGCTTGCCAGGTGAAGCCTTCGTCTGCTTTGGGATAGACAGCTAGTGATTGTCCATACTGAGTAGGGATAGCCAAAGACAAGGCCCCTTTAAGTACCAAATACTCTGCTGTTATTAAGAGTTTGCCGTTCGAATAAAAATACTGAGCTTGATCCAAATCCTATTTATTTTGTGTTTCTAAGTGTATTCAGAAAATTTTCAACCTCACTGTAACTCACCGTTGATTGAGCAAATCGGGTTTTAGCCATCAATTTTTCAGCTTTATTGGCATTAAAAGCATTCAAAAGATTTGAGAGATGCATTTTCATATGTCCGTGCTGAATACCCGTTGTCACCAATGAGCGAATCGCACCAAAATTATTTGCCAAGCCGGCTGCTGCAGTCATCATCATCAAATCTCGAGAAGAAGGGTCACCTAAAAGTTCCAGACCCAATTTTGCCAAAGGATGCAATTTGGTTAGGCCGCCAACCGTTCCCAATGCAAGGGGTAATTTCAATTCATATCTGAATTTTCCATCACTGATATCTGCCTTGGTCAGGCTCTTATATTTCCCGGTTTGAGAGGCCCAAACATGTGCATTGGCTTCTACTGCTCTAAAGTCATTTCCTGTTGCCAAAACCACAGCATCAACACCATTTAAAATACCCTTATTGTGCGTACAAGCTCTGTAAACATCGAGCTCAGCAATTTGGGTTGCCTTTAAAAACTTGTTGGCAAAAACTTCACCTGTCATGCCATCGTAAACCCCATCTAAATCTTTAATATCACACTCAATCCAGCATTCCACCAGACAATCTGGTGTGTAGTTTGATAAAATAGACATGACTATTTCACACTCACGTTCCTCTTCAGTCCAATCCTTTTGATTGTGAATAAACGTTTCAAGCGTGCTGGCCATCATTTCCAGACAAGAATTGATGAAATTAGCCCCCATGGCATCCAGTGTATCAAAACTCACATGCAGTTGATAATAATTATCCAACTCATGGCTCATATCAATCAAAGACACATCAAGAATACCACCGCCACGGCGTCGCATATTAGTCGTTAAACTATGTGTAGCGCACATCAACTCCTTCTTCAGATCAGGAAAAACTTGCTTCAACCGATCGCTTTTCCCCTGCCACATGAAATGGACCTGCCCCGTTTTTTCAACAGAAACAATTTTGGCATGAAAGCCACCTCTGTCTGCCCAAAATTTGGCCGAACGTGAAGCAGCTGCAATCACTGAGCTTTCCTCAGTCACCATCGGGAGGTGATAAACCTTATTGTTGATGACAAAATTAGGTGCAATTCCAAAGGGAAGAAAAAAGTTAGACAATGTGTTTTCACTGATTTCATCCAACAGGCTTTGCTGTTCCAAATCATTCAATCTGAAATAGTCCAAATCGGCTTCAATCTGATCGCCTTTCCCACTAATCTCTCCCAGGTATTTCAATTTCTCAATCCGTGACAGTTTCGAAAACCCTTTTATTATCTTATTCTCCATAAGGATATAGCTTTACTACACTTAAATTCTTATTCGACTAACGCAGATCCAAATAGGCTTCAGCCAATTTAAGGCCTTTTATCTGACTCTGAATGTACATCTCTAAGTCAGCATACTCGCCCTGCGCATGCTTCAACAAGGCCGAAGCTTGCCCGTAAACAGCAGGTATTTTACTTTTTTTCATCAGATAATAACCATCTAAACAAGATGATATACCTCCTGAAATGATAATTTCTTTACACTGAACAGACTGATTCTTTTCATAAATTTGGTTGGTCCATTCAAGCATCTCCTCAGCATTGTGTCCAATCTCACTCAGGCCCTCCAAAAGCATTCCTCCTTTTTCAGGATGTCGCATCAACTCGATTTTTGCGAAATTAGTTCCTCCAAATGCGCCAAACTCTATGGCTTGAAGTGGGAGTTGCATCAAAGCTTCCAAACTCTTTGGTCCCATCCCCTGACCGACTTCCTTCACAATTAGTGGCACATGAACTTGTGACATCAACTCCTGTAAAGTTTCAATCGGAGAACGATACAACAGATCGCCCTCAGGCTGCAAACTCTCTTGCATCGGATTAATATGAACAATCAAACCATCAGCTCTCAGGTTTTGAAGCATCGTTTCGATCTTGTCGAGGGCTTTATCTTTTATCAATGTCTCAATCTGACAGATGCCTAAATTTGCATACAAAGGCAAATCATCACCGATAACGGAACGCATATCGAAATCAGCAAAATGAGCTTTACTATCCAGCAAAGAACGACAAGAACCAAGTCCCATTCCCATTCCAAACTGTGCACAGGCCCGAGCCAAATTCAAATTGATTTTAGCTGCTTTTTCTGTTCCGCCGGTCATGCTCGACACCCAAATAGGCGTACGCAATTGCTTGCCTAAAAACTCGAAAGGCTCAAGCTCCTTATCAGGGTGAGCACTTAACAAGGGTTCGTAATAGAACCGTTTGTCAGCCAACGCATGTTCCATATGCGAACGGAAAGCCAAATCAATATGGTCTCGTTTTCTGTCTGTCATTATTATATCTGTTTTCGGTTATCAGTTGTCACTACAAGCTAATCTAGCTTTATCTTCTTCTACTTTAACCTTTTTACTTGTTATATGTCTCGATATGACCAATCGTAATATCTCTGAAGTCCCTTCACCAATTTCCAGCATACGCTGATCGCGATAGAAGCGTTCCACTTCTGAAGACTTTAAAAGGCCATGAGCGCCGTGAATCTGCACGGCATCAGTCGCCACTTCTCTGGCAATCTCAGAACAAAAGAGTTTTGCCATAGCCGCCTGTTTCCCAAATTCATGTCCATTATCTTTCAACCAACAGGCCTGATACAATAATGAACGTGCCGCTTCAATCTTGGTTGCCATATCGGCTAATTTAAAAGCGATCGCCTGAAAGTTAACAATAGGTTTTCCAAATTGCTCACGTTTATTGGCATATTTTAAAGCTTCTTCATAGGCACCCTGTGCCAACCCAAGCCCCATGGCAGCAATCGTTAATCGTCCTGAATCAAGGGTTTTCAGCATGATTTTAGCTCCTTGTCCCAGTTCTCCCAATAAATTTGCTTTGGGAACCTGGCAATTCTCAAATGATAATTCTCCCGTGTCAGAAGCACGCCACATCATCTTCCCTTTAATCGATTCGGCTTTAAAACCTTCTGTTTTTCTATCAACTAAGATAACAGATAATTCCTTTTCACCATCTTTTTCATCCGTAATCACCTGTAAAGTAACCCCCAAGGATGATTGAGATGAAGCATTTGATATAAATTTCTTTGTTCCGTTAATCAGCCAATTCTCATTGATTAATTCAGCTCTCGATTGAGTTCCTCTGGAGTCAGATCCGGCATTCTCTTCAGTTAAGCCAAATGCCCAAACATGTTTACCCGTTGTTAAAGGAGGTAAATAATTCTGCTTTTGTTCCTCAGTTCCAAAATAATATATGGGTCCGATTCCAAGTGAATTATGAGCTGCCAATGTTGAGGCCTGAGATGCATCCACTCGAGCCAATTCTTCAACAGCGATCAGCAGCGATAAATAATCCTTGCCCTGTCCACCGTATTCTTGAGGGATGTATATTCCAAATAGACCGAGATCACCCATTCTCTGGGTTAAATGTGCGCTAAATTCTTCCTTCTCATCCAGTTCAGCAGCCAAAACTTTCACCTCCGTTTCAGCAAATTCTCTCACTTTCAATCGAAGCGTATCGTGTTCTTTATTTGTATAGGGATTCATATTTTGTTTTTGCTTTTTTTACAATAACAGACTTTAATGTCTTTTAATTAGCAAACGTAAATAAAATCCTTTATCTCTAAAAATTATTTAGAATGAATTTTGATAAAAACAAGATGATTTTAACAACTTTCAATTAATTATTATTCATACACAAAACCTCATCCATCTCCAAAGCTAGAGAATAAGCTTCCTGAATGACGGATTCCGGATAGCCATTGATTTGAAGAATCTTAATGGCATTTCTGTTCATTAATTTCCCTTCCTTAAGCTTGTAGTCAAAATCAACCGTTTTATTGCCTACTATTTCACTAAAGTGATACAAATCATACTCTTCCTGAAGCAGGTCCGCTAATTCAAGGTCATGGGTCGAAACGAAAACAAAGTTGTTTAATTGAGTCAAGGATGACAAAACCGCTTTACCTGCAGAGATACGCTCAACCGTATTCGTCCCTTTAAATATCTCATCGAGAAGAAATAAATTCATTTTGCCACACTGACTTGCCTCAATCATTTTCTTTATTGTGAGGACTTCTTCAAAATAGTAACTCTTATCATTAAGCAAATCGTCGCTGATTCGAATCGCGGAAAAAATGCGCATTCGAGGCAAAGAAAAAGACTGCCCAAAACACGTGTTTATAGTCAAAGCTGTTAGTGTATTTATTCCAATTGTTCGAATAAAAGTTGTTTTGCCCGACATGTTTGAACCAGTCAATAAAACGGACTTGTCATTCACTCGAATACAATTCGTAATCGCATTAACAATCAAAGGATGATAAAGTGCCTCTGCTGACAAAGGAGACTTTTCTTCAGAGATTTCAGGGATGCAGCATTTATCGGTTCCCTCTCTCAATGAAGCAATACTTAGCAAGGCATCTATTTCACCAACGAAAGTAAAAAGAGCTTCTATCTCACTTCTGTTTTTATCCAGTTGTCTTAATATCCCAAATAATAAAAGGGGCTCTAGTAGAAATACAATTTTCACCAATTCAATCACAAACCAAAATAGTGCTTCGAATTCACTAGCTGAACTCGATCCTAATTTGAAAAAAGACATTCGAAACTTAAGTTGGTCAATAACTTTTATAGAGACTTTCAAGGTGGCGTCAAAACCCTTAAAACAAGCTATCTCATTAAGTTGTCGAGCAGCACCACTTAACTTGATAAGCTGTGGTATCGATTTTAAGTTCAAATATAGATTTCTCTTATTCCAAAAATGTATCCCTAGGTTGATAATAAAAACACCCAATAAGACAAAAAACAGTTTGCCATTTATTGGAAAAAGTATCAAAGATAATAAACTTGTAAAAGATAAAATTCGAATCATAAAAAACCACTTGGGTTCTTGTATATGCTCATCCTGAAAAAGAGCAGTAATATAATATGAATCATTATCGTCTAACAGGGAAAGAGCCCTACTGGTTTTATTTCTCAATTCAACATCCTCACTAAAAGCTCTAATCAAACGTTCACTTTTATCTAAACGATCCTGATTTGAAGGGATATTCCTTAGTTTATTATAAAGGTATTGCTGTCCTACTTTAGATCGGGTTCTATCCAAAAACATAAATGACTCATCAAAGTCCAAATCCTGGCATGTTTTATCAGATAAAACCTGAAATGAATCTTCATGTTTCTTATTTCTAAAATATCTCTCAATCTGATCGAAATTAAACACATCCTCTTTTATTTTCCCAAAAGAATTCAGATCAGCTTTATCTCTTTTCTTTTTCCTACTAAATATCATAACGTTAATTTCTATACAACGATTCAGAATAAAATATTAGGGCTATGTAAAATAAAATCATGATCAATTTATTCTTCTTTAAGCTCCAAAAACAACTCCCAAAAATACAACTATTCCTTTTAAAATAAAGATGAAAAATACCCTCTGACAAACTTGACAGATTTGACAGTAGTTTTTTTTAGTTGTATAATCTAAATTTACATATAAATTAAGATTCTAACTATGGAAATTGAAATTTGGCACATTTGGCTACTCGCCGCAGTCCTTTTATTCATCATTGAAATATTTATGACCAGTTTCGTTGCAGTCTGCATTGGAACAGGAGCTTTGGTAACAGGGATAGGTGCATATTTAGGTTTGGATATCACGCAACAACTCGTGTTATTTTCGGCCTTCACATTTCTAAGTCTCTTCTTTGTTCGCCCATTTGCAAAAAAATTTATTCTAAAATCAAAAGCGTATGTCAACACCAATGCTGATGCTCTTTTAGGTAAAAAAGCAACAGTGGTTGAAACCATCAATCACAAAAAAAGAAGCGGACGCGTTGAAATAGATGGGGATAACTGGAAAGCAAACTCTTTTGATGGACAGGAAATTCCAAAAGGGCAGATTGTGACCATAGTGAGTTATGAAAGTATTGTTTTAACCGTAAAATAAAGTTTAACATGGGTGGAATTATCCTGGCAGGAGCAATTGCTCTTTTAGTCATCATCTTCATGGCCTCAGGCCTTAAAATTGTTCGTCAATCTGAAACAATTATTATTGAACGTCTTGGTAAATACAACCGAACGCTTCAATCAGGAATCAATATCATTATTCCAATCTTCGATCAAACGAGAGATATTGTTTGGCGCTACGTAAAAGAAGATTTTAATGGACAAAAAATTGTCATGTTTAAGAATAAAGCGCGTATCGATTTAAGAGAAACCGTATATGATTTCCCAAAACAAAACGTGATTACAAAAGATAATGTTGGTGTTCAAATCAATGCCTTATTATACTTCCAAATCATGGATCCTGTGAAAGCAATTTATGAAATTGAAAATTTACCCGATGCCATTGAAAAATTAACTCAAACAACCTTAAGAAACGTTATTGGTGAATTAGAATTGGATCAAACATTAACCTCCCGCGATACCATAAACACAAAACTCAGAGGAATTCTTGACGATGCCACAAACAAGTGGGGTGTGAAAGTGAATCGAGTAGAATTACAGGACATTAACCCGCCACAGGATATTATTGCTGCCATGGAAAAACAGATGCGTGCTGAGCGTGATCGTCGTGCAGCGATTCTCGAAGCTGAAGGAATGAAACGCGCAAGTATTCTTGAGGCTGAAGGGATCAAAGAATCTGAAATTAATAAGGCTGAAGGTGAAAAGCAATCGAAGATTCTGAGAGCCGAAGGAGAGGCACAAGCCAGAATTAAGAAAGCAATTGCTGAAGCTGAAGCCATTCAGAGAATTACCGAAGCTATCAGCCAGGAGGGTGGAGATCCTGCTAATTACCTGATTGCAGTTCGCTATATCGACACGCTTAAAGAAATGGTAAGTGGAAAAGATAATAAGGTTATCTATCTGCCATACGAAGCAACAGGCGTGTTAAGCTCAATTGGTGGCATTAAAGATATGCTTACCGCTAGTGTAAAATAACCCTAACCCCTCATATATTGAACCAAAGGTCGAGCAGTTTGTTCGACCTTTCGTTTTAACCTTATCTTCCAAAACTGAGAATCCCTTCATCCGAATTTATCCTTGAAAAAACATATCTGAACAAACCCTATTTTTTTTACCTTTGGTATCTATTTGAAAATGTCAAGATCACTGGCTTAACGATTCATACAAAAACACATGCAGTTTAAAGATATTATTGGACAAGAGGATACGAAGTCACGCTTTATTCAGACCGTTAAGGATAATAGAGTGAGTCATGCGCAACTTATTGTTGGTGAAAAAGGTGTGGGCAAATTAGCTCTTGCAATTGCTTTTGCTCAGTACGTTTCGTGCCAAAACAAACAAGCCAATGATTCTTGCGGACAGTGCCCTTCTTGTAAAAAATATCAAAAACTGGTTCACCCTGATTTACACTTTGTTTTTCCTGTTGTTAAAGGTAAAGGGGTGAGCAATCCTGTTAGCGACACCTACATCAACAATTGGAGAAAACAGGTGATCAGCGATCCTTATTTCGATCTTAATGATTGGTATGCGAGCTTGGGAGTTGAAAATGCTCAGGGCATGATCTATTCCAATGAAAGCAATGAAATTCTTAAGAAATTAAGCCTTAAAACGTATGAGTCTGATTATAAAATCATGATCATCTGGCTACCGGAGAAAATGCATGCTTCCTGTGCCAATAAGTTGCTTAAACTCATTGAAGAACCCCCAACAAAAACCCTCTTCTTTCTCGTTTCTGAAGAGCCTAACCGAATCCTTCAAACAATTCGATCAAGAGCTCAAATGACTAAAATTCCAAGAATTGACAAAGAAGCTCTTCGTTCAGCCCTTAAATCGGAATATAACTTATCGGATACTGAGCTGATTAATTTGGTCAGACTATCCGAAGGAAGTTACCGCAAGGCTAAGGTTCTAATCAAAAATTCGGATGAGAATGCCTTTAATTTCGATCGTTTTGTCAGCATCATGCGTATTTGTTATGCCCGAAATGTGCTCGAACTGATGACTTGGGCTGAAGAAATTAGCGCAATTGGTCGCGAAAGACAGAAAAGTTTTCTGCATTATTGCTTAAAAATGATTCGGGAAAACTTTATCCTGAACCTAAAACAGGAAGAAATGGTTTTCCTTAATGGCGAAGAGATGAACTTTTCTCAACGTTTTTCACCATTTATCAACGAAGATAATGTTTGGCCCATTGCTGATGAACTGACAAAAGCCTACAACGATATCGAACGAAATGGAAATGCAAAAATTATTTTCCTTGACTTAAGTTTGCGCTGGGTTAAATTGTTACGACCATAATAAAGACTCTTATTTAAGGATCTATTAGCCTATTCAGCCCCCTATTTGAACTGAATTTCATGACTATTACATTCTTTCAATCAAATCTATACCACGTTCTTTTTCCAGATATTTTTTCGGATTCTTCAGACCTTTAAAAAATTAATTAACTTTAGGGGTTATTTATGGTATAGACTCTCAGTAAATCTGATAGATATCCCATTTTATTAGCTAATTTTGCAGGCACGATTATAAACTTTCAAATTCGAACAATTTTCGAATCTTAAATACAAATCATGCAAACTATTGGTGTACAAATTTCCGTACATCAACAAGTTACTGCACTCAATATATATACATATGATAGAAGAGAAGGAACCAAAAGGCAAGTGTGGCGGTTGCGCTAAAGGTAAAACCGATCATCGACTTTTGGCAGGTAAACTAGATGTTTACGACTGGTTAGGTGACGTTCCTGAAAGCGCTTTATGTCCCGATATTATAGAAGTTAAATTTAAAAATACACGCAAAGGTTTTTATTCTAACAACAATAAAATAAGACTTAAGCGTGGCGATATAATTGCTGTTGAAGCATCTCCCGGACATGATATTGGTATTGTCTCGCTAACAGGCGATTTAGTAGTTGAGCAAATGAAAAAACAAAAGCTCGACGCTAAAACTTACGAAGCCAAAAAAGTTTACCGCATAGCCAAACCCGTAGATATTGAAAAGTGGCACGAAGCCATTGCTCTTGAGCACAAAACCATGATTAAAGCACGCCAGATTTCAGCTGAACTAAAGCTGAATATGAAAATTGGCGATGTGGAATATCAGGGTGATAAAACCAAGGCCATTTTTTATTATATCGCTGATGAGCGAGTTGACTTCCGTCAATTAATTAAAGTTTTAGCCGAAGAATTTAGAATCCGAATTGAAATGCGACAGATTGGAGCCCGTCAGGAAGCCGGTCGTATTGGTGGAATTGGACCTTGTGGGCGCGAACTGTGTTGCTCAACCTGGATCACAAATTTTGTGTCGGTAACAACCAACGCCGCTCGTTATCAGGAGATTTCTTTAAATCCGCAAAAACTAGCCGGTCAGTGTGGTAAGCTAAAATGTTGCTTAAACTACGAAATGGACGTTTACATTGATGCCCGTAAGGATTTCCCACCAACCAATATTCCGTTGGAATGCAAGGATGGGACAGCTTATCATCAAAAAACAGATATTTTTAAACGCCTGATGTGGTACAGTTTCGATAAGAACTATGCAGTCAATATGGTGCAGATTCCTGTTGAAAGAGTGAAAGAAATCATTCGTCTAAACAAAAAAGGCACCAAAGTAAACGAGCTCGTCATTAAAAAAGAGGAAATCACTCGTAAAGCACTTGATTACGAAAATGTAGTGGGACAAGACAGTCTGAATCGTTTTGATAAATCAGAGACCGTGAAGAAACCACGCCCCAAACGTAAATTCCGACGTAAGCCTCGCAAAATAAATAAAACAAAAGAGTAGCATTCGTCTAATAAAATAAAAAAATCATAAAGTATTGAGCACTTAGATAAATCATCTACTCAATACTTTATTGGCTTAAGAGAATTAAAGACTTGATATTTTAAATCAATGAAGTTTAAATCCAAAACCCTTTTACTGCTGAGTTTTGCACTGATATTCATCTCGAGTGCCTGTCAGGACAATCGTCTGTATGAGAATTATGTCGATATTCCGAATCACAAATGGAATAAAGAGCATATTGCTCGATTTGAAGTGGAAATAACAGACTCCATTCAGTTGCACAACATTTATATCGATATCCGAAATACGGGCAGGTATCCTTACAGTAATCTTTGGCTTTTCATTAAGCAAACAGATCCGGAGGGCGTCACAAACGAAGACAAATTTGAATGCCATTTAGCAGATGATACCGGTGAGTGGTTTGGTAGTGGTTTTGGAAATATATTCGACCTGCAGGTTTTATACAAACCTACCGTTTCATTTTCAAAACCCGGACTGTATATCTTCGAAATGGTACAAGGTATGCGGGATGACAACCTACCCGGAATCGTGAATATTGGTCTGAAAATTGATAAAACAAAACAATTAGAAACTCAAAATAAGTAGACTGAATATCTACAAAGTAGTCTACTCTGATATAGTAAAAAAGTGGGAAAGAATAAATTAAAGCGTTTTGCTGAGATGGAAACTTTTGAGAATGTTTTCCAGCCTTCACACGAGGATGTGTGGGATAAAGAATTCAGACTTAAGAGTAAATGGAATAAGGAATATTTCAAGAATGATAACCCTATTGTTCTGGAAGTTGGGTGTGGTAAAGGCGAATATACAGTCGGTTTAGCTGAACGTTTTCCGGATAAAAATTTTATTGGTATCGATATTAAAGGAGCCAGACTTTGGCAAGGTGCTAAAGATGCGATTGAAAAAGATCTGAAAAATGTGGCTTTCATTCGAACCAAAGTGGAGCTGTTGCGTTCGGTTTTTGCAAACGGTGAGATTTCGGAAATCTGGATCACCTTTGCTGATCCGCAAATGAAAAAAGTCACCAAACGACTTACCGGAACCCGTTTCATGCAACTCTATAGCGATTTGATGGCAGATAATGGAATGATTCATTTGAAATCTGATAGCCAGTTTCTATACCATTACACACGCTACATGATTCAGGAAAATAATCTGAAAGTATTAACCGATACCGATGATTTGTACAATTCAGAATACGCGAACGACATTTTGGGTATTAAAACCTATTATGAGGCCCAATTTTTAAGTAAGGGTATTCCGATTAAGTACCTTCAGTTTCTTCTCGAAGGGAAAAAAGAGTTTGTAGAACCGGATGTAGAACTTGAACTGGACGAATATCGCAGTTTTGGCCGCGATAGACGTAAACAACCTACTGAAGAAAAAGACATCATTAAAAAGAACAATCAATAAACCAAAGGGCATGTCAGATATTTACACACGCATATTTAAGGTGGTACAACAAATACCCCCTGGACGTGTGTGTAATTATGGTACCATAGCACGCTATGTTGGTTCTCCCCGTGGGTCCCGACTTGTGGGATGGGCCATGAACAACTCTCATAGTCGCGATGCTTATATACCAGCTCACAGAGTGGTCAACCGTATTGGCATGCTTTCGGGTAAACATCATTTCCCTGGTGAGAACGTGATGCAACAACTCCTCGAAAACGAAGGAATCGTTGTTATCGATGATCAAATTCAAAACTTCGAAAAACATTTTTGGGATCCGATAAAGGAACTTCCCGAAGATTTTTGTTCAGAATAGAATTTCATCACTTTTGTTATTTAAATTAGATCTAGATAGTTATCTTTGAGGTGTATTAATTTTTAAGTGTTTCTTAACGGGACAACTTTCCCCGTTTAAAACACATTTTACGAATTAACACCCTAACAAATTAACAAGATATGTCATATACTAATAAACAAGTTACCGATGCTTTAAAACTTGTAAAGTTTCCGGGTAGCGATAAAGATATTATTAGCCTGGATATGGTTCGTAATATGAAAATTGAAGGCAAAAAGATCGGATTCGATTTGGTTTTTCAGAAATCTGACGATCCCAATATTATCCCATTAAAGAAGGCTTGTGTCACAAATATTCTACGATTTGTTGATAAGGATGCTGAAATCAAAGGGAATATTAAGGTAAAAGCCGTTCATATTGTTGAAGCGCCTTCAGTACTTCCCAATGTAACCAATATTATTGCTGTTGCTTCGGGTAAGGGAGGTGTTGGTAAATCAACTATTTCATCAAATCTGGCAGTTGCTTTGGCAAAAGCTGGTAAAAAAGTGGGACTTATCGATGCTGATATTTATGGCCCATCCGTTCCTAAAATGTTTGGCTCTGAAGGTGCAAGTCCAAAACTAACACAAATTGACGGGAAAGATCGAATCGAGCCACACGAGCGTTATGGTGTGAAGATGCTTTCTATCGGTTTCTTTGTTGATCCGGCTCAGGCAACCGTGTGGAGAGGGCCTATGGCTTCAAACGCACTTAAGCAAATGATTGAAGAAGGGAACTGGGGCGAACTTGATTTCGTATTAATCGACCTTCCTCCCGGAACATCAGATATTCACCTGACTTTGGTACAAACCGTTCCTGTTACCGGTGCCATTGTAGTGAGTACACCTCAGGATGTGGCTTTGGCCGATGCTGTAAAAGGGATTAACATGTTCGAAGGACCTGGCGTAAACGTACCTATTTTAGGATTGGTTGAAAATATGGCTTGGTTTACACCTGCTGAATTGCCTAACAACAAATACTACATTTTCGGTAAAGATGGTTGTAAAAAACTGGCTGAAGAAAAAGGCGTTAATCTGTTGGGACAAATTCCAATTGTTCAAAGCATTCGCGAAGGTGGTGACAATGGCGCTCCTGCAGCCTTAAACGAAGATTCTGTTACAGGTATGGCTTTCGCCGATTTGGCAAGCAAACTAATGGCTGCTGTTGAAGACAGAAACAAAAATCAAGATCCAACTGCAAAAGTTGAAATGACAAGGTAACTCACAGTTATCAATTCGTAATAATACAAAAACACCTCCGAAATCGGAGGTGCTTTTTTTATGAATTGGTCTGATACTTATCTAACTTCAAAATCGGTTGTAAAAGCTACGATTATGAGAATGTAGATCATTTTCCCCATGTGGGGAAAATGGTTGAATTAGGTTCTTGTTTAGAAAGAACTATTGGAGGTAATCATTACAAAAAAAGCCCCGATCGTTATAGAACGACCGGGGCAATATCTAAATAATAAAATGCTTATCGAACTTCCGAACCTGCTGCAACAGCTTGTTCCGGAGAAACAAATGCTAATTTACCATCAGCATCCTCAGCCATCAGAATCATACCCTGCGATTCGATTCCCTTTAGTTTACGAGGCTCAAGATTCATCAACACACTTACTTGTTTGCCAATAATATCTTCAGGCTTGTAATGCTCTGCAATACCCGAAACAATGGTTCTGGTATCGATACCTGTATCAACAGTCAGTTTCAACAGCTTCTTGGTCTTAGCAACTTTTTCAGCTTCAGTAATCGTACCAACACGAACATCCATTTTCATAAAATCGTCGAAGTTGATATTCTCTTTGACCGGAGTCGCTACTCTGTTTTCAAGTTCATTGGCCACTTTAGTCGCTTCCAATTTGTCAACCTGTGCCTGAATGGTCTCATCTTCGATTTTCTCGAACAACAATTCTGGCTTGTTAATTTGATGCCCCGCAGGAAGTGCATCAGCTGTTACATCTGCCCACTCGATACGATCCATATTAAGGAATCCACGAAGTTTCTCTGCCGTAAATGGCAAGAAAGGTTCCATTAGGGTGCTCAGGTTAGCTGAAATCTGTAGAGAGATATTCAAGATTGTCTTAACTCGATCCTCATCGGTTTTAATCACCTTCCAAGGCTCAGTATCAGCCAAATATTTGTTACCCAAACGCGCCAAATTCATTGCTACCTTAAGTGCTTCACGGAAGTGGAAGGTTTCAAGATTCTTTTCAATTTCTGCCTTAAGAACAGGAATCTGAGCCAATGTTTCTTTATCGAAATCATTAAGTTCGCCAGCCTCAGGAACCAAACCACCAAAATACTTGTGAGTTAAAACCAGAGCACGGTTCACAAAGTTTCCGAAAATTGCAACCAACTCATTGTTATTACGAGCCTGGAAATCTTTCCAGGTGAAATCGTTATCCTTAGTTTCAGGTGCATTGGCAGTTAAAACATAACGCAATACGTCTTGCTTCTCAGGAAACTCTTCTAGGTATTCGTGCAACCAAACAGCCCAGTTACGAGAAGTCGAAATTTTATCACCTTCAAGATTTAAGAATTCATTCGATGGTACATTATCTGGTAAAATATAAGAACCCTCAGCCTTAAGCATAGCTGGGAAAATAATACAGTGGAATACAATATTATCCTTACCGATGAAGTGAATCATTCTTGAATCTTCAGCCTTCCAGTACTTTTCCCAATCAGGAGTGTGCTCCTTAGTTGCCGAAATATATCCGATAGGGGCATCGAACCAAACGTAAAGCACCTTACCATCGGCTCCTTCAACAGGAACAGGTACACCCCAATCCAGATCACGAGTTACGGCTCTTGGATGAAGACCATTGTCTAACCATGATTTACACTGTCCGTAAACATTAGGTTTCCATTCTTTATGCTCCTCAAGGATCCACTGCTTTAGGTGTGGTTCATATTTATCTAAAGGCAAATACCAGTGTTTGGTTTCTTTCAACTCTGGTTTGTTACCTGTAATTGCAGACCTTGCATCGATCAAATCAGTTGCATTCAACGATGTTCCACAGCTTTCGCACTGGTCACCGTAAGCTTTCTCGTTTTTACAATGCGGACAAGTTCCTGTGATATAACGGTCTGCCAAAAACTGATTGGCCTCTGCATCGTAAAATTGCTCCGAAGTCTTCTCAATAAATTCTCCCTTATCATGAAGTGTTTTAAAGAATTCTGAAGCCGTTTCGTGATGCGTTTTCGAGCTAGTTCTGGAATAAACATCGAATGAAATTCCAAACTTCTCGAAAGAATCTTTTATAATATTATGGTATTTATCAACAACATCCTGTGGGCTAACACCTTCTTTTTTTGCCTTAATAGTAATGGGTACACCGTGTTCATCTGAACCACCAATCAATAACACATCATCACCCTTCATTCGCAAATAACGCACATAAATATCAGCAGGAACGTAAACGCCCGCCAAATGACCAATATGTACCGGCCCATTCGCATAGGGAAGAGCTGTTGTAACTAGTGTTCTGTTAAATTTTGACATCTTAAAAAGAAGTTTTAGAAGATCTATATTCAACAAGAGAGATCAATTTGTCTCCTGGAACGTAACAAGACCTTAGTATTAATAATGAAAAAAATTGCGAGTAGCCGATTAATGAATCGGTCTCTGAAGCGCAAAGATAAAATAGAAATAACAAATTCAAGCATTTAGCTTTGAAATCATTCAGGATTCATTTTCTCTCATTTAAGGATTTTATTAGTAATTTGTGATTTCTTAATTAACAAGATCAAGATAAAGAAACGGAAATCATAATCCGATTGATTTTTAAATCTTTAATTGATCCCAATCATACAGATATGTTTCAACCTTCCACATTAAAAAAAGGCGATAAAATAGGGCTTATTGCTCCCGCAGGAAAAATCGATAAACAAAAAATAATAACCGCACAAAAGGTGATGGAAACACTCGGTTACGAAGTCATACTGGGCAAACATGTTTTTGATGAACATCATATATTTGCCGGAACTGACAAAGATCGGGCTGCTGATTTTCAATTCATGATCGACCATGAAGAGATTAAGGCGATTATCTGTGCTCGTGGTGGTTATGGCTGTATTCGCATTATCGACAAACTAACTTTCGATGGTTTGGAAAAACACCCAAAACTGATCATTGGATTTAGCGATATTAGCATCATCCATGCGCGATTAAACCATCTTCATTTTGGAAGTTTGCATGCCACCATGCCAATCAATTTCACCGAAAATATTGCTGATTCTTCTTCTCTGCAAAAACTTGCAGATTACCTGGAAGGCAAATTGACAAATTATCAAATTCCGACGCATCAACTCAATCGAACCGGGACCTGTGAAGCCGAATTAGTTGGAGGAAACCTATCCGTTATTTGTAGTTTAAATGCAACGAATTACGAACTCAACACACAGAATAAGATTCTTTTTATCGAAGATTTAAATGAAGATTTATATCATTTAGATCGATTGATGCTAAGTTTAAAGCTAAGTGGAAAGTTGGACCATCTCGAAGCACTTATTGTGGGTGGAATGAGCGATATGAAGGATGGGGAAACGCCTTTTGGTAAAACAGCCTATGAAATTATTAAAGAAGCCGTTCTGGATTATAAATACCCCCTTGTTTTTAATTTCCCGGCAGGACATATCGATGAAAATTGGCCCTTACCTCTGGGCAAAAAAGTTAGACTGGACGTAAAAGAAAAAGATGTAAAGCTAAGTTGGAAAAACTAGCTTTTAACTCTAAGGCACTTAACGTGAAACTCAAACAATTATGGCAGAACACAACGATTTAGGTAAGTTAGGAGAAGATTTGGCGACTAAGCACATGATGAGCAAAGGCTATAAAATTCTGGATCGCAACTGGATTTATCAGAAAAAGGAATTGGATATTGTTGCTACAGATGGTGAATTTCTCGTGATTGTTGAGGTCAAATCGCGTTCAACGGATTACTTTGAACACCCCTCTGACGCAATTACGCTACCCAAAATCAAATTTCTTTGCCGGGCGACTCAAGCTTATGTCGATTTAAAAGATATTGAGATGGAAGTTCGCTTTGATGTTATTTCGGTAATCAAGCGAAATGAGAAGTTTGAAATTGAACATATCGAAGACGCCTTTATTGCTCCTATAGATTAATTTATAATTACTGAATCCCATGAATATTGAAGAACTAAGAGACTACTGCCTTGCAAAAAAAGGCGTAACCGAAAGCTTTCCTTTCGACGAGGAAGTTCTAGTTTTTAAGGTGATGAATAAAATGTTTTTACTCACCAATATCAACAAGGATCTAAGCATGAGTGTAAAATGTGACCCAGAACTGGCTGTAGAATTACGCGAACAATTCCCACAAGTTCAGCCCGGTTGGCACATGAATAAAAAACACTGGAATATGGTTGCCATTGATGGTGCGATTTCCGACAATCAACTCAAAGAGTGGATCGATCATTCTTACAATCTAATCGTTGCCAGTCTGACTAAAAAACTACAAAATGAGCTTTTAAGCATGTAAATAATTCCTTAATCTTAATATCTTTCCAGTCGAATTATAAAACACAACCATAAAACAACTATCATGAATTTTAAACAATTAAGTGTCATTGCTCTTTCACTGACATTATGCGTTCAAGGACAAGCTTTCGCTAAAAAGAAAAAAACAGTTGAGCCGGAAGGTTTCAAATTTACCACTGTTGCAGATGTGCCAACAACTGAAGTTCGTAATCAGGAAAGTACGGGTACGTGTTGGGCTTTTGCTACGACATCATTCATCGAAACAGAATTAATCCGTTTAGGTGCAGGCCACATTGACCTTTCTGAAATGTTTACCGTACGTCATGCCTATTCACAAAAAGCCTTGCGCTATTTTCGTTTACACGGAAAAGCTAACTACAGCGAAGGAGGGCAAGCCCACGATGTCTTAAACGTTGTCAAAGAGTTTGGTTTTATTCCCGAATCAGAGTACTCAGGTAATCAGTACCAGAGCGACTATCATATCCATCAGGAAATGGTGAAATCAACCAAAGCCATGTTGGATCAAATTGTACAGAACCCTAATAAAAAAGTGACTCCGGTTTGGAACAAATCAGTAAATGGTGTTCTTGACACCTACATGGGAGCTGCACCTGAGAAATTCGATTCAAATGGGCAAATGGTATCTCCTGTTGAGTTCATGAAGCAAACAGGTTTTAATCCTGATGACTATATCGAATTGACTTCATATTCACATCATCCTTTTTACAAGGAAATGAACCTTGAGATTCCAGACAACTGGTCGGATGATATGTATTACAACCTACCTATTGACGAACTAATGGCAGTTATTGACAATGCATTAACCAATGGTTATTCTGTATGTTGGGATGGTGATGTTAGTGAAAAAGGCTTCTCGCATCGCAATGGTGTTGCTATTCTTCCTATTTCAGATGTAAAAGACATGACCAATTCAGAAATTGAGAAATGGGATGCCATGTCTAAAAAAGAAAAAAACGCATCTTTATATAAATTTGATAAACCCAGATCAGAAGTAAAGGTTGATCAAGCGCTAAGACAAGCAACTTTTGATAACTACCAAACAACTGATGATCACTTGATGCACCTAACCGGTATTGTAAAAGATCAGAATGGAACACCTTATTACAAAACGAAAAACTCGTGGGCTAAGAATTCCAACAAAATGGGTGGTTACTTAAATATGAGTGAATCTTACGTTCGCCTTAAAACAGTTGCAATCATGGTCCATAAAGATGCCATTCCTGCAGATATCAAGGCCAAATTGGGATTATAATATTTCATTCTGATCTACGGATATCAGAATGACAAACAAAGTAAAGGTTCGGAGTAAAAACTCCGGGCCTTTTTTATTTTCTATTTTATAATACAAACAGAATTATTTTACAAAAAAAACAGCCCTAATTTTTAATGAATTCCAATATCAAAAAAATCATGAGGCACCATATAAATAATCTGGTTTAAATAACAAACCCCAAACATCTCGTTATCTAGCAATTAAACAAACACTACCGCAGGGGAAATTAATCCTTCATTCTAAAAATTCATTTACAATAATCTTTGATTACTAAAGTTGAATTACATCAATATAATTATAGAGCATCTTTCATCATGAATAAAATATAAGAAAAAATGTATATAATTGTTGACCCAATTATAACCACTACTAACTAAGTTAATCATGAAATCCCTAAGTAATACCATTCTAAAGCAATTTAGAAATGGGGATAATTTCGCCTTTAAAAAAATATACGAACGCTATTTTGATGCGTTGTATCTTTTTGGAATGAAATACGTCTCAACCCAAGATGTCATGGAAGATATTTTGCAAGAGATTTTCATTAAAGCCTGGGAAAAACGTGCCTTCTTCTTTCATGAATTAGCTTTAAAAGCTTTTCTGTACAAATCTGTAAAAAACGCCTGTCTCAATCATATTGAGCATCAATCTGTCAAAAAGAAATTTGAGCTACGACAAGATTCAAACTCCTATGATGAAAATATTTTCTATCGAAACATTGTCGAAGAGGAAGTCAATCGTCATATTGCCGAAGCTGTCAAAGAACTCCCGGCATCTGCCCGTATCATTTACCTTCTGAGTCTGAAAGGAGTTAAAAACAAGGATATTGCTGAAGATCTTGAAATATCGGTCAATACGGTAAAAACACAGAAACTTCGGGCGAGTCGATTTGTAAAGGAAAAGCTAAAAGATAAAACCTAGTTAAAACACTAATACACAGCCAAAACAAAACAATTTGAAAAAAAGGGGTGAAAAAAAGATATTTTTTGTCACCCCTTTTTCTATTCTTCCTGTTTAAGCAGATACAAACTACTAATGCTAACAAGAAGATGAATCAATTAAATTCCTCATTTAAAATTGCTGACCTTATTGCAAAGAGGTTAAACGGGAAATTATCTCTGGAAGAAGGCCATTTTTTAGATGAATGGAAATACGAAAATAAGGAGAATTTAGACCTCTATCATAAACTCTCAAAGAACCCTGAAACAAACTATTTTAAAAACGAAGAGCAACTTGAAGAAGTAAAAAAAGAAGAAATATGGCATAAAATAAACACCAATCTACAAGAGAAAAAGACACGAAGAATCAGAACTGAATTCCTTAAGTATGCTGCAAGTATTATTGTAATTGGTATAAGTACCTTCTTTTTAATTAATTCTATTCCAGAAAAACCAACAAATCGAATTGCTCATATTTCGCCTGGTAAAAACCAAGCCCTCTTAATGCGAGATAAAGGTGAAACGATAATCCTAGATGAGTTCGTTAAGCTTAAAGAAGATGGTTTGGAAATTAACAATACCGAGGGGCATCTCGTTTATAAGAATGACAACAAAACATCAACCCAAGAAAAAATCACATATAATTCTATAATTATACCCAAAGGCGGTGAATACAACCTGACTCTTAGTGACGGAACTAAAATTTGGCTTAATTCCAATTCAAAGTTAAGATACCCTACTAAATTCTCAGGTAAAGAACGTCTTGTTGAACTGGAAGGCGAAGCCTTCTTTGATGTCAGCAAGAATAAAGATTTCCCTTTTGTTGTAAAAATGAATGATTTTCAAATAAAGGTTTTGGGAACCTCATTTAATGTGAATGCATATAATGATGAAAAAGAAATCATAACAACCCTTGTCGAGGGCCGAGTTGAAGTTAAAGATCAACTCCGAAATCAGAAGGAGACATTATTACCTAACGAACAATTTTGCATCAACAAACACAATGGGGATTTTAAGAAAACTCATGTGGACACTGAAATCTATACGGCCTGGAAAAATGGCAGACTCGTTTTCCAAAATGAGAGACTTGAAGACATCATGATTCGATTATCACGCTGGTACAATGTTGAAGTATTTTTTCTGAATAATGAATCTAAGAACCTAAGATTTACAGGTGATTTGACTCGTTATGAGGATTTTAACAATGTATTGGAAATGATCGGATTTACAAATAAAGTTAAGTTTTCAATAAAAAACAGATCGGTACTTATAGAAAAATTAAATTAAAAAAAATACGGAGAAAGCTTGCAACTAACTCCGTATCTGTCAATAAATCATTTCTGTTGTAGCAGAAATGGAATACTAACCAAATCAACTATAAAATTATGGAAAAAAAACGAGAAAAGTCTTTCTGTTTTTCTGGGTCCATTCTCAGAGGGAAACGACTGCTACTCATGCTTTTAATGCTTAGCGTGATTCATGTGAGCTCGATTGCAGCCCCACAACCTGCATTACTAAGAGTCGATTTAAAGCAAACTTCTTTAATCGAGATCTTTAATACAATTAAAAAACAATCAGACTATACTTTTCTTTACAGCGTTGAGGATGTAGAAAATATTAACAATATTTCTATCTCGAACAAAACTGGCGATATTGAAACAATACTTGATGAAAGTTTAAAAGGCACAAACTTAGAATACAAAATCAAGGACAGTGTTATTATTATCAAACCTGCTAGTAACACTCCAATTAACAACACAAATACAGTACAGGAAGATAAAAAGATCTCTGGTGTTGTTACCGATGAGCAAGGTGAAACTTTACCTGGTGTTTCTGTCGTGATAAAAGGAACCAGCACAGGAGTCTCAACAGATATCAATGGTAAATATCAGATTGAAGTTCCTACCAAAGGAGCTATTTTAGTTTTTTCTTTTGTTGGAATGGATCCAAAAGAAATTGCTATTACGGATCAAACACAAATCAACGTAACTTTAGGTTCATCTTCTGAGCAACTAAACGAAGTTGTGGTGACTGGATATCAAAAAATCGACAGAAGGTTATTTACAGGATCCGCTGCAAAAATTAAAACAGAGGAAATCAAATTAGAATCGACTCCTGATGTATCTCGTTTTTTACAAGGAACAGTAGCAGGTGTCTCAGTTGATAATGTTTCAGGTACTTTTGGTGCTGCACCTGTTGTTCGAATTCGTGGGAATGCCTCCCTTAATGGAAACAATAAGCCTTTATGGGTGGTGGATGGTGTCATTCTTGAGGACCTGATTGAAGTTACTGCTGATGATCTAACCTCAGGTAATCTATCAACAGTATTAAGCTCTGGTGTTGCTGGCTTAAATCCAGATGATATTGAAGATATTCAAGTTTTGAAAGATGCATCGGCAACAGCATTATATGGTGCTCAAGCCATGAATGGTGTTATTGTAATTAATACCAAAAAAGGTAAAGTTGGTAAAATGCAGGTCAGTTACTCAGGCAGTATGTCTATTAAAGAACGACCACGTTATTCTCAATTTGATATTGCAAATTCTAGCTCTGAGATTTCTTTTTACAAAGAACTTGTAAGAAAAGGATGGATTGATCTTGCCTCATCTGTAAAAGCTAAAGACTATGGAGTTATGGGCAAAATGTATAATGGCATAGCAAACAACGAGATCAATTGGGGACCTGATGGTACTTTTAATGAAGAATTCCTGGCTAAATATGGTAACGCCAATACAGATTGGTTTGAAACCTTGTTTAAAAATTCGATTTCACAACAACACTCCCTAAGTTTTTCTGGCGGTTCAGAAAGAGCAAAATATTATGCGTCGATAAGTATGTATAACGATAGTGGTAGAACAATTGCTGATGATGTAACAAAATACACAGCTACCATGAAAGGTGACTTTAAACTTACTGACAAATTGAATATTGGTCTTAAACTATCTATGAATCACAGAGACCAAAGATTGCCTGGTTCTAAAGACCGCGATTTTAATGCTGTTGATGGGGTTTACGAAAGAGATTTTGATATTAACCCATTTTCATATGCATTGAATGCAAGTAGAAGCATGCGCGCCTATGATGAAAATGGAGATCTTGAATTCTTCAGAAGAGACTATTCTGATTTTAATGTCATCCATGAATTAAGAAATAATAAAGTAGACCTTGTATCAACTGATGTGATTGCGCAATTTAATTTAGATTACAATATTGCGAAGAACCTTGACTTTAGTTCAGTATTTCAAGCTCGTAGAAATACTGCTGCAAGAGAGCACAGAATTCATGAATCTTCAAATCAGGCGAATGCATATAGAGCCATGGGTACTCAATTTATTAGAGATGCCAATCAATTACTATTTCTCGATCCTGATAAACCAAATTCAAATCCCATCTCTATTCTACCAACAGGAGGGTTTTTCAACACTGTAAATAATACGCTTGATTTTTACTCTATTCGAAATTCAGTTTCTTGGAACCCAAGTATTGAAGATACTCATATTATGAGCTTCCTTTTGGGACAAGAAGTAAAATATACCGATCGTAAAGAAATTACAAGCGATGGTTGGGGAATACAGTATGATAGAGGTGGTTTATTTAATGAACATCCAGATCTATCGAAGTATCTTAGTTTGAATAATCAAACTCGCGAAAGTATTGAAGAAATTAGTGATCGGTATATCGGTTATTTTCTAAATGCTGCTTATTCATACAAAGGGAAATATACATTTAATGGTACTGTTCGTCGTGACGGATCAAACAGGCTTGGAAAAACAAGCACAGCTCGCCACCTAGTTTCCTGGAATGTAAGTGGAAAGTGGAATCTGTCTGAAGAAGATTTCATGAGTAATTATGAAAAAATAAATCTTCTAAGCCTAAAGGCAACTTACGGCTTGAGTGGTGTAATGGGACCATCAGCTAGCGCAATTCAAAAATTAGTTGCTTATCAGACATGGCGCCCTTATGACAAAGAAACTGGCGTTGATGTCGAAGATTTAACAAATAATGATTTATCATGGGAAAAAATGTATGAGTTTAGTGTTGGTGCTGAAGCTGCATTTTTTAATAACCGAATTTATACAGATATAGCTTATTATAAAAGGAATTCTTTTGACCTGATTGGAGCTGTACGCACCTCAGGTTTAGGTGGTAAAGCGACCAAATATGGGAACTTTGCAGATATGGAAATTGAAGGTTTTGAAATCGCTTTAAATACAGTGAATGTAACCAACGATAGCTTTAAGTGGACAACTAATCTCAATATTGATTATAATAAGAGTAAAATTACCAAACTAGAGAATTATGATCGAATTGGTGATTATGTCAGAAATACTGGTGGTGACTATTTAGGTAAACCACGTAGAGGTTTATATTCGGTAAGATTCAATGGATTAACAAACCAAGGTATGCCAACATTTATTGATAGCTCAGGTAATCCTATCAATGAAAATTTGAGTTTACAAAAGAGAGAAAATGTAATGGATTACTTGAAATATGAAGGTGTTTTAGATGCCCCTTTATCAGGTGGTATGACCAATACTTTTACCTACAAGAATTTCTCTTTGGGTGTTGGCCTTGTATTCAGAGCTGGTAATAAAATCAGACTTGATGACCTATTTAAATTAGGAACTGGTGGTTTACGTGAATTCGGTTATTCATCAATTTCAAAAGATATGCTAAATCGTTGGTCTGCTCCTGGTGATGAAGCTTATACAAATGTTCCTGGTATTTTAAGTAGACGATTCGATGATGATTTAGATGCACAATCGTTAAACCTCTATGAGTTATATAATAAATCCGATGTTAGAGTTGCGGATGGTAGTTTTATTAGACTGAAAACGATTAGTTTAAGTTATAATCTCCCAAAAACTTTCACTAATAATTTAGGTATTCAACGTGCCAAAATTTCTCTTCAAGCTCAGAATGTATTATTACTCTATTCTGATAAAAAACTAAATGGCTTAGATCCCGAGTTTTATCGTTCAGGTGGGGTAGCCCTACCAATTCCAAGAACATTTACATTTTCACTTAATGTAGGCTTCTAGGATTAGTTGATACAGAAGAGTCATTTTCATCATATAATTTTGATGAATTAATCAAATTTAATTTTACAATAATGAAAAAAATACAAATAATATATGCAGGAATCCTGCTCCTGTGTTTTTCAAGTTGTACCGATTATCTTAACGAAAATCCTGACAACAGAATTGAAGCAAACACACTTGATAAAATCTCTCAACTTTTAGTCCCAGCTTATCCTCGCGGAGACTATTTCTTTACAGATTGGATGACAGATGATTCCCATTACATATCATCCAATTCTCAAATCTCAAGAATGACTGATGCATTTCTGTGGAAAGAGCTGGATGAAGAGGATTCATACAATACACCAGCAAACTATTGGAATAATGCTTACACAGCAATTTCTCAAGCAAATGCGGCTTTAGAAGCTCTGGAAAAAGTTGATTCTGATAATGTTGATTTTAAAAATTCTATCAAAGGAGAAGCTTTGCTTTGTAGAGCTTACTCTCACTTTATGATAGCGGCATTATTCTCTAAAAATTATGATGCAACTACTGCGGAAACTGATTTAGGAATACCATATGTAAACGAATCAGAAAATGTATTAATAAAAGAATATAAGCGTGAAACATTATCTGAGACCTACCGTTTGATCGAAAAAGATCTAATAGACGGAATGGCACTTGTTTCTGATGAATACTATTCAGGTAGCAAAAAGTATCATTTTACTAAAACTGCTGCTATTGCATTTGCTTCACGTTTCTACTTGTTTAAGGGTGACTTTGCAAAAAGTATTGAATATGCAGATAAAATTCTGGGAGTAGGTACTGTTAACACAACCTACATAAAAGATCTAAATGCATATGACGGACAATCAGGTTCACTTGCTAAAAAAAGTTTTTATGTAAAAAATACTGATCCTAGTAACATCCTAATTATTGAAAAACAAGTTGGTATTGGTCTAAGACACTCTTATGGATACAGAACACATATCCAAAAATGGAGAAACATGTTTACTGCATCTAGTATTTGGGCTGGCGCAGATAAAGACCTTAGATCGAGTATGGGATACTATGGAGATGGAGCAAAAAATGTAATTGGAGCTGCAAAATTTCATGAAGAATTCTATAAAGAAAGCTTAACCGCAACAACAGGATATCCATTTTTTGTTCAACCTGTGATTAGAGGAATCGAACTTGTTTTTAATCGGATAGAATCAAATATCATGTTAGGTAACCTATCTGCTGCTTTGTCTGATTTAAATACGATTGGTAGTTTAAGATATACAGGTGCTGCAACTCTGGACCTAGCCACAATTCAAGAATATTATTCGACAAAAGATTCAGATGGTAATGATGTTTTACCTGATGAAAAAACGGCTTTGATGAATTTGTATTTATTAGAAAAGAGAAAAGAATATTTGCAAGAAGGAATGCGTTGGTTTGATATTAAAAGGCATCATATTGCAATTGACCACATCACGAGTGATGGTGAAACAATTACTTTAGAAGCAAATGATCTAAGAAAAGTGTTACAAATTCCTCAAAATGCAAGTTCGAGAGGAATTGCTAAGAATCCACGCTAAAAACAAAACTAAAATGAGAAAATTAACACTATTATTGAGTATAGTATTTATAAGCTTGTTTTCCGCTTGTGATAGCGAAGACAATAGTATATATACCCCCGAAAAAGTTATTGAGTCAACCGATCCTATTAGTATTTATTTTAGAGAAAACTTTTTGACTCCATATGGTACAGCTGTTCGCTGGAAATGGGATGATAATTTGGTAGATGATACAAAAAGAGTAACCCCACCACTTCGTGACGTCTGTATTCCAATGGGAGATTTTATTAAAAAATTCTGGATCGAACCTTTTACAATGACTGAGCCTGGTGAAAAATTTATGTTGGATCATTTTCCACCAGAACTGGTTTTTATTGGTTCTAAAATGTATAATAGCGATGGAGAGTCAGTTACACTAGGTTATGCAGATGCAGGAGTTCGTATTACATTCACACAAGTCAATGAATATGACTTAACTAATTCTCAATGGATGTTCATGCAATTAAGAACTGCTGAACACGAATTTGGCCATATTATTCATCAGCGTCATAACTTACCTGATGGTTTTAAAGAGGTCAGTCCTGAGAATTATAAATCTAATAACTGGTTAAATTTAGCAGGTGATGTTCAGGCTAGTAGTCCTAAAATATCTCGTGAAGCAATAACATTAGGTATGGTTTCTAATTATGGAACGTCTAGCGAGAATGAAGATTTCTGTGAGATCTTATCATTATATATCACTTCTACTGAAGCTGAATTTAATGAGAGATATATCACTCACGAACATGAAGCTCCCTATGCAAAAGTAGATGCTGATGGAAATCCTGTATTAGATGCTGATGGAAACCCAGTAATGCTTGATCCTAACGAAGATGCTGCTGAAATAAACGAGGGAAGAGATATCATCGCTGTTAAATTAAAAATGGTTAAGGATTATTATATGAATAAATTCGAAATTGATCTTGACCAAGTTCGCGATGAGATTATGAAACGAATCAGTGAGATAAACAAATAAATAAAATAAACATGAAAAAAATATTATATTTATTCGTGGCTGCAATAAGCTTATTTACGTCTTGCGATAACGAACAAGACCCAATATTTGACGATAGCCCCGAAACAAGAATTAATAATGTATTAACAAAATACAAAACTGCCCTAACCAAAGATGATGGTTATTGGATAGCCTACTATTCAGGCTCTGCAATCCTAATGAAATTCAACGAAGATAATACTGTTGAATTTGAATCGACTTATAGCGATGGTTCTGAAGATAGAACAATCAGTTATAGAGTAAGTATCACTCAGGTTCCTGAATTGGTTTTCGAAAGTCACTCAGTATTTCAAGCTATTTACGAAGATAACTTAGCAACTGGAGAATATGAATTCCTTTTTGACAAAGTTACGGACGATAGAATCGATTTTATTAGTAAAACTGATAAAGGTGCTAATAAAACCAAGTTAACATTCTTCAAAGGAGTACCTGAGGATATAGCAACTGTAAAGAAGATAATATCTAAAATGGAGAAATCTTTCTTCAAACATGTTAGTGTAGAAGGTAGCAATTATAAAGCCATGTTAGTAACCAATGGAGGAAATGCCATTTGGAGAACAATATCAAAAGATGGGAAAATTGAGAATAAGGAATATGAATTTTCGATGACTAAAGATGGACTTGTATTTTCTCCTGCTGTTGAAATCGAAGGGGTTGAAGTAACTCTATTTGATAATCAAGTTGGGAAAGATTTATTCTCAGCAAATGTAGAAGGTAAAACAATCAATATTGAAATAGGCAATGCTCCTTTAACAGAGGAATCCGGTGTTTATGAAGAATTTATGGCTACCAATTTTAAAGTTATTAATGGCTATTCCCAAGCTTTGTCATCAATTGTACCTAGCTTGAAGGAAGACATTAAACAATTTAATGCATTTCAAATATATGTAGAATGGGGGTATTTACTAGGTTACGCTCCTGGACACGAAGGAGGCAACTGGGCTGGATTCTCAAAATTTGCTTTTACAAAAGCTGCTGAGGATATAACTGTTGTAACATGGGGATATGGTGCATACGGAGCGTGGTGGTCTGAAATATACGGTAATGATGGAGGTAAATTATTACTGGAGTTTTTAACAGATCCGTCAGGATTATATATAGTAAAAGCTGGTAATGATACATATTACCTAGTTAGCAAAGCAGATCCTTCAAAATATATTCTCGTTGGCTAAACTGATTATTGCAATAAAATGTTAATATAATTTTAAGTAAAGTTGTAATAAAAAAGGAGCTTCCTGTAGTTTGGAAGCTCCTTTATTTATATGCTAATTTCTCATCATATCCCGACAAGACAATCTATTCACTCACCAACAAATTACAGCCCCTGATATCTGAATTGTCGAATCGGCCTAGGATTTCAAATTTACCATCAGCGTGAATCTTACCTAGATCTTGAGTTTCGATAAAAGCACAGGAATAAAGATTTGCCAGATCAATAACATTGACACCACCACTTCGCCCTGTTTTTTCATACGAAAACGGATCGTAAGCATCACGAATCAGGATTTTCATCCAGGCTGGGGTTTCAAATAGGCTATCGCCTTTGCTGTAGCCTTGCGATAAAAGTTCCGTCATGCCATATTCCGAATGGATCTTTTTAACACCAAGTCGAGAGGTGAAAATAGCATGCAATTCTTCTCGTGTCATTTCCTTTCGTCTCCCTTTCATCCCTCCTGTTTCCATCACAATCACATCACCTAATTCGAGCTTATGATTTTCGGCAAGTTCAAGCAAAGCAAAACTGACACCCAATAGCAGAACCTTTTGATTTTGAGATTTAAGTTGGGCGAGATTAGCAATTAACTCTTCGTGATTATTCAGGTAAAATCCGGATTTGGGGTGTCCGCTATCTTTTATCAGCTTCTCCATCATATAAATGAGGGAAGAGCCTTCGCGCTCAAGATAAGAGGGTAATAAAGCCAGAATACAATAATCCTTCACCGGGCCATAAAAGGCTTCAAATCCTTTGGTAAAGCTATCCTCATAAATCCCAAGATCTGGCACATAATGTCTAGATGTTAGATTTCCGCTTGTACCACTACTTGTAAAAATAGCCTTCGCTTCCTCAGTTGTGGATACCACCTTGTGTGATTTAAAAAATTCGATCGGTAAAAAAGGAATTTGGTCAATTGACTTAACCTGATCGATTTCAATATTCAAAAGCTTAATATACTCCGCATAAACCGGGTTGTGAATGGCTTGAAATCGAAAAACTTCAAGAGCGGTTTGTTTAAATTCTTCGTTGGACTTTATCTTGAATATTTTATGCTTCAAATCTGTCATATCTCAATCTTATTTTGAAAAAACTGCTGGGAGCAGTGGATTTACATGGGCATCATCAGGTCAAAGATACGGCTTTCTTTAATGATAACACATCCGGGGTGAAAGCATAAAAAAACCACGAATTCACAGGGCATAAGAGCTGTGAATTCATGGTTATTTCTTAAGAACTGAATTTGAATAAACTCAAATTACAATTCAAAATCTATATTATCCTCTAATAGCTTTTACACCTGGCAATTCTTTTCCTTCGATGTACTCCAAAAGTGCACCACCACCAGTTGATACGTAGCTTACTTTATCAGCTAAACCATATTTGTTAATTGCAGCAACTGAGTCACCACCACCAATTAATGAGAAAGCTCCTTTTTCAGTAGCTGTTACAATCGCATCAGCAATGGCTTTGGTTCCTTTAGCAAAAGTATCCATTTCAAATACACCTACCGGGCCATTCCAAAGAATTGTTTTAGATTCTTCAATCACTTTTTTGAAGCTTTCAATAGTTGCTTCAGCAACATCTAATCCCATCCATCCTTCAGGAATTGCGTTCACATCGCAAGATCTTGTATTAGCATCATTCGAAAAAGCATCAGCGATTAAAGCATCAGTAGCCAAGTGAAGTTTCACATTGTTCTCTTCTGCTTTCTTCAAAATTTCTCTTGCCATTTCCAACTTATCATCTTCAACCAATGAATCACCAATGGTTCCGCCTATCGCTTTTACAAAAGTGTAAGTCATACCACCACCAATGATCAAATTGTCAACCTGCGACATTAAAGTCTGGATGATTTCGATTTTTGATGATACTTTAGCACCACCCATAATTGCAGTTAATGGACGCTTTGTGTCTTTCAATACCTTATCAACACTTGCTAATTCACCTTCCATTACGTATCCAAACATTTTAGCTTCAGGGAAAAATTTTGCAATAACTGCTGTAGAAGCGTGTGCACGGTGAGCTGTACCAAATGCATCGTTGATCCAAAGGTCAGCCAAATCAGCTAATTTCTTAGCAAAAGCCTCATCACCTTTTTTCTCCTCATCGTAATAACGAAGGTTTTCAAGTAAAAGCACTTCGCCTGGCTTCAATTCCGCAGCCATTGTTCTTGCACTTTCACCAATACAATCATCAGCAAATTTTACCTCAACACCAATCGATTTTGACAAGTGAGCAACAATATGCTTTAATGAAAACTTCTCATCTTTTCCCTTTGGACGACCAAGGTGAGACATCAAAATAGCTGAACCATTCCCCTCTAATACTTTCTTGATAGTAGGCAATGCGGCACGAATACGAGTATCATCAGTAATTTCGAATTGCTCGTTCAAAGGCACATTAAAGTCTACACGGATAATAGCCTTCTTATCTGAAAAATTGTATGAATCAATAGTTTGCATGATATAATTATATTTAGTTTTTTTCTGCAAAACAAAGTTACATTATTATCTTTTCTGCAACAAAGAAAGCTTGATATATAAACTCAAAAACCTATAAATAAAGACAATAGATCAGTATTATGTTTTGTCCTGAAACGATTGCATAAAGTTCTCAATTTTAGAATTTTAGTCCTAAAACGTCATTTTTTCAATTGAAATTCCCGCTTGCCATACCTTTTTCCATTCACCTGAATTTCGATTTGATGTAAGCCCTCATAATATTTCCGTGTGGTAATGGCTTTAAAGGATAATTTCTTTTTGAAATTAAGACTCCCTTTGGCAGGCAGTTTTTTCTTTGAGAGTTTAAAAACCTTGGGTGCTGTTTTACCATTGGCTTTCATATAATGCACAACAAAATCAATCATTAGATTCTGTTCTTCTTCAGCATTTGATTCGATTTGGAAAGCAAACTCAATTTCTTCCCCCATCTTACACGCCGCTTTGTTCAGGATAAAATTGTCCACTGAAATTTTCACATCCGTTGGATAACCTAATAAATCCAAGGCTTCAGGCAAACCTTGTTTTAATAGAGTGCGCGAAGCATGTGTAATGATCCATTGTGTGCCTTTGTCGTTTATAGATTTCCATCTTCTGAGTGTTTTTAAAACCAATTGAGGATGATCTTTTGCAATATCATTCAGATTATTTGCAACAGAACGTCTGACATAAAGCTCAGAATCTGTTTTTAATTCTTCAAGTAAATCCAAAACCGGACGCGGATCAACAATAAACTCTCTAAGGATAGAAGACCAAGGCAGCCTTGGTCGAGTTCCTTCCGAAACCAATCGTCTGACATGCACATTCTCATCTGCAGACCATTTATATAGGTATTTAAAACTCTGTTTGGGATATTTACGAATAAAGGGACGAATGGCATCTTCAGATGTAAAACGCTTGGTGATTTCGATTAAGGCATTCATCGAGGTTTCAAAATCGCCCTCATCCAAACCATAAATGGATACATAGCGGGCAATGGGCATATAATAAAACCCATCAAAACCCGTCATCTCCTTTGTTTCAACAGGTAGATTAAAGGAGGATAGTAAAATATCCATTGCTTTTATATACTCTGAAGGA
Organism: Ancylomarina subtilis; assembly: GCF_004217115.1. Lineage (NCBI taxonomy): Bacteria > Pseudomonadati > Bacteroidota > Bacteroidia > Marinilabiliales > Marinifilaceae > Ancylomarina > Ancylomarina subtilis. Next base: position 18,243 of record NZ_SHKN01000003.1, on the reverse strand, counting down.
AGGTGTGTATAAAGCGTTTCACTTATCAAATGAGATCGTTCTGATAAGCTTAAATCGACTAAATTTGGAACGATATGATTCTGAAATGAGACATCATCAAATTGCGGCCAAACAGCTTTAATTCTTTGCCCCATAATAGCAACAAGCTTTGGGTTGAACACATCCTTAAACAAAAAACCTTCTTCCATAATTCATCATTTACATTTCAAAAATGGCCAAATACTCCCACAAATAAAAAACTCTGTTTCGTCTGGCTCCAGCCATTTCTTTAATAAAACCCACTTCCTCAAATTCTTTCACCAATTGGTTTGAAGACTGAAAACTCAAATTCATTTCTTCTTTTATTTCATTAACCGAAAGATAAGGTTTTGAGTAGAAGATTTGTAAAAGTTGCTTTGCTGAAGGGTGTCTCTTTTTACCTAATTTGGTTTCTATTTTTTCCTGATAGCTATCTTTTAGCGCTTGCAAGTCTTCCAGTTTTTCAATACAAAAGGAGGCTGTTTCACTCATTCCTGTAATGAAAAAACGAATCCATTGCTCCACATCATTTTTCGATCGGATTAAATTTAATCTGTGGTAATACTCCAATCGATTCTTTTCGAAAAAAACTGAAAGACAAAAAATAGGCTTTTCGATAAATTTCAAGCTTAATAATTCCAATAGAATCAATGTTCGAGCGGTACGACCATTTCCATCGAGAAAAGGGAGTATGGTTTCAAACTGGCAAAGAGATATGGCCATTTTTATAAGGTAGGGCAATTCAAGATCTTCGTTACGCCAAAACCACTTTGCATCATTAATGAGTCTTTTCAGTTCTTGCTTGCTTGGTGGCGAGTAGTTAGCCCCCTCAGACTCCTGATACTTGTTGTCCTTGGCATTATACTTCATTCTCAGCTTACCTGCAGTCTCTTCTTCTCTAGGCAAATCAGCGTACAGCATACGATGTGTTTCCTTTATCATATGAAGGCTCAAAGGAAATTTTTCAAGTTCATTTACTGCCCAATCAATTGAATTGATATAATTCCTGACTTGTTTATGAGCAATCAAACTTCTATACCCCTTTGAAACTGACGGTAGAAAAGCCTGAGTTATATTCGAACGAATCCCTTCCATCATATTCGAAGCCGTCACCTCAATTGCAGTAAACATGGGAAGGTGCGTATCAATATCTTTAAAATATTTGCAATAAGCATTCAACTCACCAAGACGGTGCATGCAGGATTCCAGCATGATGTTAATCTGCTTATCCTGCCATTCGAATGAACGATTAATCAAAAACGAAGATGTGCTTTTATAGCCTTCGCGATAAGTTTGATTAATAAAATTCCCCTTGCCTTTCATATTAAGCTTAACGTTCGTTAAATTGAATAAAATCTCCTTGTTGAAGTAAAAATATAAATAATTTAATAAGATCTGAACGTCCGTTTTATTAGAAATTTATTTCTTTATAATTATGATCCACTATAAGTATCATAAAATCAAGGCTTCCATAAAACAAGAAACCACTAAGAATACCGAATATTCTTTTGAAAATTAGATTAAGTCTATATTGGACCCGAAAATTTTAAAACTCAAATCATGTTAAGAAAAATTTATTTGGCAATAGCTCTTATTGCTTTCACTTATAGCGTAAAGGCAGAAGGCTATGCCGTTAATGTTCAAGGTGCTAAACAAATTGGTATGGGACACGTTGGTGTTGCCTTAAATTGGGATGCCAGTAGTATGCAATTTAACCCTGGTGCTCTTGCGACTATTGATGCGAAGTACTCTCTGGCTATGGGTGGATGTTTAATTTGGACAAATACTGAATACACAAATTTAACAAGCTCAAGCTTAAATACTGAAACGGATAACCCAGTGGCGACTCCGTTCTATCTTTATGGATCAGCAAAATTGACGGATAAATTAGCTGTTGGTTTAGCCGTTTACACACCTTTTGGTAGTTCTAATGTTTGGGGCGATAATTGGGCAGGAAAATATTCTGTTCAGGAAATCTCAATGAAAGCAATTTACATACAACCAACCGTATCATACCAGTTAAATGATTGGATCTCTGTTGGTGCAGGACTAAACATCGTTTATGGTGAATTTGAGCTTAAAAAAGCACTAGATTTAAGAGGTTTAGCTCAAAACCCATCAGCTCCTGATGGTAAAGCTACACTTTCAGGAAATAATGTTCAATATGGTTATAATATTGGTATTTTCTTACAGCCAAATGAAAAGCTAAATATTGGTATTTCATACCGCTCACAAGTAGATGTTGATTTAGATTATAAAGATGGTGATGTTGAATTTAATGTACCTACTGCATTTTCAACTCTTTTCCCTAATGGAGGAGTTAGCGCAACTCTTCCTTTACCTGCAAGTTTAAATATCGGTCTCGCATATCAAATCAATGAAAAATGGTTAGTGTCTGCTGATGTAAACTTTGTAAAATGGGATGTATATGAATCTTTAAGTTTTGATTTTGAAAATGAATCTTCTATTACTGTACCTACATCACCAACTACAACAATGGATGTTCCTGTGGTAGCTGATACAAAAAGTACAAGAAATTGGGATAATTCCATGACTTATAGAATTGGTGCTCAGTATTCAGCAAATGAAAAGCTAGATCTGCGTGCAGGTTTCTATTATGACGAAACACCAACCAATGACAAATATTACGCTCCTGAAACACCAGGTGCTGATAAAATTGGAATCACAGGTGGTTTTTCATATTTATTAAACGAGAAGTTTAGTCTTGATGCTTCATTCATTTACAGCAAGGGAGAAAAAAGAACCGCAATGGATACTAATCCTAATGCAGCTTATCCTAATGGCTTTGGTGGAGAATACCAAAACACTGCCTTTATTCCAAGTATCGGTATTACTTACAATTTTTAAACAACTTACAACTTCAAAAAGAGCTGCCTTCGGGTGGCTTTTTTTATGCCTTAAAATTTAGTTTCAATTTCAAAACCTGGTCAACAGCATGTGAAAATCCACTTTCATCAGCTGATTTCGATACTTGATATTTTTCTCTCAGTTCTTTAGGTGCGTTTGATACGACAAAAGGGTGTTTACCCCATTCCAATAAGTCCAGATCATTATAATCATTCCCAATCACCATAGATAATACGGGGTTAATATCCAAATAATTACACAACCACTCCGCTCCATAAGCTTTAGATATATGCAGAGGGAAAATTTCCATCCAAATTGACTCGTGATCCAAAGGGGAGGTTGCTCTGATAATCTTTACTTTTTCAAATTTTGCTTTTAATTGATTGAATCCATTAATACAATTGGAGAGTATAACGATTAGCTGACACGCATCCCTTTGGGTATCATCAGAATGACCAATGGGACTTGCAAAGGGCTTATATAAACTCAATCGGCGGTCAAAATCAGGATTAGGTTTTCCCGATCGGTAATAAGCGAATTGATGGTTATTGGGAATCGGATCCAAAATCATAAAATCATTCTCTAAGCTCATCAATTCCAAGGAGATCTCATGCACAAGTTCTGAATCGAGTTTTTGAGAAAAAATCAATTGCTTCTTTTTCCAATCATAAATCCCGGCACCCGATGCAAAAATCAAATAATCAATCGGGAAATCATCGGGCAGGACTGAAAGTACAGAATAAAGGTTTCGTCCGGTAGCGATGACTCTCACAATTTTCTCTTTCTGAAGTCTATTTAGTGTTTCAAGATCACGATCACTGACCTCACCCTGAGATGGCAAAAGAGTCCCATCCAGGTCACTAATTACAATTTTAATCTTTGAGGTCATATTCAAACTTTGTTTACAGATCAAAACCCAAGATAAAAAAAATGTTTGGCTCAAAAATAAAAAAAGCGACACTTTTCAGCATCGCTTTTAAATATATCTGTATGGTACAGCCTTATTCTACAGTAACTGATTTTGCCAGGTTTCTTGGTTGATCAACATTACATCCTCTTAATACAGCGATGTAATAAGAAATCAACTGAAATGGAATAACAGTCAATAGTGGAGCCAAAGCCTCAAGTGTTTCCGGAATTTCAATCACATGATCAGCCATACCCTTAATCACAGTATCTCCTTCGGTAACAATAGCAATAACATGCCCTTTACGAGCTTTTACTTCCTGAATATTACTCACAATTTTCTCATAAGACTTATCCTTAGTAGCAGCTACAAAAACTGGCATTTGCTCATCAATTAGAGCAATAGGTCCATGTTTCATCTCTGCAGCAGGATATCCCTCAGCATGAATGTAAGAGATCTCTTTCAACTTAAGCGCACCTTCCAATGCCACTGGGAAAAGATAACCTCGTCCAAGATATAAAGCATTGGTCGAATCAACATATTTTGCTGAAAGCTCCTTGATTGCTTCACTCTTATCCAAAATAGACTTAATCTTTTCTGGTAAACAAGCAAGTTCATCAATATGCTTCTCGTATTCTTCCTTAGATAGGGTTCCTTTTCTGTAACCTACCAACATAGCCATCATTGTCAAAACAGTTACCTGAGCAGTAAATGCTTTTGTCGAAGCTACACCAATTTCAGGCCCTGCATGAGTATAAACTCCGGCATCAGTATTTCTAGGAATACTTGAACCAACAACATTACAAATACCTAAAACTGTAGCTCCTGCTTCTTTAGCAAGATTGATTGCAGCTAAGGTATCCGCTGTTTCACCACTTTGACTAATAGCCAAAACGATATCATCTTTATAAATAACCGGATTTCTGTAACGGAATTCCGAAGCATATTCAACTTCAACCGGAACTCTGGCAAATTCTTCAAAAAGATATTCCCCAACCATTCCTGCATGCCATGAAGTACCACAGCCAATTATTAAAATTCGACGAGCATCAACCAACTTAGGAATAACTTCATTTATTCCACCCAGGAAAAGTTCCTTTGAAGCTGGAACCACACGTCCACGAAACGTATCTTTAATTGATTGAGTTTGTTCGAAAATTTCCTTTAACATGAAATGCTCGTAACCATTTTTCTCAATCTGCTCAATATCCAGATCCAACTCTTGAATATGTGGCGTCAACTTATCGTTGTGAATTGTTTTAAGCGTTAACTCATCACGACTAATGATAGCAACATCATCGTCATTTAAATAAATAACGCTTTGCGTGTACTCAATGATAGGTGTCGCATCCGAAGCTAAAAAATATTCGCCCTTACCCACACCAATTACAAGTGGGCTACCCTTACGTGCCGCAACCAATTGATTCGGTTCATCCTCGCAAATAACAACCAAACCATAAGCTCCAACCACCTTTGAAAGGGCCAAACGCACAGCCATCTCTGCTGTTACATTCCCTTTAAGGTAAATATACTCAATCAGATTGGCCAATACCTCAGTATCTGTCTCACTGGAGAACTTGTAACCTCTGCGAATTAACTTCTCTCTTAAAGACGAATAATTCTCAATAATACCATTGTGAATAATTACAAACTTATTATTCATCGAACGGTGAGGGTGAGCATTTTCATCATTCGGTTCACCATGAGTCGCCCAACGTGTATGGCCAATCCCAATATGTCCCGAAATGTCTAATCCTTCTACATGATTCTCAAGATCTTGTACTTTACCTTTACATTTAAAAACTCGAGTTTCATCAGTTCTTAAGGCAATTCCTGCAGAATCATAACCTCTATACTCAAGTCTTTTTAATCCATTTATTAGAATAGGATAGGCATCCCTTTTTCCAATATATCCAACTATTCCACACATAGTAAAAATATCTTTTAAGGTTCCATTTTTAGGACTAAGGTCCCTATTTCTTTTATCAATCAATCTGAAATAAAAAGGAATGAAATATCCTTAATATCAGTAAATAATCATAATTTCTTTCAAATATACGCGAAGGATTCAATACTAACAAACAAATTTTAGCCTAAAAAAAATGGTGAGTTTAAAACAATCGTTTTAAACTCACCATTTATATTTTTTTAACTGATTAACTATTCGCTAACCAAGCTATCATATAAGTCTGAGTAGGCTTGTACATACTCTTCTCCGTTTTTATATTCCATGAAAGTTTTACCTGAAGCCTTAGCATAAGCAAGCAAATCTTCATTAATTGAAGGACTTCCCATAATAACGGCATCAGACCAATCGATAGCCAATTTATTTATCGCTAAATAATCAGCATTTTCAAGAACCTTCACGTCCTCAGCATTAACACCTTCAATCAGTGATTTTTCAGCAAAGTCGCTGCTAAATGTACTTGGAAATTCATCATCATACATCGAGAAAACAACCTTGGTATCCGTAAACAAAGGATCTTCGTTAAATGCTTTTTTCAGATACAAAGGCAAAAGGCCTGTAAACCATCCCTGACAGTGAACCACATCAGGAGCCCAACGTAACTTCTTAACCGTTTCAAGCACACCACGGGCAAAGAAAATAGCTCTTTCATCGTTATCAGCGAAAGCTTGACCATCATCTTCTAATAAAACCTTCTTGCGGTGAAAATAATCATCATTATCAATGAAATAAACCTGCATTCTTGCAGCTTGAATTGATGCTACTTTAATTATCAATGGGTGATCCGTATCATCAATTATAAGGTTCATACCCGATAAACGAATCACTTCGTGTAGCTGGTTTCGTCTTTCGTTGATACAACCGTATCGTGGCATGAATGTTCTGATTTCTTTTCCTTTCTCTTGGATTCCTTGTGGTAAATATCTACCCACTTTAGACATCTCAGATTCAGGGAGGTAAGGCATTATTTCTTGTGATACAAAAAGTACTTTAGTCTTTTCCATGTGATCGCTTATATTGTAATACAGATTATCCGTGCAAAATTAAGAAAATAATTTGTAATACTTCTACTTAAGCCGATCTAAAACAGCTAGTGTACAATTAAATGACCTATTTATGATCTTCGTATTTATTAATTTTATTTATTTGCACTTTCATTTGTGCGAATTTTCCTAACGATCCGTTTAAGAATTTATTGCATGACTATCTAATAATAAGACAAATAAACCAACTGTTATTATCTATTTATTGATTAAATAGCATATAGCCGATAAAATTGCCTCCAATTGGGCAATAGAAATTATAATGATGCAAATAGTTAAATTAATTGCTGAAACACGATCAATCATTAGCGAACACAAGGCAAATGGTAAACGTGTTGGTTTTGTTCCTACAATGGGAGCTTTACACGATGGTCATCTATCATTAGTTGAACAATCGAAAAAGGAGAACGATATTACTGTTGTTAGTATTTTCGTTAATCCAACTCAGTTTAATAACCCTAATGATTTAAAAACTTATCCGAGAATTCTGGATAAAGATTTAGAGCTATTATCTAAATTCCAACCCGATATCGTCTTTATTCCTGAAGTAGAAGAAGTTTATCCTGAACCGGACACACGTGTTTTCGACTTTGGTGATCTCGATAAAGTGATGGAAGGAAAGAATCGCCCTGGTCATTTTAACGGAGTTGCGCAGGTTGTGAGCAAATTATTCAATTATATTACGCCTGATAATGCCTATTTTGGCCAAAAAGATTTCCAACAAGTTGCTGTTATTAAGCAGATGACAAAGGATCTTAAACTAGACATAAATATAGTACCATGCCCCATTGTTAGGGAGTTAGATGGTCTTGCAATGAGTTCTAGAAACATGCTGCTTTCAGAAGTAGAACGAAAAAATGCTGTAAAAATATCTGAAACTTTATTTAAAGCTTGTAACTTAGTGCCCGATTTTGGCGTATCCCAATTAAAAGAGTGGGTTATAAGCGAGATTAATAATAACGCTTATCTAGAAGTTGAATACTTTGAAATTGTTGATGATACAAGTTTAAAATCCATTGAAAAATGGGAGGATTCGAACAATCGAATTGCTTGCATCACCGTTCAAGTTGGAAAAGTAAGATTGATAGATAATATTTCTTTATAATATTTAGTTTTAAGCGACATGTATATTGAAGTTTGCAAATCGAAGATTCACAAAGCATCAGTTACCAGTGCGAATCTGCAATACGTTGGGTCAGTAACCATTGACGAAGATTTAATGGATGCTGCCAATCTTATTGAAAACGAAAAAGTGCAGATTGTTAACGTTAACAATGGTGAACGTCTGGAAACTTATGTGATTAGAGGCGAAAGAGGCTCTGGTACTATTTGTTTAAATGGTCCTGCTGCTCGTAAGTGCGCTGTGGGTGATGTGGTGATTATCATATCCTACGCCTCAATGGAATTTGAAGAAGCTAAGACCTGGGAACCCAGCTTAGTTTTTCCTGACACAGATACCAATAAATTGATCTAAACAATCAATTTACGATACACACAAGGCTGTTCATTTCGAACAGCCTTTTTTCTTTGGTAGCCATATGGAGAATGATTAACTTCCCCCTTATTTTTTTAACAATTCTGAACCTCAAGGTTCAAATTTTTCAGAAAAAGCATTTATGAATAAGCTCGAAATTATCAAAAATAAAATATTTAAAGAAAAGGAATCAGCCTTCGCCACCCTTCAAACCTGGCGTTTTAAAGAGGAAAAAATTGTCTTTACCAACGGTTGTTTCGACATTGTACATCGAGGTCATTTGGAATACCTGGCACAAGCTTCGAATTTGGGACACAAACTTGTGATGGGATTAAATACCGATGCTTCTGTACAACGCTTAAAAGGACCCAATCGCCCTATAAACGATGAATACTCCAGAGCATTACTTCTCGCCTCATTGGGATTTATCGATATGGTCATCTTTTTTGATGAAGAAACCCCCTATGACTTGATAAACTTTATTCAGCCTGACGTTCTTGTAAAAGGAAGTGATTACAATGCTGAAGATATTGTCGGTTACGATATTGTAAAAGCAAAAGGTGGTGAAATTATTACACTCGATTTTATCGAAGGATTTTCCTCTACCGGAATCATTAATAAAATCATCAACACACACTAATTACAACAAACGTTTATCTACAAACTTCTTTTTACTTTATCCTTTATCTTCTTTAACCTTCATTAGCTATGCCTCCAAAAACAAAAACAGCTTTCTTCTGTCAGAATTGTGGTGTTGAATCACCTAAATGGGTTGGAAAATGCCCCTCTTGTGGAGAATGGAATACCTTTGTGGAAGAGGTGATTGTAAAAACAAACAACAAACAAACTGTTGGAAGTAATGGGCAGAAACCCAATAAGCCTCAGAAAATTTCGGATATTGAAACATCTGAAGAGAAACGATACAATACTCAGAACAATGAGTTAAATCGGGTTTTAGGAGGAGGTCTTGTTCCCGGATCAATGGTTTTAATTGGCGGCGAACCCGGTATTGGAAAATCGACTTTGGCTTTACAGATTGCTTTAAATCTTAAAAATCACACAACTCTTTATATTTCAGGAGAAGAGAGTGCACAACAAATAAAATTACGAGGGAATCGATTAAACTCGGATAATGATAGATGTTTGATCGTGAGCGAAACTTCAATGGAGAATATCTTTTCTCATATCAAAAATACCAAGCCTGATATTCTGGTGATTGATTCCATTCAAACATTGGGCACTCAAGTTGTAGAATCGGCTCCGGGTTCTATTTCGCAAATCAGAGAATGTACCGCTCAACTTTTACGTTTTGCAAAAGAATCCTCAGTTCCAGTTCTCCTTATTGGGCATATTACTAAAGATGGTAATTTGGCTGGGCCAAAAATTTTGGAACATATTGTGGATACCGTTTTGCAATTCGAAGGAGATCAGAACCATATGTATCGTATTCTGCGTGCAACCAAAAATCGTTTTGGATCGACCTCAGAAATGGGAATTTACGAAATGCGCAGCAATGGCTTACGCGAAGTAAGCAACCCATCGGAGTTGTTACTTTCATCAAACGATGAGAGTTTAAGTGGCGTGGCCATTTCAGCTTCAATGGAAGGCATGCGTCCTTTTCTGATCGAGGTTCAGGCTTTGGTCAGTACAGCCGCATACGGAACCCCGCAACGCTCGTCAACAGGTTTCGATCTTAGACGACTAAACATGCTGCTTGCTGTGCTTGAAAAACGTGCCGGCTTCCGAATTGGAACCAAAGATGTGTTCTTAAATATTGCAGGCGGAATTAAGGTGAACGATCCTGCTATCGATTTGGCAGTTATAATAGCCGTCCTTTCTTCAAGCATGGATATTTCACTTCCAAAGGAAGTCTGTTTTGCCGGAGAAATTGGTTTATCCAGCGAGATTAGACCGGTTAATCGGATTGATCAACGAATTAGTGAAGCAGAGAAACTCGGTTTCAAACATATTTTTATTCCTAAAAACAATTCGAAAGGTCTGGATACGTCAAAGTTCAAAATCAAAATTCACTTTGTAAGCAAAGTCGGACAGGTGTTCCAAACCCTATTCAAACAATAAACATATTTATAAAAAAGGCTTCAAGCAATTACGCTCGAAGCCTTTCTTTATGACTGTATTCTAACTTAAGCTAAAACAAAGTCCAGCTGTTTGGCAGCCAAATTAGCTTTCGTAACAAGTATCTTCACCTCGTCGCCCAATTGGTATATCTTTCGATGATGACGTCCCACAATGCAGTAGTTATCTTCGTCGAACTCATAATAATCATCCTCAAGCTCACGAATTGAAACCATTCCCTCGCACTTGTTGTCATTCAGTTCAACATAGAATCCCCATTCTGTCACACCCGAAATGGTTCCTTCAAACTCCTCTCCAACATTATCGAGCATAAACTCGACTTGCTTGTATTTAATTGAAGAACGTTCCGCCTGAGCAGCACGTTGCTCCATATCGCTACAGTGCTTACATTGCGATTCTGTTTTATCCTGATTGGCGGATTTGCCACCATTTTCATACTGATTTAACAATCGATGAATCATCATATCAGGATATCGGCGAATAGGTGAAGTAAAGTGCGAATAGTAATCAAAATGCAAGCCATAATGCCCCACATTATTGGTCGTGTACTCGGCTTTTGCCATTGAACGAATGGCCAAAGTCTCCACTAAATTCTGTATCGCATTCCCTTTAACATTTTGCAAAAGCTCATTCATCGACTTCGAAATTGAAGAAGGTGAAGCTGTTTTAATTCCAAAACCGAACTTATGGATAAAGTTATTAAAAGTCTCTAATTTCTGTGTATTAGGTTGATCATGTACCCTGTAAACAAAAGTCTTTGCCGTTTTACCCTTAGGCACCCGACCAACAGATTCAGCAACCTTTTTGTTTGCCAAAAGCATAAACTCTTCAATCAACTTATTTGAATCCTTCGATTCCTTAAAATAAACACTCAACGGTTTTCCGTTTTCATCGATATCGAATTTCACTTCATATCGATCAAAATCAATAGCACCCTGTTTAAATCGTCTTGCTCTAAGCTTCTTAGCCAGCTTATCCAAACACAGAATCTCTTCTTTATAGTCTCCCTCTTCGGTTTCAATTACATTCTGAGCTTCCTCGTAAGTAAATCTTCGATCAGAACAGATCACTGTTCTACCTATCCATGTTTTAAGAACATCAGCATTTTCGTCCATCTCAAAAACGGCCGAATAAGTTAGTTTTTCCTCATTGGGACGCAATGAACACAGTCCATTCGATAAGCGCTCAGGTAACATCGGAACCACACGATCGACCAAATAAACAGAGGTGGCACGCTCACTTGCTTCTTTCTCGATAATACTGCCCGGACGAACGTAATGAGTCACATCAGCAATATGTACACCAATTTCCCAATTGCCATTTTCAAGCATACGAAGCGATAAAGCATCATCAAAGTCTTTAGCATCGGCCGGGTCAATGGTAAAAGTCGTCACATCTCTAAAATCGCGACGTTTCGCAATCTCTTCTTTTGTGATTTCATCAGAAATTTCTTCTGCCGCTTCATTCACATGCTCAGGAAACTTATAGGGCAAGTCAAATTCAGCAAGAATGGCATGCATCTCTGTATCGTTATCACCAGGTTTTCCCAAAACATCGGTCACTTGCCCAACCGGGTTTTTCGACTTTTTAGGCCATTCAGTGATTTGAGCAATGACCTTATCACCGTTTTCAGCACCATTCAATTTTCCCAAAGGAATAAAAATATCATAAGGCATATTCTTACTCAGTGGGATTAAAAAGGCAAAGTTTTTCGAGATTTCAAGCGTTCCAACAAAACTGGTTTTCTTTCTTTTTACAATTTCAACCACTTCGCCTTCGGGTTGCTTACTTTTTTTACGAGCAAACAAAAAGACCTTAACCTGATCGCCATGCAAAGCTCTGTTCAAATTTGCCTGACTCACAAAAATATCTTCAGTTGTTTCCTCTGAAACGATATAGGCCGAACCTCGGGAAGTCATATCAACGACTCCGGTTACGGTTCCCATTTTGGCTTTTAATTTGAATTTTCCCGTCGAGATTTCACTAATCTGATCCAAGGCGACCAAATCGTATAAGATTGAAACAATTAGTCGTTTGATGCCCATGTCTTTAATTTCGAGAGCAGCAGCAATTTGTTTATAATTCAGTGTTTTCGATGATTCTTTCACAAAAATTTCAAGCACTTGCTGTTGCAAACTTTGCTTGTTATATCGGGATTGTATTTTCTTTCTTTTTCCTACCATAATATGGATATTAATACTGGATAAAACAGAAGTCCAGTAGCTTCTGTAAACAAAAGTACTCAATTAGTCTGATAAAATCCTTTTAGCTATCTTATGTGTATCATAAATTAAAGAAAATTAAAGATTAAGCACAATTGACACTGACGAATTTTGTTAAATTACATCAAAATTAGATGGCTGTTCAACATTAAAACAGACTATACTGATTGAAAATAAGACTGATACTCTATTGAAGAGAGCTAAATTAACGCGCATAATTCCTCAGAATCAAGAGATGAAGCCATAATTTTTTTATAATTTTACCCACCCAAAAGAATGCAGTGATTCTTTTGATCAATTTAAAGCTGTACAGCCACTCCAATCAGTAGCTGATACCTAAACATGAAGACGATGGAAAATAATTTGCACATTTACAATACACTCAGCCGAAAGAAAGAGCTGTTTACACCTATTAACCCCGGACATGTTGGCTTATATGTTTGTGGTCCTACTGTATATGGTGATGCTCATTTGGGGCACTCTCGTCCGGCAATTACTTTCGATATATTATTCCGCTTTTTAAAGCATTCCGGCTACAAAGTGCGTTACGTTCGTAACATTACCGATGTAGGACACCTTGTAAACGATGCTGACGAAGGGGAGGATAAAATTGCTCAAAAAGCGCGTTTGGAAGAATTGGAGCCTATGGAAGTGGTTCAGTATTTCACTGATCGCTACCATAAAAACATGGATGACCTGAACGTACTTAAGCCAAGTATCGAACCTCGTGCTTCAGGGCATATTATCGAGCAAATGGAGGTTATCGATAGATTATTTGAAAATGGTTTTGCCTACGAAAGCAACGGTTCAGTTTATTTCGATGTAGAATCGTACAGTAAAAAGCACGACTACGGTAAACTTTCTGGTAGAAAAATTGAAGACCTTATCTCAAATACTCGTGAGCTAGAAGGACAGAGCGAAAAGAAAAATAGCTTTGATTTTGCTCTTTGGAAGAAGGCAAATCCTGAGCATATCATGCGTTGGCCATCAAAATGGAGCGATGGATTCCCTGGATGGCACCTTGAGTGTTCGGCAATGAGTCAAAAATATTTAGGTGCCGAATTTGATATTCATGGCGGTGGACTTGATCTACAGTTCCCTCACCACGAATGTGAGATTGCACAATCAACCGGAGCACATGGTCACGAAGCTGTTCGTTATTGGATGCACAACAACATGATTACCATTAATGGACAGAAAATGGGAAAATCATTGGGTAACTTTATTACGCTCGATCAACTTTTTTCAGGAGATAATGACGTTTTGGAACAAGCTTACAGTCCGATGACAATTCGTTTTTTCATTTTGCAGGCACACTATCGTAGTCCTCTTGATTTTTCGAATGACGCTCTTAAAGCTGCCGAAAAAGGCTTCAACAGATTAATGTCTGCTGTTGCTACACTTGATAAAATTAAAGCCGGATCAGAATCAACAGTTAATGTTGAAGAGTTGAAAACGAAATGTTATGCGGCTTTAAACGACGATTTGAATACACCTATTCTTATCGCCCACCTTTTCGATGGCGTGAAAATGATCAATTCATTGGCAGCCGGAAAAGAAAATATTCAAGCGGAACAATTGGAGTCTCTTAAGAAACTGTATCACGATCTAGTTTACGACGTATTGGGACTGAAAGATGAAAACGAAGCTGAAGGGGGAACGAATGAAATTCTTGACAAGCTTATTTCTTTATTACTAACAACCCGAAACGAAGCGAAACAAAACAAAGATTGGGCAACTGCTGACAAAATTCGTGACGAATTAGCCAGCTATGGTATAGCCATAAAAGATACAAAAGATGGTTCCGAATGGGAAATCATTAAATAGTTTAAAAACTGCTCGATTAAATTCGAGCAGTTTTTTTTATCATTGTTAAATCAAAGACATTCTTTTAACTTTGATGGTTAGTAGTTATTTTTCAACTTATCTCTTTTTATTTCATCTCGCACTGAAAATATGAAAATTCAATCTCATATCATCCTTTTATTTGTAGCGCTTCTAAGTTCATGCAATGGTACGCCTAAAAATGTTTCAAAAACAGAAAAAGAAACTGAAGTAAAAACCATTGAATTTATTCACAGTTTAAAATTGAAACAGCCACAAAGAGGAAAGGTTTTTACCAAAGCTGATACGATTGAAATTTCAATCAAAAAAAGAAAGAATTCAAAAGCCATCGATTCTGTACAACTCATAGTTGATGGTAAGACAAGTCAAACTCTTTATGCGAAGCCCTGGAGTTTTTCTCATATTGCTAACGAAAAAAAGATGGGCAAGCATAACTTCCAAATTATGGCTTATCACAAAGATGGAAAAATTGGCAACATCTCATCCTACTTCAATATTAAATCAAATAAAGTTCCCCGAGAGTTGACTTACAAAGTCGTAAACACATTCCCTCATGATAAGAAATCCTATACTCAGGGCTTGTTTTATCACGAAGGCTATTTATACGAAGGCACAGGCCAATATGGCGAATCAAGTCTTCGCAAAATTGATGTCGAAAAAGGAGAAAGTCTGTTTGATAGAAAACTGGAGCGAAATTATTTTGGAGAAGGAATTACCTACTACAAGGGAAAGATTATTCAACTAACCTGGCAATCGAAAAAAGCCTTTGTGATAGATGCGGAAGATTTTTCGCAAAAAGATTTCTTCAGACCTCCTACAACAAATGGCCAGGGCTGGGGTATCACAACTATTGATGACAAACTTGTTATTTCTGATGGAAGTAATAAACTAACCTTCGTCGATCCAAACAATTATGGAAAAATAGGTGAGATTGAAGTTTATGATGAAAAAGGTGAGATAACAAATCTAAATGAACTTGAATACATCGGTGATAAAATCTACGCTAATGTTTGGTTGACCGATCGTATTGTTGTAATCACCCCATCTACTGGACAGGTTGAGTGTAATTTAAACTTAGCTAAAATTCTGACACCTGCCGAAAGAAGAAAATTGACTGAAGGCGATGACGTTCTTAATGGTATCGCTTATGATTCTATTAATAATCGTCTTTTTGTAACAGGGAAACGCTGGCCAAAGCTATTCGAAATAAAGATTGATTAAATCAATTTTTATTCAATTTCAAGCCTTCCTGATTTCTTCTTAAACAAAGACTCTCGCGTTGATCTAAGGCCTTCATAAGAATCCAGAAGGCCTTTTACACTTCCGATCAGAACTTTGGCTTCAACCATAATGGGAACTCTATTTCTGTCATTACTCACCCATATGGTCATATCTTCTCCTCCTTTAAAAAGGTTACCCTTTACAAGCATAGGTGAGAACTTGAGGCATTCGTAAACCTCACCATTTTTTAGTTTGACTTTTTCTATCCCCTTGTATCTGATATACAAATTATGAATCTCATTATCAATTAACATTCGAAGTGGTATCTTCTCTTTCTTTTTATACTTCGTAAAATCTAAATTTCGAGTGAAATAGGCAACCGATACAATATCCGAACTGATATTTTTATTCTCTATGGTATCATTCTTGACTGGCTTTTGTCTTTTTCTAATTCTGGAATAAACCTGATCCTTATCGTAATCAAACCAATATTGGTGTCTGGCAATATAATCCCCTTCATGGGTTTTTCTATCAAAATAAAAGGGTTTTAAATTGGTTGAATCTACGTAACATGAAAGGGTATCGCGCAGCTTGAAAAACCAATCAAATGCCTTCAAGGTTTTACCTTCCGCCTCAATTTTATAAGCGGGTTTGTTAGAATAAGCTTCATCTTTCACTTCGAGCTTAACTTCGCCGGCAGCTACCCAAATAAAACCCCAATTGTAATAGCCCCGATATGTCAATTTCTCACCTGACTGAAAAGCAAAGTTCTCTATCCCGGCTTGTTCCTGAGATTTCAGCTGAGTAAAAGAGATAATGAGTAAGAAAAAGAAAAGCGTATATTTCAAATCAATAGATATTAAAGATTAACCTTACCAATTTTATTTTCAATAGCCGTTACTTTCGATTTTAATCGATTATGCTTATTTTTTTGAATATCTACAGTCATCGTTGAATAAACACGATCGGAGTGTGGCTCAAGAATCGCATAAGCCTGATTCACGATATTCAATGCTTCCGGTAGAGTATCCGTTTCAATAAGAGTCCCCATTGCTGTTAATTGATAATCGACCCCCGATTCGCGGATCATTTCAATCACCTGACTCACATATTGGCTGACACTATCTCCCTTATCTGTTGGGAAAATTGCAAATTCTAAAAGAGCTGACATAGACTAATTTTTAATGAGCTTGAGGTAAAACAACATTTTCTTCTACATCCCAATTGGAACGCACCTTAATCTCCTTACGGAAATAATGAATGGTTTCCGGCTGTAATTTTAGCTTATAATTGCCCGTATCCCATTTTCCATTATCATTCCAATCTTCAATCACCTTGATAATATAGATTTTAGGTTCAAGATAATCAAAAGTGATGGTCTGATCAGAATAAATCTTTTTACTCTGTATAAGTGTTTCATTTTTATTATTCTCTAAAATCTGAACGATTAAAGGCTTATGAACCTGATCAACTTTCAGGAGAATTTTGCCATAATACTCCAATTCCTTCGTCTTAAATTTCTTGGTAAAGGCATCACTTTCAAGTCCGAAAATATTTTTAAAAGCTGTAGAATCAATATCCAATCGGTAATTCGTTTCTGATTCCCATTTCACATTCATATGATAGGTCCTTAACAGAGCAGTGTCTTTTACAAAGTCAAAAGGAACAGCAAACTCTAAAGTATCAACAATCTTGACAAGTTTGATACTATCAAGAGTAAACTCCGCCAAAGGCTCGTTGAATTCAAACTCAATATCTTTATTCAGATCTTGGGAGGATTTTATATTGGTTTTAAATTCATAAACAGGTTTCTTTATTTTAGATTTCTTTTCCTGCTTTTTTGTTTGTTTCGCCTTTTTAGGAGCTTTAAAATTCAATTTTACGGTATCACTAAAACTAACAAGCTGATTGGTAGAATCCGTCTTTAAATAGTTTAGAACAGCCGTTAATGTGTCCCTTTTATAAATATTTGAGTCAACAATCCAATACGATAAAGTATCCCGTCTTTTATTGCTCTCGATAAGAAAACTATTGGCATCATCGTCTATATCTAAGAAATCAATCTTTAAATCATCAGTTCGTTTAAAAGAAAACTCAAAATCTAGTTTCTCCCGACGAGAGCGTGCATACTTGGTCAGATATAATAAGGGGTTCTCTTCCTCAAATAAGTTGATATGAACGTCAGCTGGACTAAAGGCCGTATAGGTTCTCAAAGCTGATGAATCGGGCGTAATACTATCCATTTTCTGGAAAGTCTGAGCAGTCGGAGTCAGAAGTGTATCTAAAAAACCAATAATTTCGCCTGGCCCATTGTATTTGTAATCGCGATTACCATCAACTAATGCAAAAATTTTATAGGTCCCGGCTTTAAGGTTACTTAAATTAAAATGTCCAGCCGTATCTGTTTGTGCAACGTAATCAGGAATGGTTGTTAAAGGAACTGAATCCTGATGATTTGAATAAGCATAAATCTGGACCTTCTCAATTGGAAGCCTTGTGAAGGCATCTACGGCATGTCCTTGTATACTTAAAGAATCAAGGCTCTTTCCGGTAGAAAATACATACTGAAAATTACCTAAAGG
>NZ_SHKN01000002.1:541410-562510 GCF_004217115.1 Ancylomarina subtilis | reverse complement strand
AAGGGCATTCGCTTTCATGGTGGGAATAGACATACGGATACGGAAGGCTGTATCCTCATCGCCAAACATCGGGTTACAAAAGAGATCATTCAAGGTAGTCTGGAGAAAGAGTTAAGTCTAAAGATTGCAGAGGCTGAAAATCAGGGCAAGAAAATTGCTTTGGAGATCATCAACGGCTAAATTCAACTACAGATCTTTTGCTACTTCCTGTTAAACATCTTTTCTAATTACCGCAATGCGGTTGCCTAGTCAAGGTTTTTATCTGATTTTTTACTCCAATAAGAACTGACAACAATTAAAAATCGGATAAAACCGAAGGCCCCGACCTTGACTTGCTGATAGAGATAAAAAGCAAGTGCGTGAGAAATAGGTTTATCCTGCTACTGACAAGGGAATAACTTGTTTATCAGGTAGGAGGAAAATATCCCAGATCAAGGAACAAGGTTAAAGGGAATAAGGATAAAGGCCTCCTTCACAGAAAAACTGCTACGGCGGACAAAGAAGGTTAAAGTTTAAAGGTCTGAAAGGTCTGAAAGGTCAAATGAAAAGAACTTTACCTGCTTCCACAAATATAACCTACTATTATTTTTTTTGTTTTTAATGTTCTGCATTAAAAATGGGTGGTGGTGGGGCTAGTTGGTGGTCATTACGCCGAGGCTTCATAAAAGGCGCGAGCCGCCTGCGAGTGGGAGGCCGTGACTGGCAAGTAAAACAAGGAACTTGTGATTGACAGCCAGCGGCTTTTGGCGGCTTTTTTGAGGATGGATGGTTGTAACTGGGTGGAGGGCAAGTTCAGCTATATTTCATACCTATCACTAAGAATTAGAATCATGAAATATATCGGGAAAGCAATTGCCCTTGGCCCAGGTGTGTAGGTAAAGGGCTTGCGATGCAGTTAAAATATGCGGTGATCTCTCCTTTTAGAAAATGGAAATCTATAAATAATCATTTACAGTATTAGATTACCAGTGGTGGAGATAGCATGATTTTACGAAGAGCAAGTACTGTCCGTGGCCTCTCAAAAAAGATGACAAAACCGATAGCAGCCGACCTAGCAGGCGAGCCTAAAATGAACAATGGAGGCCCTTTTGACTGGTGGATTTTGCTAGATAAAATAAATAATCTATAAACATCCCCTACCTTAACAATCACATACACTAAAATAATAAACAGCCACTAGACAAAAGAGCCGGGAATTGCTGTGAACGACGAAGGGCGGAGCGCGAAAAGTATGACAGGGTTGCGATAATAGAACTGAGCTCAAAACTTATCCGGAGCCTCAACAAAAGTGAGACCCCGAAAGTATTCTAATGAGTTAGCAACTTTAGGTAACAAATACCTGTTGGCAGTGGAACCTATTTCAATAAAAAATAGAAAGGATGAGGTTTAAAAACAGTGGAGCAGACAATAGGATTTTGGAAACCCCTGGCGAACTTTTTGCAGCAGCCCGAGGAGAGAACGCCATATTTCCTATTTAAATTACCAGGTTCAATCTCTTAGCCCGATTATAAATCAATTCGATATAGGCTTCTTTCATTTCTGAAGGAAGGAAACTGATTTCAATCATTTCGAACCAAGAAGGAATGGTCTTCTCGAATTTTGAAAAAATATTATTTTGTGTTTTCTCCGGGATTTCAAACAGACTGAAGGCTGAAATGAAATCTTTACGTTTGATTTTCTTCTTTTTAGCATTGAGTGTTAGTGCTAAATCCTCATCATCGTCCTCCATTACAAGTGCTGTTGAAAGCATATCGTAAGCCGGTGTTAACACATAGCCCAATGTCGGGTTATTAATCAATGAGAAATTTTTCAGATGCATATCGGCATTTCCTGTTAAAAATGAAAACAGAACTTGCTCAAAGAAGTTAATCAAATCAAGACCTGAAGTGCTTGAATATTTTTGAATCGCTTTTCCAATTTGCTCATAGGATCCACGGTATTTGAACTCGGTTAGTCTCTCGGTCAATTGACACATATCTTCCATATGAATCTTCTTTCCTTCTTCACGATCAATCCTCCTGGTGATATAAGCCAACTTGCCATTATTTAAACGAATTAAAGAATGAGGCACTGTGGCAATCTTAGAAAGAGTTGCCATATTCATTGTAAGATCCTCCAACTCAGGCAAATTTGGAAATTGTTTTGTTGGTGGCTTTAAGATATAGCCTCCCCATAAACCCACAATTGTAAAACGTCTTTCTTTTTGATCTTCCGGATTTTTAGCAATTTCCAAGGATAACTTGGGTTGAACCCCTGTTACAGCAATTTGGCTTTTGATGACCTTATCTGCCAATTCCAACATTTGATCTTCAGAGTAGTCCAGTTCAGGCACCACTTTGGAATTAAATATTTTCTTACAGCATGCCGGATGAAAATCGATTTGTCCTTCTTTCAAAGGCTTGTAACAATATAGACAGGTGGTGTTCATGTTGTACTGTTGTTAGTTGTTGATCCATGTTTGCCCTTCGACTCCGCTCAGGGAACTATTTAGGAAGCACTTTATCGTTATTAGTTGTCGGTTTCAGCGATTATACTAACGGCTCCAATACAGTCTTTGCAACAAGCCATTAAAAGACCCATTCGATCTGTTTCACGAATTTTCCAGTTCTTCTCAGCGATGTCAAGTAACCATCCTTCAGGGATAAGTCCATCAAAAAAAGGAAACATTGTGGCACTCTTGTAGGCCTTTGTGCTGAGTGGTAATGTTAGACTAATGGACTCGGGATTTTTAGTTTGAAGAAAGGCTTCTTCATAAGCAAACATAAACCCCTCTTCGTTTTCAAATAGAGTTCCTGCCCATTGATCGTGCATGTAAACTTTTGCTTTCCGCATGACTTAGTTATTTTTATTTAAAGATACTGGACCTAGTTCCTGACCAAACAAATTTAGAACCTGATTAACTTTATCCATTCTCAATGTGAGTTTGCCCTGTTCCAGATCACGAACGAATCTCAAGCCAACTCCAGCTTTATCGGCTAGATCCTGCTGAGTTAGATTCAGCAACTTTCTTTTTTCTTTTATGAATATGGGTAGTGACATGTTTGCAATATTTATATAAGTATACCTTATCGGGTATAAATATACAATATTTTGCGTAATTATACCTTATCGGGTATAAAATTGTATTTTCGACGGTGTTTTATACCTTTTCGGGTATAGTTTCAAATTTATACGGAACAGCCAAAAAAATAAATTGAGACCCCGAAATACAATACCAACCTAGCAACTTTAGGTAACAAATACCTGTTGGCTGTGGAACCTCTTTAGATAAAAAGTAGAGAGGATCAGGTTTAAAAACAGTGGAATATACACCAGGTTATTGGAACCCCTCCTCACTGAAACGGCGGACAATGCTGGCTAACTTTTTGCAGCAGCCCGAGGAGAGAACGCCTTTTTTCCTATTTTGAAAATCTTTCTTCTGCGATAAGCTTGGTGTAATTTTTCAATCTATTTTTAGCTTCATCTAACATGCGTACTGAGCGCATTTTGAAATCACTCACTACTGAATCCAGACCAATAATTAGAGCATTCTTTTTACGAATGGTTTTCAATTGAACACTCAGCATCAGACACAGACCAAATGTTAACATGATTAGATATTTTAGATATAGAAATCCTTTCAGTATTTCGCCATCATATCCGACAATTGAAGATTCAATTCCTAATGAAAATTTTTGATCGATTAAATTAATTATCTCTTTGAAATAGAATCCAAATGCTATCAGGCCTATAACTCCCAAAAGAAAAAAACCCCATGAAAAGATGAAATTAACACCCCTTGTCAATGCCAAAAACGCTACAGATGATTGTGCATTTGCCTCAAACTCACCGACTGATTTTAAGTTCTCTTCTAATTCTGCAATTTGTGTTTTGTATTCATTTTCAATCTCAACACGAATCGTTTTTTCCATAAGACTGTCTATCTATTAATTTAACAATCGACAAATTTAATTAATCAATCTGTAAATTAAATATGTCAAGTTTGTCAAATTCTGAAAAGATCTTTATTCTCCTTTATTTTAGCATAAATGAATTGGCTGTGGAACCTACTTAAAGAAAAAGCAGAAAGGATGAGGCAAAGGAACAAGTAAAGTTGAATTAGGTTGATTTTCTGCTTCGCAGGGTACGAGATACAATCTCGCACCAGCGGGGGGTTGACTGTTATCTGTCGGGTTTTCAATTAAATTCCTGATAGATTCCAATAGAAGAATTACTGAATAATCTTGAATAGGATTTAGCTTCAATTTTAATCTGGTAATCGCGCCTATAACTTCTATCTTTATAGGCAAACTAGATTTTGCATTATCTATTGATGAGTTGATCACATTACCAGCTTCATTTGCCGAAAACTTTTCCTCCTGAAACATCTCAATAGTTTTTGCAAAAGCCTCAATTCCAAATGACTGCAAGTGCTTTTCAGATATTTCAACAAACAATTGAGTTTTGGATACAATCTCTGTAATGTCATCACGCAGTTGATCCGACCAAACAATACGTTGCCGACAGATGACCTCAACAAAACGAGTAGATTCTAAATTTTCTTTGATATAGGAATCTTTGAGGTTTTCTAAATCCTTTTGAATATCGCCTTTGTGAGATTCTAATTGGGTTTCAATTTCTTTTCTGATATCTCCTTTGTGAATTTCAAGATCTTTACTGGCTTTTTTATTGTACCAAGCTTTTATAAAGAAAAAACAAACTGTACCAAGAACAGTAGTTATAGATGAATTGATTAGTATCGTTTCGATTAAATTATTCATTATCCTTTTTTAGATAGATTATTAAGTTGAATGTTTTTTAATGCTTTGATCAGATCATTATATCGATTTTTATAAATGTCTATAAAATTATTTCTAATAAAAATCTCAATCACAAAAATGACATAAAAAAAAGTAATAGCAATAGGAAGATCTGCAAGACTAAAAGTTTTAACTGATGCCACAATAATAGCACTGACAGTCACTGAAATGAACCAAACAGATGTTGGATAATTAAATCTTTTAGTTTGTTTTTTAGTTTCAATATGATTTAATAAAAATTCAATATAAGATTGATTTGACACATCACTTCCAATCTTCTTTTCAATTATTTTCTGTTGGATTAAGCTTAATTTATTTTTATTATACAATAAAGGTTCGATTTGTAATTCGACTCTATAACTTTCAAAAATATTAACTATATGAGATTTAGATAGACGATATGATAAATAAGCATTTAATGCAGGTATCACTAATAATAACCAACGCAAGTTGTACTCTTTAAAATATATCCATGCAATAAGAATAATAGTTCCAGTGAAAGCTAGTGACCAAAAATATAACTTTACTTTTGGTGGATATTTTTTATAAAGTAGATTCCAAGTAGAAATTTCTTTTCTCCATTTCTCAACTTCTTCAATTCTAAGATGATTTTCTTTTTCCCGTGCAGGGGTAGTTTGGTTTGATGTTGATTGCATTGTTTTGGTTGGCAAATTTATTTCATTTTTATCATTCTCTTTCCACTCAAAATTCACATCAGGATAATAATCTTTAGGATTCATGTTGGGAATAAAATGTTGTGGTAAGTTTTTAATCATATGATATTCGGAAATCAAGCGCTTACCCTCCTTATTGTTATATTCCCAATTACGGCCTAAAACGGTTAATGAGTTGATAAATAAGAGTGCTTGTTCATAATTGGACATTTGAGCTCGAAGGATTTTTGCGTATTCGTACTTATCTACTTTAGAGAAAAGCCAGGCTGGTTGTTGGTCGATAAATTTCACGGCTTGGAAAAGATGGCGAAAATAGTGTCCTAATTGATATTGATGGCCTCCGAAAAACTTAGTTTTTTTTGTTGATTTTTTACATTCAATAAAACTTCGACCTTCTGTTTGTTTTAGATGAGTGTAAATTGAATCAGTGTATTTAGAATGACAATCTTTATTGCAATCACACTTATAAAATGCGACACACTTTATAATTTTTCTAATAAGTTCAGTTTGTAGTTCCGGATAATCATTCTCATCTTTTTCCTTATTTTTGAGTCTAAATTGTTTTGTCAACCAATTTTCTATTTCTTTTACCGTACCACTAGAAACTCCCCAATAGGTGATTAGGTATGCAATTTCGTTTTCGATAAACATTTTCTTATGCTCAGCAGATAATTCTTGATCAGATTGAGAAGAGAAGAATGCATTATATTCCTTAGGTTTTATAAAACAATCATCTATTTTATTGCTATCAACCACTTTTTCGAAATCTACAATTCCCCTTGCAACTTTATATTGATCGAAAATTACTTTTAAAACACGACGCCCTTCTGCATGTGTTTCTTCATGACTATTATGATGAAAGGGGTTTCTCAATTTCATCTGGACAACATTATCCCTGTAGTACTTCACCATCTCGAAGAATTTGGCTTCAACTTGCTGGCGGCGAAAAGAGCGAATTTGAAACAGTAAAGTTGCTGCTAAAAGGAATGCTCCGATGAAGGAACCAAATTCATACCATATTGTTGTATCAATATAGAAAGTGGCACCACCTGATCCAATTAAGAATAGGAAAATTAATATGCAAAATGCCCAATAACTTAGAAAAATATATGTAAGATGCTTGGTGAAATATTTCCTTATGAATTTTCTAAAAAAATAAAATCCTAATAAAGAAATTGCCATTCCGATAGCAAAATGAATGGCAATATTTAAGAGAGTCATAGTATTTAAGTCGTTATATTCTTAAAAAACGCTGACAGGTGCGATGCACGCTGTCAGGTTTAAGTGATTATTAATTTGTCCATCCATCAGCCAAAACTTCGGCTTGTTTTAATATTAATTCAATTGCTTGAGGAGCCTGATCTGGTGGATACTTATAACGGCGAAGCAAACGACGAACCATGTTGCGGATTTTGGCGCGGACGCTGTCGCGGACTTGCCAATCAACCGTGGTGCTGTTTCGAAGCTTTTCGGTTAGTTCTATAGCTATTTGCTTTAATGTTTCTTCGTGCAATTCACGAACAGCACTTTCGTTGCTGGCAAGTGCATCGTAAAAACGGATTTCGTCGATGTTCAGACCTAAATCTTTTTCACGTTCCATGTCCTTTTGGAAATCCTTGGCCATTTGAATCAGCTCTTCGATTACCTGAGCGGTTTCAATTTGACGGTTGTGGTATTTACGCAAAGATTCGAGAAGTCTGTCGCCATATTTTTGTTCCTGAACCAAGTTGCCCCGAGAGTGCGCTTTGATGTTGTCTTTTAATAATTTCTCTAAGAGGGCCACCGCAAAATTCTTCATTTTTAGGCGACGTACATCTTCTAAAAAATCTTCGGAAAGCAAACCAATATTTGGTTTCTCCAATCCTGCAAGTTTGAAAATATCTTCTACGCCTTCGGCAACAACGGCATTGTCGAGTATTTGCTTTAAGGCCGAATTCTTTTCTTCTTCCAGACGCTTTTTATCGACACTGGTGTGTTTTATGATGGTTGCCTTAATGGCATTGAAGAAGGCGATTTCAATTTTGTATTCGTTTATTTCATCTAAAGTGCCACAAAGTGCCAATGCCGAATTTATGGCTGCCATTAAATCGAGGAAACGTTTTTTTCCATTCTTTGAATCTTCCAAAATATGGTTGGTGGCTGGAATGAGAAGCTCCAAAGGTTTTGTTTCAAAATCAGAATAATTAAAACCATGAAACATGCCTCTAAGTGCATCCAGTTTATTTTGAAAAATGACAAAAGCTTCCTGCGCTTTGTTTGTTGGCGAGCCTTTTCCTTTCGATTCGGTGTAGGTTTTTAGTGCCCACTTTAACTCATTGGCAATGCCAATGTAATCGACCACCAATCCACCTGGTTTATTTTTAAACACACGGTTTACGCGGGCAATGGCCTGCATTAGGTTGTGGCCTTTCATGGGTTTGTCGACATACATGGTATGACAAGGCGGTGCATCGAAACCCGTAAGCCACATGTCGCGGACAATTACAATCTGCAGATCGTCGTTTTCGTCTTTGAAGCGATTCTCCAAATCCTTTTTTACTTTCTTGGTGTGGACATGATCCTGAATGGACTCCTTATCGGAAGCCGAGCCGGTCATAATCACTTTGATATTTCCTTTGGAAGGATCGTCGTTGTGCCATTCGGGTTTTATTGCGGTAATGTGATTGTACATCTGCACGCAAATGTCACGACTCATGCAAACTATCATGGCTTTTCCATCAATAATTTGGATGCGCTGCTGGTAATGATTCACCAAATCGGCGGCAATTTTAAGCATACGATTTTCAGCACCTACCAATTTCTCCAATTCTGCCCATTTGCTTTTTGTCTTTTCACGAGTGACCAGATCTTCTTCGTCTTCGATGACCTCTTCGACGTCCTGATTCAGTTTTTCGATTTCTGCCTGGTTGATATCGAGCTTGGCTAATCTGCTTTCGTAAAAAATGGGTACCGTAGCACCATCGTCTACCGCATCTTGTATGTCGTAAATACTGACATAGCTGCCAAATACATTTTGGGTGTCCTTATCAACCATAGAGATAGGCGTACCTGTAAAGCCAATAAAGGTTGCATTGTTTAAGGCATCGCGCATGTGTTGCGAGAAACCATATTTATAAACTCCCGTTTTGGTATCGAGCTTGGCTTTATCGCCATACTGCGATCGGTGTGCCTCGTCGCTAATTACAACTATGTTGTGGCGCTTGCTTAGCAGTGGGTGCTTGGATTCGCCATTGTATAATGAGAATTTTTGTATGGTGGTGAATACAATTCCTCCCGATTTACGGGCTTCGAGTATATCGCGCAAATCCTCACGGCTATTAGCTTGAACGGGCTCTTGTTTGAGTAGATCGGCAGATTGCGAGAAGGTTTTAAACAGTTGACCATCGAGATCGGAACGATCGGTGACCACCACAATGGTTGGATTCTGCATTTCGGCCTGCTGTAACAGCTTACCTGCATAACAGACCATGGAGATGCTTTTGCCCGAGCCTTGGGTGTGCCAAATAACGCCTGCTTTCTTCGAACCCGGCTCTAATGTATTTGTATAATTGGCTCTAGGTTCGGCAGCCATGGCCAATTGGGGAACACTGGCCGCCTTAATAGTTGCTTTTACAGCTTCGCGAACGGCGTGAAACTGATGGTAAGCTGCAATTTTTTTTATGAGTCCATTACCATTGCCTTCAAACAGGATAAAATGGCGCAGGTAATCGAGAAACAATTCGGGTTTAAAGAAACCTTTGATCACCTTCTCCAATTCGAATTCGACCAAGGGACGATCGTGTTCGTTATCGATGGTTCGCCAAGGCATGAAACGTTCTTTGTTGGCGGTTAGAGAACCAATACGAGCCGTAATGCCATCGGAAACCACTAAAGCCTCGTTGAATACAAAGAGGTCTTCTATATCTTTTTTATAGGTTTGAAGTTGATTGTATGCATCCCAAATATCGGTATCTTCGTTGGCCGGATTTTTTAGTTCCAGAATAGAGATGGGCAAACCATTAATAAAAACCATGATATCGGGACGACGGGTGTGTTTTTCGCCGGCAATGGAATACTGATTGACCACCAAAAATCGATTGGCAGCCACCGAATTGAAATCGATGAGGTAAACCAAATCTTTGATATTCTCCCCTTTGTGCTCAAATTCAACCTGAACTCCGTCTAAAAGCATTTTGTGAAAAGCCTTGTTTTTATAAACGGTGTTCACCCCATCGGGATTTGAAACCAGACGGATTACCTCTTCGATTTTAGCGGAGGGGATACCAGGGTTTAGAGCCGATAGTGCCTCGAAGCATTCCTTTGCAAGAATAACTTCGCGGAAATCGTTACGATAAGGTGTTGCCGATTCGGGAGCAATGTCGGCTCCATGAAGGTAGTTGTAGCCATTGTCTTGAAACCAAGTTAGGGCTAGTTGTTCAAGTTGGTCTTCGTTGATCATAAATTATCCTCCATTAATTTAAAAAATAAAGCCTCAATCGATTCATCATGTTCATCAGTTGGGTACCAAATAGGGAAAATATTTGCCTTAGCTAATTCTCGTTTTTTTTGTCTTCTATCCTTTTCATCTAAAATCTCTTCCATAAAGGTATAATGCCTTGGTATGCCGTCAGCTCCTTCTTCTTGTACAAATTTTTTCATTGTACTTATTGTGCGATCATTTGACAAACTACATCCAAGGAACAATAATGTTCCTTTAAATATAAATCGCTCAATAAATTTTGAAAGCACTCTAGTATCCACATAAGCATTTTCATATTCATTGAGAGTTAATACTCTATCTTGAATCTGTGTGCAATCACCATGAAGTTTGATTAAAATCCTGCTGCCACTGGCAGTTTTACGAATAACTTCATCAAGATATTTTCCACTTTTAATTTCATCAAAACCATTATCCTTACCATCAAAAATCTTTTCCAATACATTATCAAAATTTGTGGTTATTATTGAACTTTGGTTAAATAAAAGAGGTAGGTAATTTATAGCTCCAATAATGTTTTTCTCATGAGAAAATTCATTCTCAAGATATTCATTAAACAATTCATTCCCTAGGTCATTATATAGCTCTTGTGCAGCTTCTTCATATTTTCCTAATTTCAATAATTTATCTAATTCCTCTTCTGTTAAATCTGATTCCTCACATAACTGATATAGAAAAGAAGTCCAAGAAGGATAACCACTTAGCATTGACAAACCAGCACCAATGAAAGGAGTTAACATCCTAGTATTGTATGCTTTTTTCAACTTTTCAAATCTCTTTGAATTATCATAGAGACCTAATATTTTATTGGCTTTTGACAATAGTTCTTCTTTCCTTGAATTTTCCCATTCTTCAAAAGTTATCTCATATGTTTCAGGTTCAATTTCCGAGAGTATTTGACTTCGTTGAAAAAAAGAACTCTCAATTTCTATACCCCCATCACTATTGAGATGCTCATTATATAAATATTTTAAATACTCTTTAGGCATTATCAATAGAATTAAAAGTAAATATATTTCCTGATAGGAGTTTGGGTAATAAAGAATCTCTTAATTCCGATAATTTTCGACACTCTTTTTCATTATTAATCCAAATTCTAAATAAAATATCAACTTTAGTATTAAACCTGTTAATTAGCTCAAAATTATCAATTGTGGTTTTCAGAGAATCAATGCCAGTAGTACTTATATTAGGTTGAGCACTACCTTGACTTGAAGAAATAATCAAACTTCTATTTTCTTCAAGTTTAAAAAATTGATACGCAAACCAATTACCACTTTTGATTTTAGAAACACTTCCAAACTTGGCAACACGTTGATTTAAAAAACTTGGATTTTCACCATTTACCACAATACCCACTTTACCAATTGTGGCACCGGTCATTGCCATCAGGATATCACCATCTTGTAATCTAAATCTTTCTTTATCTATAACTAACTCAGGCGATATTTTTTGAGTATCAATTAAATTGACCCTTCCATCTTCACCTATATTTTTTATTTTAATTACAGGATAACCTTCTTCTTTAAAATCTTTGCTTTTAAAAGCATAACCACCAAAGGAAGGGTATACATCACCTATAGAGCCAACACTCCATCCCTCCGGAATCAAACCCAATTCACTCTCTACCAAAGAATCCGGAAAAAGATCGGCAGTGGTGCGTAGTTCGTCGTATTTGACATCGGCAAAGTTTTGAGTTTCTTCGGCGGTTTTTCCACTGATAACTTCCATAGCTGCAATTTGTGGATCGTTGCCTTGGGCAATGGCCTGCATTTTTGCTTTTACAGGTTCAAAATCGACAAACCAAGATTTAAAGAGGGCTTGTGCCATCTCTTCAAGCGTTTGATTGATGCGGTTGTTGTTGGCGATTTTGTCGTCGAGACTTTGCAAATTTTGAGCAAGTTTCTCTTGATCAACTGGATCTTTAGGAGCATATACCACAAAATTTTCAAGCATTGATTTTGTCAATGCATTTCTTGTTGCTCCAGAGGATGCTAGAGATAGTAATTTATCTTTGTTATCGTTCGAAAGCAAAAGATATTTGAGAAGTTTAGCAGAAAACAAACTTGGATTTACTCGCAAAATTGAAACATGTTGATTGACTCTAGCAGGCAAAACATTTTCAGGAACCATACAAACACGAGCGACGCTATCACCAGTTATATTGATTAGCACATCATTCTTTTCAATTGCTACGTTATTCAACTTTGTAGCCTGTTTCTTATTGATATAAGCCAAACCATTATACGAAAAAACAAAATCCAACACATTTTGACTTCGTATTAGAGCATACTCACCAAAATCTGTATATGTAGACTTTCCCCCAGTTGGTGTAGCACCAGAACCAATTTTTGTGCAAATTTCAATAAGTCTAAAATAAGTCCATTTAGAGCTCATACCCCAATCCTCCCAATTGCTTTTTAATTTCTGCTTCCAGACGGTTGCCTTCGGCTAATTGTTTTTTTAAATCGGTGGTAAGGCGTGTCATTTTTTCGGCAAAGGGTTCGCTATCCTCTTCCTGCTCTTCGGTACCCACGTAGCGGCCAGGTGTCAGCACGTAATCGTTTTTGCGGATATCATCGAGGGTAACAGATTTGCAGAAGCCGGGGATGTCTTCATACCCTTCGACTTCGCTCAGGGCAGGCACTTCGACTCCGCTCAGGGAGCTGCCTTGCCATTTGTGAAATGTGTCGGCAATGTCTTTAATATCATCGAGGGTGAAGTCGCGAAGGACGCGGTCTTTCATATAACCTTTTTCGCGGGCATCGATAAAAAGCACTTCACCTTTGCGGGCGCGTTTCTTGTCGGTGGCCTCTTTGTTTTTGTTTAAGAACCAAATACAGGCTGGTATTTGTGTGTTGGTAAACAATTGCCCTGGCAGTGCTACCATACACTCTACCAAGTCGTCTTCGAGAATATTTTTACGGATTTCGCCTTCGCTGTTGGTATTGGAACTCATAGATCCATTAGCCAACAGAAGCGCCATAGAGCCTTGTGGGCTAAGGTGGTGAATCATGTGCTGTAACCAGGCAAAGTTGGCGTTGTTTTGAGGTGGTGTGCCGTATTTCCAACGCACATCGCCTTCCAGTTTCTCTTGCCACCACTCCTTCATGTTAAAGGGTGGATTGGCCATTATGTAATCGGCACGCAGGTCGGGGTGCAAATCGTTGTTCATGGTATCGGCAGGTTGTTTTCCAAAGTTGAAGTCGATACCACGAATGGCCATGTTCATGGCAGCCAATTGCCATGTTGTGTGGTTGTATTCCTGTCCGTATACCGATATATTATCAATTTTGCCACCAAACTCTTTAATAAACTTTTCGCTCTGTACAAAGAAACCACCAGAACCCATGGCAGGATCGTAAACACGGCCTTTGTAAGGCTGTAGCATTTCAACAATCAGGCTAACAATAGACTTTGGAGTGTAGAACTGTCCACCCTTTTTGCCCTCGGCACTGGCAAATTGCCCGAGAAAATATTCGTATACATGTCCAAGAATATCTTTCGATCCCAGGCTTCCATGATTAAAAGGAATGGTTGCCACTAAGTCGATGAGTTCGCCCAGCTTGCTATCGTCCAAATTTAAGCGTGAATAAGTTTTGTTGAGAATGCCCTTCAATTTTGGATTGTCTTTCTCAATGGCTTCCAGAGAATCGTCGATTAAGAAACCTACCGTTTTCATTTTCTCGGGTACTTCTTCACCCTTGGCGTTTATCTTGCTCCAAGGTAAATCGGCACCGGCAGGTAGTTTGGCGTTATCCTGCAAAACTTTCCAACGTGCACGCATTGGTACCCAAAACACATTCTTTTCGGTGTAGTAATCTCTTACTTCCAATTCCAGATTGATCTCTGCCTCGTACTCTTCGGGAGAGTTAAAATCTGCAGCATCAAGAAAGTAATCGTGTTCAGGATTTCTTAGGTCTTTTTCGAGATCTTTTCTTCTGCTGGCAAAAGAATCACTCACGTATTTTACAAATATTAAACCTAATACGGCATGTTTGTATTCGGCTGCTGAAAGGGTTGAACGCAGTTTATCGGCTGCTGTCCAAAGCTTTTTATCTAGATCGTTTAAGAATTTTTGTTCTTCTAATGATGTCATATATGGTGTTTCTTTGAATTCAGAAAACAAATGTAGTTAACATTTGAGCTTATAGTTCGACTGGTTGGGGATTTCTTTTTTGTTTTTCTTTCCTGCTCTCTTTTATGTAGCTATTCAAATGAGTATATACCGAATACAAACCATCTTCTTTAAGTTTACGTACGATAAATAAGTTTAAATCATGAAAATTTTCCAGCCCCAAATCATAAGATTTGCTTGCGAAATGTTCGTAGTTTTGATCCTTAATTTCAAAGAAGTCATCTCGTCTCACGTCATCTGTTATAGCTGGAAACTGAATGTTGCGATATTGTTCGCGATCATTTAATAATTTATTTCTCATCTCCACAATTAGATGCAATTGACCTCCAACTTCATTCAGCAATTCTCCATACACTACAGTAATCACTAAATCTTTATAACTTGGAGAAATCATATATCTCAATCTTTTTCCTCTATTCTTATCTTTTGGTTTGGCCAATTTCAAATTACCACCTAGTTCTTTACATGCTTTTGCAATTTCATCTTCCACATGAACTTGAATATTTCTGCGATATTTAACCAATTGATTGATTTTGTCTTTATTCAGCAAAAACAGTTCTAATTCCTCAACTTTCATATGACTCAAACTTAAATTCTTAATGTTTTGATGTAGATCTTCCAGAAAAATCAAAAATTTCGGTGATGCTTGTTCTTCATAAATATTCAAATTCCTCATCACCTCTTCCATTAACTCCAGATGAGTGATGTTAATAAAATTCTCATTCCCAGTGTATGGAATTTTTCTAAGAGATAAAACAACACCTATTTTATTCTGAAGTTCAATGCGATCTATTAGGGCCCAATAATTAGCTAAAGGATTTATTAGATTGTGATAAACTTTATTCTCAATGATAATGGCACTTGATTCATTAGCCAAGAATAAATCAATTCTTCCTTCTCCAGTTCCCACCTCAGTCCTAACTTCAAAACCGTCATCAAAG
This sequence comes from Ancylomarina subtilis, assembly GCF_004217115.1. Taxonomy (NCBI): domain Bacteria; kingdom Pseudomonadati; phylum Bacteroidota; class Bacteroidia; order Marinilabiliales; family Marinifilaceae; genus Ancylomarina; species Ancylomarina subtilis. The sequence continues at coordinate 547,481 of NZ_SHKN01000002.1, read as the reverse complement.
TAAAACTGTTTCCCTTGTCCTTTTGTTTTGACCTGTATGATATCAATGAATGTTGAAATGAACAGATCTTTCAATCCATGCTCTTCATTTACATCAAAAAAAAATGCATAGAGATTTGACAATACGTTCTCATAGTGAGGTTGCTTGGCTATTCCCAAAAAGGTTTTGGGTTTGGCTTTTATTTTAGGGATGTCTGCTTTTTCAAGAAAAGCTTGTAGTTGTTCGATGTTGTTTGGCATTTCAATTGTTTAGATTCTAATTCTCGAAAGCTCTACTCTCTTTATTCATTACTACCAAGAAAGTAAATTGGGTGCAATGGCAGCATGTTCTTCTGCTCATCGGTCATTTTATTGTAGTACTCAACCCAAAGATTTATGAACCTATCGAAATCAATCAGTTCTATATGCTCTCTAGAGCCTCTTGCCTCCTTTATAGCAGGTTTTGAGAACTGCCCCGAAGTCACAAAAATACCAACATCAGTAGCTCTCTTAAGTGTCCCCGAGAGCTTTTGAATTTCGTCAGAAGAAACCGAATCATTAGGCCTGTGTTTTACCTGCACAATAATTCTAGGTTGTTGGGTTCCTAAAGGATCGGTATAAGCTATAATATCAATACCTCCATCTGGTCCTCTCTGTGCGATATCAGAAATATGATATCCCATGGCATTCAATAAGGATGCGATAAGATCCTGAAATTCATAGGGGTTTTTACTAAGAATAAAGGCACGTAATCCAACACTAGCATCCTGTTCGTACTGATTTAACAGTGCACGTTGTTGTTGAGATTGTTCTCCATTAAGATCATCAGTCTCCACATCATCTTGCTTTTGGTCTGCCTTAACTCTCTTAGCGTCCCAAATACGATATTTCTTTGATGCAGTTTCCAATAGTTTTTCTTGCCCTAATTTTATTGCAGCACGACCTTCATCTGTCAATATCCAAAGTCCCTTTTTCTTTCTAAGATAGCCTGCCTTCATGCAGTCTATTGAATAAAATTGCAAGGCTGATTCCCAACGTACATATCCCGTCTTTTCATACACATGCTTCTCATATTCATTAAATTCAAGTGTCTCTCTAATTTTATCTACAACATCTCTTCCTCTCATCTCGCCACCAGCTTCTTTCAAGATTTTGAAGGCAGCAAAAATGGTCTTTTCAGCAATAAGTTTTGACTTTGACTTTGCCATTGGATTTGTTTTTTTTAATTACAAAATGTAGCTATCACATCAGATACAGGTCTATTCCCTTTGAATTAAGAGGGGTAAATTCAAAATTAACAAAATATGCATACAAGGAGGCTATACAAATCATCATTTATGTTCAAACAGTCAGATTTAAACTTGATCCAATTAGTTTAAATGAATTATTTGATTGACATTGCTCTGTAATCAAGTCTATTATACGATGGCATTCTTTGGTTAGGTTGGCTGGATAGGCTTGCTCGTAGACGATTTGATGCAGGATCTTACAAAAACCCTCTCTCCTATTTCTTCGGCTCTTGGAGAGGATGTTTTGGTATAGGGGTGGTAAGGTTTCTACGAGATCATGATTGGCATTGAGCATCTCCCTGGCGATGTCGTTAGCGTAAACCATAAAGGTGTTTAGAACCGGTGAGAAGCGGCGGAAGTGCTTTTCCTGAGAATAGGCCTGGACTAACTTTTTGGGTGAGTCGGACATGAAGTAACGAGGATGTTTTATCACTGTCTCGATGGCTTCAAACAGGGCCACTTTTCTCTCGAGTTCGAACTTGAGGTCTAAGAGATCTTTGAGCTCGAGTTGAGCCTGGTCCAGGATTCGGATGAGGCCTGGAGATAATAAAGATTCGTTTTCTAAAAAGAAGCTGATTAGGATATTTATCTGTTGGGATAGGTTGTGGAGGTGGGTTTTGATTGTTGATTTCATGAGATTCAAAGTTTAAAGGTCTGAAAAGTCTAAAGGTCAAAGAGTCGAGAAAAACTTATTGTCGGTTATCGGTTGTCGGTTTTCAGTCAATAGGCATTGGTCAATGGTAAAAAGGTCGAAAGGTCTGAGAAGTCGAAAGGTCAAAGAGTCGGAAAAGTCAATCCGCCTACGCCATCCTTCGATATTTCGACAGGCTCAGTGACCGCACTTCTAATATGTTTTTCGTCAAATCTGACGATTTGGGGTTTTAAAGGGAAATGCTGCTGGGCGCAGCCTTCCCTTTAAAACCCTTCTTTTATCGGGTCCACTTTTTGCCTTGCCTGGATATGCTTTTTCAGACTGGGTTTAGTGCGCAAATGAATGTAAGATGTTATAGCATTTGAAAGCTGGATTTTGACCTGGTTGTTGTGAATGACCAGTTGCCAGGCTTCCTCATCACCATAGATGCGACAAAACTCGAGTTCCTCGATGGGTAAAAGCAAGGGTTTAAATCGATGTTTCATCTTTATAAAACCTGCATCCCATGCTTTTTGCCGATAACGGACAATGGTGGATTTACCTAAGTTCAAAACCTTAGCCAGATAATCTGCTGGAAGATCACGGTAGCGACAATTCGAAGTGGTACGCCCTTGTTTTCGTGCCGACTGCCTTGCTATCCTATCTTTGTAATGAAGGTAATAGGTGACCACCGCTGCATAGATGAATGGGCGGAAGTTATTGAAATTCTGCTGCTCGTATATGGCACCGGTAGCAGATTGAAAATTAAGTTTTTTTGCCAAAACTAAATAGCTCACGACTCTAACAGATTCGCGTTTGGAATTCATGGTCACCCAACCATTCTTCAACAACCATGAGAGGTTGGCTTGAAGTGTTTTCGGTGACTTTATTTCAAGTGCCAAACATGTTTTTTCTTTTTGCTCCTCATCCCAAGAGACATAACCCGATCCCTGGCTTTTCAAGTACAAGAAAAGTCGTAGTGGATTGACCTTCCGGTTGGAAAGGGCAAAGACCAGGAGTTCTATGGGGATGTTCATGGGTTTCATAAAGTTGAAAAGTCAATCCGCCTTCGCTAAAGCTATGGCGGACAATGAAGGTTAAAGGTTAAAGGCCTCCTTCGCAGAAAAACTGCTATGGCGGACAATGAAGGATAAAGAAATTCAAGTCGAAAGGTCAAACAGTCTGAAAAGTCAAAAGGTCGAAAAATCCAACCCAATGATGATCGAGAGTCAACGGACACTGGTCAATGGTCACTAGACATTAGTTAGTGCGGGTTGGTAGTTCTTTTCAAGTGCTTCTACGATGTCGCTGGTTTTGTAGAGGGTTTTGCCTCCAAGTTGAATGAATGAAATACAAGACTCATCGCGGTACTTTTGAAGGGTGCGTTTACACACTTTGAGCAAGGTGCAAACCTCATCGGTATCCAGGTAAATGTCACCTAAGGGGTTTCTTTCATTTAGGGAAATCTGCTTGAGTTGGGTCTCAATGGATTTCATTTTATCCGCAAGCTCTGAGAAAACTTTTACTAATTCTTGTTCTTGTTGCATAACGACTAAAAATTAATAGTTAAAAAGTCGAAAAGTCCAATAGTCTAATAGTCTAAAGAACTGATCCATATTTGCCATCCTTCGGCCAGCTCAGGAACCAAGCCCGATGAGCAGCTTCGGATGGTTACAACAAGTTTAGAGAGGGAAGATGATTTGTTTATGCAGCTTGCATATAAAAAATTTTCAGTGAATTGAGGAGAAAAAGGCTATAGATCTCTAAATACAGGAGGTAGCTCGTTTTATTTTTTTTCGCTTCGTGTTTGATTTTCATAGCATTACACCGTACTGCTTCGCCAAATTTAGGATTATATGCAGACTGCATATGATTATCAATCAGTTAAAACTTAAAATATCAGACATAATATTAAAATCAGCCCAATATATCAATCGTTATCATTTAAAAATCGATTACAATTCTCTTTTAGTTCATCAAGAAAAGGAGTTGTATTGGAACGCATTTTTAACTTGTGGATTCGACTTCCTAAATCGTTAATGTGTGGTAAATCAAAAAAGATCTCGAATCGTCTGAAAAGTTCTTTCCTTGAAATTGGACTACCATCCATAAACTCCACAACTTTTAATAAATCGAGAGATAAGATCAACTCAATAAACTTCACCTTATCTCCAGACCATTTCAGATGTTGTTCTATTGGTTTAGAAGTTGGGTTTAGTTTTGATGAAAAATACAAATCTTTAAGGCCATCAATGTGAAACTCAAAGAATAGATTTAAGGGAGAATCAAATAAATTCACCCCCTTCTCCTGAAACACTATTTCTAGCTCTTTTCGCTGATCTTTTAAGAATTGTATTCTATCCTGGATCAAACCAATCTCACTCAATTGCTCTTTTAATCGGCAATAATAGGGGTAAAAATCTTTGAAAACATCTTTCCAATATTCATTGGCATTCTTTCTAAATTTTAATCGATAAGTCTTGATCAATCTAATTGATTCCAAAATAGTATTCTTCTGAAAACAGATATAAGAAATCAAATCCTGAACATCCGATATTTTGGAGCAAATACAAGTTGCCGCTATCTCATTCTTTGTTGAAACCTCAACAGGGGAATTGAGCAGAGTCAAATTTGAGCCTAATTTTTCCTGAAGACTAACAAAAATTCTCAATACCAATTCCAAATGATGCAATCTAGAATCCCGAGCTGTCAATCCTCTTAAATTTTGACTTAATTCTTTAGAAAAATTCAGGTAGAGACTATCTAGTTTTTCCTTAAAATCATTCGGATTGGAAAAGTTATTGAAGTATAAGGTGGATAATCCACCTTCATCTTTAAACACAACATTGGCTTTAGACAATTCATTCTCCAAAGCCACTAAGCTTGAATTCTTGATCATATAAATAGTTGTTAGCCAACCAATTTAACAAAGATTTATAATTTATCAAAAAAATACATATCGGTAAATCAAAGCGTTATCAATCTATTGGCAGCATCCAAGACTTCATTTTCGAAACTATCCAAATAAACCTGGGTTGTATTCTCAGTTGTGTGTCCCAAACCTTCTGAGATGACCGCGGTTGGTACTCCTGAACGCTTGGCAATGGTTGCCCAGGAGTGACGAGCGACGTATGATGTTAATGGTAAGGATAGCTCTAGCTTTTTTCCAATTTCCTTTAATCTTCTATTCTTATTCCTCATGCATGAACGATAAAGCTCATGAATTTTCTCATGTTTGGGATCCAATAAAGGAAATAGAAACGCTTCAGGATCCTTTAGATCTGAATACCGTTTAATAATCTCCATTGCGGGTTCCAAAATGGCCATACTGTATTTTTGACTGGTTTTCTGTCTCGAGTAATTCAACCGGCCTTTGCGAACATCCTTAACTTTCAGATAAGCAATATCAACAAAAGACATTCCCATGGTATAAAAACAAAACTTGAACAAATCTCGTGCTTCTTTTGGCCAGGGAAATCATCCAAATCAATATCCCTTATTAATATGATTTCATCCTTGGATAAAGCTCTCTTTTGAATTTTCTCTGTTTTGATCTTGAACTTATCGAATGGGTAAAGTTCCTTTTTGGCTAGACCTTCTTTTATGGCTCTATTATAAACGGCTCTCAAAGTTCTAAATTCAAAGGCCATACTATTGACCTTATTCCCTTTTTTAATTGAATTAACAAAGCCAACTCGTAGATAACCAGAGGCAAGCCTCATTATATCGAAAAGTACTTTTTCAGCAGTTTATTAATCCCTTTAGATTTACTTTGGGAGTCATGCATATACGGGTTATCCTCAACTCCCACTATCTGGGCATAAATTTCACCCCAATCAGGTAAACCACCTAGGTTACGATCATCAATGTAAATATCAGCAATTATTTTTCGACTAATCCCGGCATCAAAAATTTCCTCAGGATAGTTTTTATTGATCGCATAAAATTCAAGATCGTTCTTTTTACAATATGCTACAGCCTCATCCAATTCTGTTCCACAGCGGTAAGTCCATAAAATAAGCTGGTGCCCTTTTTCCTGCAACATTTTCAGAGTTTCAAATGCAAAAGGAATCTCAGCACCAATATTGGGGTATTTATGCTCGACTATGGTACCATCAAAATCTACAGCTATAATCATATTGAACTAATTTGAAAACCTTTACATCAACACTA
>NZ_SHKN01000002.1:300000-541313 GCF_004217115.1 Ancylomarina subtilis | reverse complement strand
CTACTACTACTACTACTACTACTACTACTACTACTACTACTACTACTACTACTACTACTACTACTACTACTACTACTACTACTACTACTACTACTACTATCAAAGATATCAAAAATTGATTGAAGCCATATCACAGATTCTATAATAAGTCATTCAACTTTAAAACTTAATCGTGTAAGTAGCCTCTCCCAAACAGATAAATCGATATGTCGTTTCTCTTTTAAAGAATCCGAGTTCCACAATAAAATATCTATTCTAAAAAAAGCCTCAATCGGTTAATCAAATAAAGTCATTTCAGTCAAAATTTATATTTTAAAACGTATCAACACGACCTGACACATGCTCCTATGTGAGTAAAAATGGGCACTACATGAAATAATAGAATTCAAATACAAAATTTAAATTTGAAAATAGAACAAACAAGAATCGAAGACAAACTAAACATCTTATTGATAAATAATGCTTTTTAAGAGACTGAATACATGAACTTATATAGATATTTTATAGATTTGCTCACTCAAAACTATTTAGAATTAGAACAAAAAAACATAAAATGGATCTTTTTAAGCCTATGAACTTAGAGGAAAAAAAATCGACTACACCTGAAGGTGATATAGAAAGAGTAAAATGTCTAATTATTGGATCTGGTCCTGCGGGTTATACTGCTGCTATTTATGCTGCCAGAGCTAATCTTAGCCCGGTACTGATCGAAGGATTACAACCTGGCGGGCAATTAACAACAACAACTGAAATTGACAACTTCCCTGGTTATCCCGATGGTGTTACAGGTGTTGAAATGATGGCTGATCTAAAAAAGCAAGCTGAACGTTTTGGGACTGATTGTCGTTGGGGCATTGTTACAGAAGTTGATTTTTCATCATACCCACACAAAGTTGTGGTTGATGGTAACAAAACAATTGAAGCTGAATCGGTCATTCTAGGAACAGGTGCAACGGCCAAATATTTGGGTCTGGAATCTGAAACCACATATGCCGGATCAGGTGTATCTGCTTGTGCAACTTGCGATGGTTTCTTCTACCGTGGTAAAGATGTCGCTGTTGTTGGTGGTGGTGATACTGCTGCTGAAGAAGCCACTTATCTTGCAGGTTTGTGTAATAAAGTCTACTTAATTGTTCGTAAACCTTATTTACGTGCATCTAAAGCGATGCAAGATCGAGTAAACCGAACAAAGAATATCGAAGTTCTTTACGAACACAATACAAAAGAAATTACCGGTGATGGTGTTGTTCAGGGCGCTACTTTAATCAAGCGTCTTGGCGAAGAAGATGAGCAGGAAGTTAAGATCAGTGTTGATGGATTCTTCCTTGCAATTGGTCACACGCCAAACTCTGATTTCTTTAAGCAATACGTTACAACTGACGAAAACGGCTATGTTGTGACTGAACCAGATTCTACCCGAACGAATGTTCCTGGTGTTTTTGCTTGTGGCGACCTTAAAGATTCAGTATACCGTCAGGCTATTACCTCAGCAGGTTCTGGTTGTATGGCAGCAATGGATGCTGAAAAATTTCTTGCCGAGCGCGAGTAATTCACATTACGATCTAAAGAATTTAAACGCTATCAATTTATTTTGATGGCGTTTTCATTTTTAACGTACTCGGATTAAGACATAAAAAAACGTCCTGATAAAGGACGTTTATATTTAACTTCTATTTATGAACGATTACCATAATTTGAATTTGCTTTGGGCTACCGGTTTTTTCGCAGCGACTTTTGGAACTTCTGAATCCAAAATAGAATTAATATAGCTCATGCATTTTCCACAACCTGTATTAGCGCCAGTATATCGTCTAATTTCTTCAATCGTTGTAGCATTCTTCTCATGAATCGCTTTATCTATAGTATCTCTATCAACCATCTGACAGTTACAAACAATATCTCTCATTATATCTTTTTATATTCTAAAATTAAACTTTGCTTAGAAAAGTTAGACCACATTATTGTCACAATCTCTTACGCCTTCTCTGTTGTGACAAAGATACAAAAAAAGACTCGCTATTTTTAACGAGTCTATATAAATATTATTGATCTATGGATTGAAACTTACAATTGATTTTCCATGAAAATCTTCATATTTCGATACATATCAATGACAACATCACTTTTAGGCAAGGTTTCAAAAATGGCTTTTATATAGCTTTTTTCACTCACCATCTTAAAACTTCGTTTATATTTCATGTCAAAAATCCAGGACATCTGAAATAATTTCAAATCATTTAAGGTCTCAACATCCTCGCGACTGGCAACTTTTTCAGCCATAATATCCTTGGAAATCTTCTTCGCGATTCCCGGCATGTCTTTTAGTTCCATGTCCAAATGTCGGTTTGGATGAACCTTTTTGTGCGTATAATAATCCGAAACAATTCGTAACACATCAATTCGATCTGCATCGCGAAGCAAATGAATAAGTGCTAGTGAACGCTCATCAGACATCTTTGGCAAGATGTTTAAATCGTGCATTTTCACACAGTCAATTATCAAAGCCTTATCAGCTTCTTCCAAATCGTTTAATACATTATGCGCTTCAATCACATCCAATCCTATTTGAATATGATTGGACTCTTCATTATCTGCATAAGTACCATGTTCTACCAACTGCACAAATCGTCCAACATCATGAAGAAGAGCGGCTGTTTGAAGCAGAAATAAATCTGATTCTTCAACATCTATACTACTTCCCAACTCTCTCACATTTTCAACAACACGCGAAGCATGTGTTTTTATTAGATCGATATTGATCTGAATTTCATCGTCTTCGCAAAAAAACTCGGAAGCATATGAATCATACCAAGTACTAATCTTATTATAGGATTCTTCTATCACTTTAATTTTATTTGATAATCGCTGCAAATCTACACCTTTTCCTTAAAATCCAAAAGGATTTTTAAGGATGTACTTCTCTATTTCAATTTCACAATAACAAATCAAATCGTAGATCTCTATTAATCCATCTGTTAGGCGAACAGTAAGCCATGAGAGTACTTCAACAACCCAAAATTAAAAAATGAAATATCCTTCGTATTGAGCCTTTAGAAAGAATTGTTTCTTTATTTTTTCATCAAATACATGTATCTCAAAGCGCAATGACACAATCCATTTAAAGCAAAAGCAGGCGCCAATCTTAATTTTAGCTTATTTTTTTGTGAACTAAACCGTTAAAAAGTCCTATTTTCGCAGCAGGATTAAAAAGTCTTCATTCGAAAGAGATAAAAACAGTTTCTAAAAAAGATGTTTACAGAAAAAGAGTTTGATTTTTTGATTATTGGTAGCGGATTGGCTGGACTTTATGCAGCGAATTGTGCCGCTAAGCTGGGACGCGTGGTTCTTGTAACCAAGGCAGAGCTCAGTGTTAGCAACTCCTATTATGCTCAGGGCGGTATTGCAGCCGTTACAAATTCAGACGACTCGCCTGAATTACATCTAAAAGACACATTTGAAGCCGGTCGTGGTTTATGCGACTATCCACCGGTAAATATACTTGTAAACGAAGGGCCGGATCGGATTAAGGATCTTATCGAAATGGGAATGCAATTTGACACGCTTGAAGGCGAGTTATCAAGAGGCCTTGAAGGCGGTCATCTTCGCAGAAGAGTTCTCCATGCCGGCGGCGATTCTACAGGGAAAGAGCTGGTTAAATTTCTGACTGAAAAGATCCTCAGCAACAAAAACATTGAAGTTTTGGAAAACCAAATGGTTTACAAACTATTATGTAAGAACAAGCAATGCTTTGGCGCACTTACATATAAACCCGATGATGGCAGCAACCTTAAAATTATGGCTAAACATACTTTTTTGGCCATGGGAGGCGCTTCAGCAATCTATCAACGAACCACCAACCCCAACACAACAGTTGGCGACGGTATTGCCTTAGCTTACGCCGAAGGTATCGAAATTGCTGACATGGAATTTGTTCAATTTCACCCAAGTGCTTTCTACTCTGAAGATGGAAATACCTTTTTAATCAGCGAAGCTGTTCGTGGTGAGGGTGCACATCTTTACAATAAAAAGGGCGAACGTTTTATGGTTGACAAACATGAGCTGGCCGAACTAGCCCCAAGAGATGTGGTTGCACGTTCCATCTTCGAGCAAATGCAAACCCATAAGGATAAATTTGTCTACTTAAGATTAAATCATCTTGATGCCAACAAGATTAAAGATCGTTTCCCTACACTTTATAAGAAGTGTGCTGACTTTGGTGTTGACATGTGCACTCAAGTCCCCATTGCTCCTGCTGCACACTATATGGTAGGAGGAATTAAAACAGGGCTGAATGGTGAAACAAATATTGCCCACCTTTATAGCTTTGGCGAACTCGCCTCTTCGGGCGTAATGGGAGCAAATCGACTGGCATCAAACTCATTATTAGAATGTTTAGTCTTTGGCAAACGAGCAATCACACATGCTGCCAAACAAACAACTGAAACAGATAGTCCTGATTTCAACGAAAAAGAACTGTATTGTAATTCTGAACTCGAGGGAAAATTTCTGAAAAAGGTCAATGATATGGCAAATATCATGAATACAAACCTAGGGATTGTTCGTACTCAGGCGGGAATGATTCAACTCATCAATTCAATCGAATTGATTAAACAAAATTTCCCTTTCGAGAAAAATGAATATTACAGTACCCGACTGCAAAACTTGTTGCAAGTTTGCCAACTTATGACAAAAGCTGCACTTGAAAGAAAAGAGAGCCGAGGTGGTCATATCAGAACTGATTTTGAAAAAGAAAATAGCGCTTATATAGCCCATTCAATACAAACAATAAACAAAGACTTGCGCTTTGTACCTATCGAAAAATAAATAACACAAATATAAAAATGGAAGGAACCGGACTAAACTCAGAGGAAGTCGATTTCATTATAGATCACGCCTTTCGAGAAGATATCGGAAGTGGCGACATAACCAGCAACAGCTTAATTCCTGAAAGCACAACCGCAAAGGCAAGTATGACTGCAAAGGCAGATGGTGTGATTGCAGGATTACCAATTGCAAAAAAAGTATTCGAAAAATTAGACTCAAACCTAATTTGGAAGCCAATCGTTAAAGATGGTGACAGAGTTAAAAAAGGCGATTTGATTGTTGAAATTGAAGCCAGTTTCAGAGCTTTACTCACTGGAGAGCGTCTTGCTCTGAATCTTTTACAACGTCTATCAGGTATTGCCACAGAAACGGCTAAATATGTAAAAGAAGTTGAAGGCACCAAGGTTAAAATATTAGATACCCGTAAAACGGTACCTGGTCTTCGTACATTTGATAAATACGCTGTAAAAATGGGCGGGGGAACCAATCATCGAATTGGACTCTTCGATCTGGCTATGATCAAGGACAACCACATTAAAATTGCCGGAGGCATAACCAAAGCTGTTGCTCAGGTTCGAAAAGCCATTCCTGCCGATATTAAAATAGAAGTTGAAACAACAACTCTTGAAGAAGTTGCTGAAGCTGCTGATGCGGGTTCTGACATTATCATGCTGGATAATATGAGCAACGAAATGATGACAGAAGCTGTAAAACTGATTAATGGCAGATGTCTTGTTGAAGCCTCAGGAAATATGAATATTCAGCGTTTAAAAGGCGTTGCTGCAACCGGAATCGACGTAATTTCAGTCGGTGCACTCACCCACTCTGTTATTGCTCTGGATATCAGTCAGAATATTTGCCAAATATAATCAGACATCAAGATGAAAAAACAAGAAATAATCAAGCAAATAGAAGACTTGAAGGCAAAGAAGAATGCGGTTATTCTTGCACACTATTATACCGATACCGATATTCAGGATTTAGCTGATTATATTGGAGATTCACTAGGTTTAGCTCGACAAGCTTCGAAAACCACTGCAGATATTATTGTATTTTGTGGGGTTCATTTTATGGCTGAAACGGCTGCGATTACATCACCTGATAAAAAAGTTTTAATCCCGGCTCAACGTTGCGGTTGCTCTTTGGCTGAAAGCATAACAGGTGCAGATCTTCGCAAATGGAAAACAGCTAATCCAGATGGTCTGGTTGTTTCATATGTTAATACCACTGCCGAAGTTAAAGCCGAAACGGATTATTGTTGCACATCATCAAATGCACTGCAAGTGATCGAACACTTGGGTAAAGATCAAAAAATATTCTTCACTCCGGATAAAAACCTAGGCGCTTATTTAAATAAGAAAACCGGCTATAATATGGAACTGTGGGATGGTGATTGCTGTGTGCACGAGAGAATATCTTCGGATATGGTTTTGGATATGCATCAACAATACCCTGAGGCTGATATTTTGATTCACCCGGAAAGTAACTGTTCTGGTGATGATATGATTTTAGCTCATCCTAAAACATTCTTTTATTCTACGGCGGGAATTATTAAACACGCTAAAGAATCAGATAAAAAACAATTTATTATTGCAACTGAAAAAGGTACCCTTCATCAACTACAGAAAGAAAATCCTGATAAGGAATTCATTTTGGTTCACCCAAAAGTAATTTGTGGATCGATGAAAAAAGTGACTCTGCAAAGCCTGTATGAGGCCTTACTTCATGAACAATATCAAGTTGTGGTTGATCCTGAAATCACAAAAAAAGCTCAACTCTCTATAAACAGAATGTTAGAGATTGGATAAATTCATCAAGCCTTGTCAAATTTGACAAGGTTTTTTTTTATGCTTAAAAGCCTACTTTTAAGGATTATTTAGATCAATTCTTAAGATGAACTAAAGTGAAAGTAGCTAGAAAATGATACCTTTATTTGGTTTTAAAAATATTGCATTTACCCGGTAATATCTTTAAACGAAACCTATTGCTAACCACACACAAGACTCATCTATGTCTAAATATTTTACTCAATTAATACTCCTTATTCTAACCTCAATAATAAGCTTGTCCTTTACAGGACCGACTGAAAATACAGATTCTATATCGAATCATCTATCCAACCAGTTTCTTAAATTCGAAAAAAGCAATAAAGACTCCGCTTTAATTTATGCACATCGCCTGATCAGGCATGCCAAATTCAATCACCAAGATAGTTTGACAATCAGATCAACTCAAAATCTAGGCTGGTTTCATCTTGATAATCATCAATTGGATTCTGCTCTATATTATCTGGATATTGCTCTTAAAGATTCAGAAACACATAATTTCCCCAAACTGTCAATCCGATCACATCTCATATTAGGATTTTACTATATCGATAAATCGGATCGCAAAAAAGCCATTGAGCATTATAAAACAGCACTCAATTTGGCTAAAAAACATCATGTATTCAACTATGAAGCAATCACATATAACGAACTTGGCAATACTTACTGGGAAGAAGGCTATATTCAAAAAGCACTTCAAGCTTTCTTAAACGCCAATGAAATTATTGAAAAGAACAATATTGAGTCGCTGAAAATAAATACACTTGTCAATATAGCTAATATTTACATTGCAGATAAACAATGGACAAAAGCTCTTATTAAACTAAACGAAGTTTTAAAACTATCAAAAGAAGAGAAAAACACATACAATCTAGCAGTAGCAAATAACAATATAGGAACCATATATGAAGCTCAGAAAGATTATACAAAGGCACTGATCTACTACCTAAAATCTCTGGAACTACGCAAAGGTGAAGAAATTAATATTGGCCTTACATCTAATTATCACAATTTAGGCTCTGTAAATTATGAACTTGGTGACTATGAACAAGCCATTTATTTCTTAAACAAATCTTTAACATTAGCAAAAAAAATCAACTCAAAAACCGATTTCATCTATAACTATGAATACCTGGCAAAAGTTTACATTAAGACAAAAGAATTTAAGAAAGCTGCTAATTATCTCGCAAAAGCGACTCGACTAGCTGAGGAACTTGGCTTTATCAACAAAAGACTTGACTTAGCCAAAGTACAAACAGAATACTATCTAGAAACAGGACAATTAAATCGGGCAAAGAAAGCCTTTTTAAACTATGATTCTTTAAAGAATGATTTTCTTGATAATGAAAAAACAGAGCAGATTATCAAAATGCAAACTCTGTATGAAACAGAGAAAAAAGAAAAAGAAAACGATTTATTAAAGGCACAAAATCAACTATCACAACTCAATCTTGAAAAAGAAATTCAACGTAAAGATCAAGTTATTTACGGTCTTATTGTGACACTAATTCTGCTAATCGTTATTATTATACTGTTACGTAATATGACGAAAGCCAACAAAACAATTAAAAACATCAACCTTAAGCTTGAAGATTCGAATGAGCAACTTAAAATAATCAACAAAACCAAAGATAAATTCTTTTCAATTATTGCCCATGATCTCAGATCGCCTCTCGGAGCCATACTCAGTTTCTCAAACCTGATTCACGACGAAAGCAATTCATCTCAGGAAATTAGTCTTATAAATGAATACAATACCTATCTCAATCAGTCTGCTCGTAATCTGAATTCTCTGCTTGAAAACTTATTGCAATGGTCAAAATCGCAACTTGGCAACATGAAATATCAGGCTATCGATTTCAATCTTTCAGAAATTGTACAAGAGAATATTGAAATTCAAAAACTAAAATCGAAAGAGAAGTCGATCACCTTTACTTCAAAGTTGAATCCGAACATCCACGTTTTTGCAGATGTTAATATGGTGAATACAATTATTCGGAATTTGTTTAGTAACGCCTTGAAATTTTCATATCCAAAATCTGAGATTATTATTTCAACACAACTTAATGGCGATACCATTCAACTGTCAGTACAGGATTTTGGTGTGGGGATGAATACCGACAAACAAAGCAAACTCTTTAGTATAGATAATAATACATCCACTCTTGGGACCAAACAAGAAACAGGAACCGGATTAGGGCTAATCCTATGCAAAGAATTTGTAGAAGCAAACGGTGGACAGATCTGGATTGAGAGTGAAGAAAAAAAGGGTTCTACTTTCACGTTCACCCTTCCTTTATCCAAAAACTTATCTAATTAGTCTGAATTTCGGCAATCAATAAACTCAGGTCTTTTACGCCTTGTGTGATGGAGGGTGCTGAAAGAGTTGCCCCTGATATACCATCAATATCCTTATTCATTTCCATCGATTCGCCTCTGGTTTTTCCGATAAACTGTTTTAACCATGAACGTGACATGATTTCACCTCCATAAGTCGATCGGTAAACCAGCACAACAACTTTCTTAATAAGAAGTTGTTTGTCGAATATAACCATATAATCAAAGTAATCTTTTTTCCCTTTGGAGGACGCAAAACAAGCAAAACCCAATTCTTCTCCTCCCGATCTTAAGGCAGAAACTTTCACTTTTTTTATCGAAGCATAACGGGTTGCCAACTCTTCTGACAATTCCATATCGCTCAATTCAATAACCTTATTAGGGTATAGCTTTATCAAGGTTTTATCAATCTTCTTCTGAACTGATTTTGGAAACTGACTGGCATTCACAACAAAACCACAAATCATAAGACAAATAACAATTACAAATTTTCTCATAACAAGATATTAAACCGCAAAATTGCGAAGTGAATGGACAAACCATTCTCTTCGCAATAATTAAATGTATATATAAATTCATGATTCAATTAGAACCAAACACCAACTCCAAAGTTTACAAAGTGAGATTTAACATCGTTTCCATCCTTTGAATTCTGATAATCTGCTTTCACGACAGCACCTTTAGCCAAGTGGTAGCTCAAACCAACAAACAGGTCTTGACGATCATTTGCTTTATCAGCTGTTTCACCTGCAGCCATTTTATGCTGAGTGTTATAATTTTCGTAGCGAACAAATGGAACCAAAGCTTGCTCTTTACCATGTAGTAAATCGTAACCTGCCTCAATATAATACCCCATCATTTGCTTACCCAAATCAGCACCTTCAGCAACATTATTATACTCATCAACATTATTCAAGAATGAATGAATGTACTGTCCTTTTAATTGAAGTGCATCAAGCTTATAACGGAGATCGAGCCCAACCATACTGATACCAATACGAGTCGAATCAGCATAATTCTCAGCAATGCTATCATCCTTGTCTAAACCATCGAATGCAGACGACTGAGTTTTACCAAAGTATCCTGAAAGACCTATATTTAAACCTTTAATACCATAATAATCAACCTTGGCTGACAATGAAGGTGAAGTAAAAGTTGACTCAGCACCTTTTTGACGACCTTTACGTAAACCATCCTTAGCTCTAAGTTTACTCGATCCGTCAAAACCATTGAAACCATTCATGATATACATTTGGTATTTTAAAGGTGCATTAGCCAAGCGACCGTTAATACCAAAACCAATTTCTCTCCAGGTAGTCGGAACAATATTTTTGTCAACACTTGGTCGTTCAACACCATTAAATGTAGTTGGCTCATGATACTCATTAACAATACCCATTGGGATCAACATCAAACCTGCACGTAAACTTGTGTTTGGTCTAACATTATAGTTTAAGAAGGCTTGCTCAACAGCCACTTCAGAAACGTGTTCAAATTCAAGCTCAGTAACAAATGATGTCTTATCATTAAATTGATATCCAAAAAACATCACCATACGATGCACATCCATTTTACCGTTGTAACGTGTCTGTCCACTCACTTGCTGGTTGTAGTGAACTTCGCCGTAACCACCAATACTTAATTTCTCGTCTTTTACCTTTTCCAAGATAGTCGTTCCAATACTTTTATACTGATCAACATTTTCCTGAGCTTTTAATCCGAAAGCAACAGCTACGGCTGCAAAAAACAATAATCCTTTTTTCATTTTTTATATTATTTAGTTGTAATCGTTTTTAAACAAAAATTAACATCTTTTTGACACCGCTAAACTAGATCTAATCTGAATAAACAGAAATACCTAGATGTAGGTATTTTTAAAGGATCTAAATAATCCACCTCTAAACACATCCAAAAATCGATATATTTTTATACTTTCGCTTATATAATTACATCAAAACAGCAGGCATGAATATCACATCATATATACAGCAATTTGCTTACGATTTCATTCAGATTTTAAATGAAATGTCGCCCTATTTAATGCTAGGTTTTTTCTTTGCAGGGGTGCTAAAAATAGCTTTCCCACAAAAATTTATCGATCGATATTTAGGTCAAAAAAATGGTCGGTCAGTCCTAAATGCCTCACTATTGGGAATTCCTCTTCCATTATGCTCATGTGGCGTTATACCGACAGGTATTTCATTTTATAAGAGTGGTGCGAGTAAGGGATCTTCTGTTTCTTTTCTAATCTCAACCCCACAAACTGGGGTTGATTCCATATTGGTTACCTATTCGCTATTGGGACTCCCCTTTGCCATTATTCGCCCAATAATTGCTCTAATTACCGGTTACGCAGGTGGCATGCTGGCAAATCGTTTCGATAAACAAGATAATGGAGTCGAAACAACTAAAACAGCAGAAACAGAAAGCTGTTGTTCTGAAGAATCAGCAGAGTCAAAACAAGACTGTAACTGCGGTGATTCTTGTGAAACCAAACCAAGCAAACAAAATTCCAAATTGCATACCATGTTCAAGTATGCCTTTGTCGATTTCCTTCAAGACATTTCGAAATGGTTGATCATTGGCTTGGTATTAGCTGCCCTAATTTCTGTTCTGATACCGGATAATTTCTTTGCGAAATTTATTGGGAACGATTTCATTGGCATGTTAGTCATTCTACTTGCCTCTATCCCCCTATACATTTGTGCCACTTCTTCGGTTCCTGTGGCTGCAGTCCTGTTGATGAAAGGTGTTTCTCCCGGAGCAGCTTTAGTTTTTCTAATGGCAGGCCCGGCTACAAACGCGGCTACAATAACAGTTTTAAATAAGGTATTGGGCAGAAAAACAACTTTGGCATATTTAAGCTCCATCATCTTAGGAGCACTCATTTTCGGTCTGTTAATCGACTATGTTCTCCCCCGAGAATGGTTTACCTTAACAGGGCTACACACTCATATGGGGGCTCACGAGGGGCATTTTTCTTTACCTGTCTGGTTACAATGGGGCAGTTCGATTACGCTGACACTTTTAATCATTAATGGTTACATACAAAAGTTCCTTTTAAAACGTAAAAAACTGTCTCCTACCAAAACAAAAACCGAAACTGAAGATTATTTAATTGCCGTATTGGGTATGAGTTGCAACCATTGCAAAAACTCCGTTGAAAAACATGTGGGTGCACTGTCAAATATTAAATCTGCTGAGGTTAATTTAGAACAAAAACGACTTCACATTCAAGGTAAAGATATTGATCTGTCTCAAATTCAAAAGGAAATTGAAAGTTTGGGATTTGAATATGGTGGGATAATTGAAGATTAACTCATAAACGCAGGATTATATCAACAGCATACAAAAAAAGACAGCCTGATGGCTGTCTTTTTATATGGTAAGTGTAAGTAAAATTTGAGGATAGACTATTTCCATCCCCCTCCAAGAGCCTGATACAATTCAACAACTGCATTCAGCTGCTTGAATCTGGAATCAATGGTATTGATTTCAGAAGACAAGGCATTCGATCGGGCCGTCAACACTTCTAAATAAGTTGTATTGGCATAGCCTCTGTTTAATAGCTCTTCAGAAAAACTAACTGCTTCGGTTAGAGCCTGTAATTCATGTTTTCTTATTTCGTATTTTTCTTTCTCTATCTGATAGGTATAAAGGGCATCAGACACCTCTTTACCAGCAATCAACAAAGCTCTTTTAAAATTGTAAGTGGCTTCTTTCTGCTGAGCTTTAGAGACCTCGTACTGTGTTCTTATTTTTCGCTTATTAAAAAGCGGTTGTGTTAAGTTTCCAACTAAATTACTGAAGATAGAACTGGTATTGAACCAATTGTCAAAACTGATACTCTCCAGACCAGCTGATGCACTCAAACTAATACTGGGATAAAAATTACTGTGTGCCACATTTCGAAGTTCAAAAGCATTCATCAGCCCATACTCTGCCACCATTACATCCGGTCTGTTTCTCAATAGCTGAGCAGCAAAACCCGTTTTTAAATCAACTGTAATGACCTGATCATCCAATCTTCCACGCTCAATGCTTCCCGACTCCTTGCCCAAAAGCAAACTCATCGTATTTTCCAAAAGCTTTACGTTACGCTCCAAATCAAGTAATAAAATCTGAGTTGAATAAAGCTGAGCTTCAGTTTGTTTTACTGCTGTTTCAGTCACTCGGGCTGCTGCTTTTAAGCTTTGCATGGTTTTTAAACTTTCCGTACGATTGGCCACCGTTTGCTTGGCCAATTCAACTTGAGCATCCAAGGCAATCAGTTGAAAATAAGCCGATGCGATTTTCGCAACCAGTGTGCTCTCAACAGCTCTCCGGGCAGCCTCACTTTTAAGGTAGGAAGCCTGTGTTGCTCGCTTTTGACTTCGGATTTTGCCCCAGATATCTGCTTCCCAGGAAAGACTTCCGGTCAACTGGTAATTCTCATAACTGGGTCCATTTCCACCTGCAGAAACACCAGATAGACTATTGTCCGACGCTTCGAATTTTCCCCCATTGGCACCCAAACTCAGACTAGGCAGAAAGCCCATCTTTCCTTGTTTGTAATAAGCTTCTGAAGCCCGAACACGTTCTATTGCCATCATCAAATCAAGATTATCACTTAATCCTGTCTTAATAAGGGTTCTCAATTTTGAATCTGTAAATAAATCCTCCCAAGGCATCTGAGCCAAAGTCGTCGAATCGTTTGTCGAAATATCTCGATACAAATCCTCGGTTTCAATTTCCGGACGCTGGTATTGTTTAGCTACAAAACAAGACTGAAGGCTCGAAGCAACAATAAGCATCAGCAACAATCGGTATATAATAGTTTTCTTTTGCATTTGATTATAGTTTGATTTTGACGATAGGGCCTCCTGATTTAAGGAAACCATATCGTCACTCATTCTTATCTTAAACGTTTAAACCTGACTCATTTCATGTTCTTTAGAACAATCAACTGCCTTTGGTTCGGTATCATTAAGTTTGGGAGCTCCCGTTATTTTTTCCTGAATATGCTGAAACACAACAAAAAAGACAGGAATTACAAAAACACCAAACAGGGTTCCAATAAGCATGCCTCCTACAGCCCCTGTACCAATAGAGCGGTTTCCAACTGCACCCGCACCCGTTGACAACATCAATGGCATCAGGCCAAGAATAAAGGCAAAAGAAGTCATCAGGATCGGACGCAATCGCGCTTTAGCCCCTTCTACTGCAGCCATAGGAATACTCATCCCCTCACGTCGCCGTTGCAAAGCAAACTCAACAATCAGAATCGCATTTTTTGCCAACAAACCAATCAACATGATCAGGGCAACCTGAAAGTAAATATTGTTGTCCAAACCAACCATATTGATGAAAAAGATACTTCCAAAAATACCAATCGGCAATGACAATAGAATTGAGAAAGGCAATATATAAGATTCGTACTGAGCCGATAAAAGGAAATACACAAAGATCAAACTCAGAACGAAAACAATAATTGCTTTATTTCCTGCTTTCTGCTCTTCACGAGTCATCCCCGAAAATTCATAACCATAGCTCGCAGGCAATACTTCTGCAGCCACCTCTTTTACAGCCTGAATAGCATCACCCGTACTGTAACCCGGATTCACATTACCATTGATGGTTGCTGAATTGAAGAGATTGAAACGGCTAACCACATCAGGACCATTCACCTTGGTCATTTGCACAAACTGACTGACAGCAACCAGTTCGCCCTTACCATTCTTGATAAAGATGTTATTAAGCGATTCAGCAGTAGCCCTATCCTCAGGATCAGCTTGAATCATAACGCGGTATTGTTTTCCAAATCGGTTGAAATCAGCTGCATACCAACTACCGTAATACCCCTGCAAAGTCGCAAACAATCCATTGACAGAGATTCCCGCCTCTTTCACTTTCTCAACATTAACATCCATTTCATACTGAGGGAATCCTGTGTTGAATGAGGTAATAGCATACTTAATTTCCGGACGCTGATTCAAGGCCATCAAAAACTTATTGGTATTAGCCATCAAACCATTAAAACTTCCATTGGTTTTGTCCTGCAATTGCATCTCGAAACCGTCTGAATTACCAAAACCTCTCACCGTTGGTGGTGTGAAAAATAAAATTCGAGCCTCAGCAATACCTGCTGTTTTGCCAAATAATTGTCCCACCACAGCCTTAACCTTCTGATGATCTTCCTTACGCTGATCCCAGGGTTTTAACTTGATTACCGCAAAAGCCTTTGAGCCACCACGGGTGCCACTTAGTAAACTAAATCCATTAACAAACATACGGGTATCAACAACATCCATTTCCTTAATAATGGCATCTACTTTATCTGTCACTTCAACCGTACGATCCAACGTACTCCCTGGAGGCAAGGTAATATCACAAAAAATCATCCCCTGATCCTCATTGGGAATAAAACCAGTTTGAGTGGTCTTAAACATCCAGCCAGCCATAACGACAAATACCACAAGTATTAAACCGGACAACCATTTTCTGTTGATTAGGAAGCGAACCGAATTGGTATATCTATCGGTCACCGCATCGAAACCCGTATTAAATGAAGTATAGAAACGACTCATTAGTCCCTTTTTGTGAGCCTCACTTGGATTATGGGGTTTCAACAAAAGGGCACATAGCGCCGGACTTAAAGTCAATGCATTAATAGCCGAAATAACAATGGCTACCGCAAGTGTTATAGCAAATTGTTGATAGAAAGCACCCGTAGGACCTTCGAGAAAGGAAACAGGTACAAAAACTGCCGCCATAACAAGCGTAATCGAGATAATTGCTCCTGTAATTTCACTCATGGCAGAAAGCGTTGCTTTCTTCCCGCTTTTAGCACCCGCATCGAGCTTGGCATGCACAGCCTCGACCACCACAATGGCATCGTCAACCACAATACCAATAGCCAATACCAAAGCAAACAGCGTCAGCATATTGATTGAAAATCCGAATAATTGCAGGCAAAAGAAAGTCCCAATAATGGAAACAGGCACAGCAATAGCTGGAATTAAAGTCGAGCGAAAATCTTGTAGAAACAAGAAAACCACCAAAAATACAAGAAGGAATGCCTCAATCAAGGTCATGATTACATGATGGATGGAAGCATCCAAGAACTCATTGGTATTAAAAGGGATAACATACTTGATACCTGCAGGAAAATCCTTTGATGAATTTTCAAGTACTTTCTCAATATCTTTTACAATCTGTTGCGCATTGGATCCTGCCGTTTGATAAACCGCCATAGCCACTGAAGGATTGCCCGCCGTTTTATTTGTTATAGAGTAATTGAAGGCACCCAATTCAACTTTAGCCACATCCTTTAATCTCAAAAAGTTGTTATTCCCTTCCGATCGCAAGATGATATTCTCATATTCAGAAACTTCAGAGAATTTCCCCTTGTAGCGAATCACATACTCAAAAGACTGAGACGAATTCTCGCCAAACTTACCCGGAGCAGCTTCAATATTTTGTTCATTTAATGCATTTGCAATATCCTGTGGAGACAAACCATAAACAGCCATCTTCTCGGGATTTAACCAAATTCTCATCGAATAATCGCGTGAACCAAATACTTTAGCATCCCCCACACCATTGATACGTTTGATCAAGGGGATCATATTGATACGGGCGTAATTCTCAACAAAAGTTGCATCTAAATCCTGATTTTCAGAATACAGGGAGAAAAACATCAAAACACCATTCTGCACCTTTTCGGTGGTCAACCCGTTTTTGATTACCTGTGAAGGCAATTTGCTGTTGACCGTAGCCACACGATTCTGCACCTTTACCGCAGCAATATCAGCATCGGTACCCAATTCAAAATATACGTTGATTGTAGCCGAACCATCATTACTGGAGCTGGACGACATATATGTCATCCCCTCCACACCATTTACAGCCTCTTCAATGGGAACAACAACCGATTTCAAAACGGTTTCGGCATTGGCACCCGGATATGAAGTTGAAATTTTCACTGTTGGTGGTGCAATCTCAGGAAATTGCTGAACGGGAAGGGAGGTCAATCCCAAAATTCCCAAAATGACAATTAATATTGAAATAACAGTCGATAATACCGGCCGTTCTATAAATTTTTGAAACATTATATACCTTTTTAGATAATTATAATCAGTTGATCATTCAGGATTATTTGTCAGATAAAACTTCTTTGTTTGAACCTTGCTGAACGGCTAATCCAATAGGATTGGGTATAATCTGCATGCCTTCTCTCAGCTTGATTAATCCATCATTTACAATAACTTCACCAGCTTTTAAACCGCTTTGTACAATAATCTGATCACCCACTGTTTCCGAGACAATGACTTCTTTTGATTTCACTTTATCTTCAGTCCCAACCACATAAACAAAACGCTTACCCTGCAATTCGAAAGTTGATTTTTGTGGCAAAAGAATTGCACTACTGATTTGAGTTGGGAACATTATTTTACCACTATTACCATTACGTAGCAATCGGTCTGGGTTTGGAAATATAGCGCGGTAATTCACACTTCCGGTTCTGGGATTCACCATCCCATTAATCGTTTCGATTTTCCCTTTGTACTTATACAAACTGCCATCAGCCAAATACAATTCCACCTCAGGCATTTTCTCAATTTTCTCTGACATACTATTGCCACCCAATCTTCGAATGAATTCCAAAAGTTGTTTTTCATTCATTGTAAAGTAGGCATATACATTCTTAATATCAGAAACAGTCGTTAAAGCTTGAGCCTCATTTCGGCCAACCAAACTCCCCACTTTATAAGGGATACTACCAACAATACCATCCACAGGGCTGGTAATTATAGTGTATTCCAAATTTTCCTTGGCATTTAAATAATTAGCCTTTACCGCACTCAATTGAGCCTTAGCTGCATTCAATTTACTGCTTGCTGTTTTCAACTCGATTGAACTAACAATATTTTTCTCAACCAAAGGTCTAATTTTCTCCAACTCAACCTGTGCGACTTCAACCTGAGATTTTGCGACCTCAATATTTGCTTGAGCAGCATTAAGTTGTTGGTTTAAAGTTTCAGCACTAAGTTTGAATAAAAGTTGTCCCTTTTTTACTGTAGCTCCTTCGTCAATGTATATCTTTTCAATAAAGCCATCTACTTTTGAACGGATCTCAACATTTTGTTCGCCTTCGATATTCGCTGCATATTTTTTATAGACGGTTACATCTGACTTTTCAAGGGTCTGTACCTGAAAAGGTGCTGCCTTGTGTGCCATCTGGGGTTTCTGTGTTTTATTACATGAAGCCAGAGCCAATAAAGCTGTGCCAAGAATTATTAAATATTTACCTTTTACCATGATTGTTTTTAGATTATATAGATTTAATTAAAAGCAGTTCGTTTAGTTCGTTAAACAACGAACCTTTGAAACACAAAAATAAATACAGCAAATCTGTATCTAAATTATAGTGTCTGATATTAACTGATTAGTCTTGATTTATAAGACAATTCGCTTTTACATTTTCTTTTAGTGTCTCCAGAAGGGATAACGAATTTGAAAGAAAATCAAGATAAGGATAAGACTTAACCTCACTTGTATCAGCATCCAGTTCATTGATTTCTTCTCTAAAATCAATAATTTCCTTAACGATCTGATATTCTTTTCGGTATTGAGTCAATTCCTCATCAACACGTGCCAAAAATGACTCCGGCGACATAATAAAATACTTCTTACGATCCCCGGGTTTTGTAAAAAAAGTGAGCATTCCCCTATTCATCAACAACTGTACGTTGGTTGAAATAGTACTCTTACTGGCAGAAAGAAAATGGACCAATTCGTCGAAGGTTATACCTGCGCCCTTATTAATAAACAAACTGGCAAAAATACGGGCTGCAATAGGAGGCAAATTCTCCTGACGCTCCATAAAGAGACCAAATTTCTCTACCAATTCCTTTTTGCGTACTTCCAAGCTCTTATCTGAATTCATATTTTTAATATTTAATGATGCAAAGATACGATTAGTTCGGTTGCATCCGAACTAACAAGTGTTAAAAAATGAAAAAAATACAAGTCAGTCCACAAAACCAGCGAATAACAGAAAATAAAAATCCAGATTAATCTGTCAAAACTAAGCTGGATTCATCATTACCCGATTATATTAAAGCAAAACATCTACATTAAAAGCCTCTTTATTTATAGGTATCTAAATACAATTGTTCAACCTGCTCTCTGGCCCAAGGCGTTTTTCTAAGAAATTTCAAACTCGACTTAATCGATGGATTAGACTGAAAACAACGAATTTGTATTCTATCGCCCAATTCTTTCCAACCATAAACGACGTGTAGATATTCCAAAATATCAAGCAATTTAACGCCATGAAGCGGATTGTTAGGCTGTTCATCTTTAATCTTATTATTCTCTTCCATCTACTTAAAATATTGGTCTCAGGCAATCTTCATTATTCTTTCCATACAAATGTAAGGAAAGAAAACATCAATCTTTTATTCTTAATAAATAAGATTCCTATTATACATTTTGCATTATTAACGAAATAAAACAGTAATGCTTTCCCAATTCCCCAAAACGAAAATTAATCAGGAGACTGAAATACAAATAACGACATTATCATCTTTTTATCCATTTATACAACACTCGCTCGAACAGAGCATAAATCACTAATAACATTAACATTACACCACAACTATCATCCCAAAAATCTCATAACATTTGGCCCAACACAACTTTTAATTACTAAGATTAATAAGGTAAGCTCTCATTTTTTATTTATATTTAGACTGCTTAATTCAAAATTACGCATCAGTTAACCACACTTGCCTATCAAAAAACAGGCTCTTTACTGAGCATAATTTTTAATCAAAACCCTAACTATGACCAAAAGAATAACACGAGTTCTTGTAGCCAATAGAGGTGAAATCGCCCTAAGAGTTATGAGATCATGTAGGGAAATTGGCATTCAGACCATTGCGGTTTATTCTGACGTTGATCGAACATCGATGCACGTTAGATATGCCAACTATGCCTACCCCATTGGAGAAGCTCCATCAAATCAAAGCTACCTTAATATCGATAAGATTATTGAAGTGGCTAAAATATCAAAAGCTGACGCCATACATCCTGGCTATGGATTTTTAAGTGAGAATGCTGAATTCTCAAAAAGATGTCAGGAAGAAGGCATCATCTTTATAGGTCCTACCCCTGAGATTATCTCTACAATGGGGGATAAAATTACGGCCCGTACCACGATGATTAACTCAGGTGTTCCGGTTGTCCCCGGTACCAAAAAAAATCTTGAAGATGATGAAATGGCCCTTAGAGTTATTAAAGAAGTCGGTCTTCCTGTTATGATTAAAGCCTCGGCAGGAGGTGGTGGAAAAGGAATGAGAATGGTCGATAAGGAAGAAAATATTTTAAGTTCTCTTCGTGCTGCCCGCTCCGAAGCCAAATCTTCATTTGGTGACGATTCTGTTTATGTAGAAAAATACATCTCCTCGCCTCACCACATCGAGTTTCAGATTCTTGGTGACCAACACGGTAATGTCATTCATCTTTGCGAAAGAGAATGTTCGGTACAACGTCGACACCAAAAAGTTGTTGAGGAAACCCCTTCTCCATTAATAACGCCTGAACTTCGGAAAAAAATGGGGCAATCTGCAGTTGAGGCTGCCAAAGCCGTGAATTATCACGGAGCGGGAACCATAGAATTCCTGGTTGATAACGATCACAACTATTACTTCCTAGAGATGAATACCCGACTTCAGGTTGAACATCCCATCACCGAAAGGGTAACCGGCTACGACCTTGTAAAAGCACAAATTCATATTGCTGAAGGGCGCCCTCTGGAAATCAAACAAGAAGATGTATTCCAGTTTGGACACTCTATAGAATGTCGAATTTATGCGGAAGATACCGACAACAACTTCATGCCAAGTCCAGGGCTGATTACACACATTACTGAACCCATGGGGCTTGGTGTCAGAACCGATGGCTATGTTTATGAAGGCTACGAGATTCCCATTCATTACGACCCTATGATTTCGAAACTTGTAATTTGGGCAAGAACCCGAGCTGAAGCTATAGAAAGGATGAGTCGTGCTTTATTCGAATACAAAATTACGGGCGTTAAAACCTCAATCAAATTTCTGGAACGAATTATGGAATGCCCCGATTTTAAGGAGGGAAAGTACGATACGCACTTTATTCCCAACAACGAAGAATTTCTAATGGCTCCGGACACAGCAAAAAGTCGTTTTGAGGATCTGGCCATTGTCGCCGCATTTCTCGACTATAAGGACAAACTTAAAAATGCACCCGGCAGCAATAATATTTCATCCGGCACCAAATGGAAAGAATTTGGTCGAAGATCAGCCATGCATAGAGCGAATAAAAATTAATCCACTTATTAAATATAGATTATGTCACTAGAAATCAAACTGGGCGATAGAATTGCCAAAGTCGAATTGCTAGCAGAATCAGGCAATCAGATAAAAATAATGGTGGATGATAATGAATACGATCTGGATTGTTACCAGGTTGAGAAAGGAATTTACTCCATTCTATTCAAAGGTCGTTCGTACAATGTTGAGCTGATTGATACAGATTCTCCCAAGAAATACGCAGTCAATACCTTTTATCATTCGTATGATGCCGAAATTATTGATGCTGAAACCAAATATTTACAGGCACGAAAAGGTGGTAATTTGCTAGACGAACAAAGTACCATTACATCACCTATGCCTGGAAAGGTTGTTAAAATCCCCGTGAATCTGGGCGATGAAGTCAAAAAGGGCGACACCCTTATTATCATTTCAGCAATGAAAATGGAAAGTGAATACAAAGCGGGGAAAGATGGAATCATATCTGAAATTTTTGTCAGCGAAGATGATACAATCAAGGCCAATCAGGCTTTGGTCCATATCGAATAAATCAGAAACAAAATCAGGATCATTTCCTCATCGATATTCCAATTCCTATCAATAAAAAAAAGAATCATGCTTACTATAGAAGATAAAATAAAAAAATTTGAAACCCTTAGTAAAACAGCCGAACTGGGTGGTGGAGAAGAACGAATTGCAAAACACCATGCCGGTGGCAAAAAAACGGCACGCGAAAGAATTTTAGATCTGATGGACCCCGATACCTTTACCGAAATCGACAAAATGGTGACGCACCGTTCCAGTGATTTTGGTATGGAAAAAAATAAGATCCTGGGAGATGGAGTGGTCTCGGGTTACGGTAAGATTGATGGTCGACTGTGCTATGTTTTTGCACAGGACTTTACTGTGTTTGGAGGGTCACTCAGCAGCGCAAATGCAGACAAAATCGTAAAAGTCACCAAACTTGCCATGAAGATGGGTGCACCCATTATCGGTCTAAACGATTCAGGTGGAGCACGTATTCAGGAAGGGGTTCAATCTCTTGCTGGCTATGCTGATATTTTCTACCAAAATGTTCGTGGTTCCGGAGTAATCCCACAGATTTCTGCCATTATGGGACCTTGCGCCGGTGGTGCCGTTTACTCCCCTGCCCTTACCGATTTTATTATGATGGTGAAAGATACGTCCTATATGTTTGTAACGGGTCCCGATGTGATTAAAACAGTAACTCACGAAGAAGTGACCAAAGACGAATTAGGTGGTGCCATTACACACAACTCAAAATCAGGTGTGGCCCATTTGGTTGCTGATGACGATGAGCAAGCCATGATGATGCTACGGGAATTAATGACCTTTCTGCCATCGAATAATATGGAAGATCCACCAGTGAAACCCTGTACGGACAACATTCATCGTGAAGATGAAAAGTTGCAACAGATCGTTCCGGCCGATCCCAACAAACCATATAATATCAAAGACATTATCGAAACGGTGGTCGATGATAAGAACTTCTTTGAATTAATGCCTCTTTATGCACAAAACATCACCACTGGTTTTGCTCGTTTGGGTGGACAGCCTGTAGGTATTGTGGCTAATAACCCTGCGTTTTTAGCGGGTGTTCTGGATATCAATTCGTCAACGAAAGCCGCTCGTTTTGTTCGCTTTTGCGATGCCTTTAATATTCCACTGGTTACTTTTGTTGATGTACCTGGGTTCCTACCCGGAACCGAACAGGAATATGGCGGAATTATCAAACATGGCGCAAAACTATTGTACGCTTTTGCCGAAGCCACTGTACCTAAAATCACACTCATTACCCGTAAAGCTTATGGCGGGGCTTACGATGTGATGGCTTCCAAGCACATCGGTGCCGATATCAATTACGCTTTCCCAACAGGTGAAATTGCTGTAATGGGTGCCGAAGGTGCAGTGAATATCATGACTAAAAACCTAAGTGATGAAGAAAGAGCTGCGGCAATCGAGGATTATCGGGATAAGTTTGCCAATCCGTATAAGGCAGCGGAAATGGGTTATATCGATGAAGTGATTCAACCTAAGCAATCACGTTACAAGTTGATACAAGCTCTAGAAATGTGTCGCAATAAGAGCGAACAAAATCCTCCAAAAAAACATGGAAATATTCCTTTATAGAATATTGATTGCATAGATAAAGGCTACTGAATTCAATATTCAGTAGCCTTTATTATTTCATTACAATTTACTCTATGGCAAAATTTCTTTATGAAGCGTTACCTCAAACTCTTTAACATGAAGCGGTTTGCCCCCATTAAAAAATTGAGTGATATAAGGCATCGCGCAATGGGCATCAAAGGTCTTCTGATCAAACCATTTCTCGATGAAAGTAATTCGATTTTCATCCTCAATACACTGATTCAATTCGTAACGAATACATCCCCCCTCTTGGAGCGTAACAGGAATCAAAGCATGAAGATTTTTAATCAACGCATTCACTTCTCCTGGTACTGCAATAAACTTCGCTATACAAACCAATTGGCTTTCATTTTTTCTAATATCCATATCTATAATATTCTAAACTTGATTGCTATTACTTCAATTTATTCTGCTGACGACGAGCCATCACCACTAAAATATAGCCGATTATAACGGGGCCATAAGCAGCAAACAGGAACTTCCCTAAAACCAATAGCTTAAAATAGACAGCAAAGGTCAATCCCCCACCTATCAGCATCAAGGCATAACCAATCAGTCGTATATCTTTAGGTTTCATTTTACCTGAATTTTGAACACCTTCCAATACTCTGGCATCAATCTCTGCTATAATATTTTTGATTTGAGCATCGTCAAGATCTTTAGCTCTCAACTCTTTCTTAATTTCTGAGAAATCCATTCCCGATTTTTTCTTCTCAAAATAATAATCAACCAGTTCTTTAGTTTGACTCATTGTATTCATTTTTAAAGTTCAATAAAGGCCATTTCCCTTCCTGAGTACGCCGTACCATAAATAGAAGAACCTAAAAATAAGTTTTTATTTGGGATTTCAGAAACTTACCAAAGGTATTACTCACCCCCATACCATTTGTTGTGATGATATCTGTAAATAAGAATAGAGGTAAAAAAGAAGAGAAGTTCTAAAACAGGGCATTTTATGTGGCGGGATTCATCCACAGTTGGGATATAATCAACCTAAGAGTAATCTGAATCATTTATGAGAGAATAAAACCAACCTAATTATTCCATAAAATATCACCGTCAAAAAACACCACTCAATTCATGGTTATAATCATGAATACCTGTACATTTAATCTATTAGAATCAAGTTGTAATTATTTTTACGGGTCGTACATCCAATTGCTAAAATAAAGGGATATAAAAAAACAGCACGACTTGTACTCACCCCAAAGTTAAATTAGATCGTTTTGTATCTAACAAAACAATCTAAGCTATTGAAAATAAACTGGGAAATGATTAAAAAATTTATCCTTATAATATCACTATTCCTTTCTTTTTCTTCTTCCGCTCAGGAAGGATATAAATTAAAGAAGGTTGATTTTAAGGGAAATAATCAAATAAAATCAAGCGAACTGGAAAACGTTACTTCTTTGGAAGCAAAGAATGTGTTTGACAAATTACAGTTCTGGAAAAAGTCCCCTACCTACCAGGAAGAATTAGCCGTTAAAGATTTAGAAAACCTTCATAAAATATATCAATCACAAGGTTATATAAACGTTAAGATAAAAGATAGCCTTGTTGTTGACGAGAAAAAGATGAGTGTGCGCGTCTATTTTATAATAAGAGAGAATTCACCTACACGAATTAAATCCTTCGTCTGGGAAATAGAGAAATCGGACAGTTTTGAAGAAAAAAATATCCTGAAGATATTACCCAAACAGAAACTTGCAAAAACGAATGACATATTTACTGATAAGGCTATATACAATTTAATGGAACGTACCCAAAACTCATTAAAGAATCAAGGATATGTGTATGCCCAAACCAAAGCTATATTTAAAATAGATACCATAAATAAAACAGTGGATGTCAAACTTAAGGTTTCGCAAGGAGATAAGTATGTGAACGGAAAAATTAGTTTTGAAGGACTGAAACAGGTTTCGGAAAAACTTCTTTCGAAAAGAATAAATTTAAAACAAGGAGATGTGTTTTCAGCAGAAAAGCTTAACGAGGCTCAAAGTCGTGCTTTTAATATGCAGCTATTTAAATACATTACAATCAGCCCCGAGAAAGATTCCACACAAACTCATATTATCGACTATAAAGTTAAACTGGAAGAATTGAACAAATGGGACCTAAACCTGGGGCTTGGATATGGTACTGAGGATAGGGTCAGAGCTCAAATATTGCTAACAAAAAGAGCTTTTTTAGGAGGAATCAGGCAATTAAATCTGGGAATTAAAACCTCCTATTTCGAGCCTATAAATACGTATCTTAAATTTCGACAACCCAATATATTTGCCGACAAAGTCGATTTTATTTGGAATCCTTACTACAGTAAAGAACGAGAACGAAGCTATAATGTTGAACGACTGGGCGCCAACTTTACTCTTGAAAAAAAGCTGAATAAAAAAGCATCAACTTTCTTAACTTATAATATTGAATCGTCAGATGTGACTAAAACTATTGAAAGTAGTGATTCAAATTCTGAAATTACCGAAGGTGTTAATAAAAAGTCAGGTCTTATATGGGGTTACCAATATCGGAATGTTGACAATTATTTTAGCCCGACAAGCGGATGGTATGCTCAAAGTTTAACCAGTTATAATGGATTGGGCGTTAAGACGGAACACCCATATTTTAAACTTCTATTGGATGGAAGAACTTATCAACCTCTTTGGAGGAGGTGGGTTTTTGCTGGCCGATTACGCATGGGCTATATCGCATCGACCAATAACACGACTTTAACGCCCATTGAAGACCGTTTCCTTTTGGGAGGAGGAAATTCGATAAGGGGCTACCAAAGAAATTCGATAAGTGCCAATACCGATAAAAATTCTGAAACCGTTGGTGGTAACAGCATGTTAGAGATGAGTGTCGAAGCTCGATTCCCTATTTACAATGCTTTGGAGGGCGTTTTACTGGGAGATGCAGGAAATGTTTGGGCTAAATCGGGGCAATATCGTTTAAACGATCTTAAATATGGTTTTGGCATAGGTTTACGTTACAATACACCCATTGGTCCTCTTCGCATGGATGTTGCGGCACCTGTATGGGATACTTTTAAAATGCAGTTATATATCACTTTTGGTCATGCTTTCTAAGCATGGGATATTGAAAAAATACAACAGCAAATTTATGAAGAAAAGAAAAATCGCATTCATCTCTTGTTGTCTGATTTTATTCCTAATTGGCATCCTATTGCTTTATACCCAAAGCAACAGTTTTAGAAATAATCTGAAAAGAACCATAGAGCAGTATGCTAGTCAGGCAATACACGGCAGTTTAAATATAGCCTCCCTGGAGGGGAATATTTTTACGGGCATAGAACTGCACAAACTTGAGGTGAAAGATAGCATGAACAATCGTGTTATCTATCTTCATCATCTTAAAGCAGAGTGGAACCTGAAAGCACTAATCCATAAAACACTCCTACTAAAAGCGATCGAAATCGATTCGTTAAATCTATATATTGCTGAAGAAAAAGATCACTCTCTTTCTATTCAAAACCTCATAAAACAAGATAACAAGGATAAGGATAAGGATAAGCCAGATAAATCTTTCCCCCTAAAGATTGATCTAAGAAAATTTGAACTGGAACGCAGTACAGTTTTTTTAAACTTTCCCGATTCAACTAAAATCCCTAAAACCATAGCTTTCAATGGCCGGATATCGGCAAGAATAAGCTCTGACAGCAGCAATATAAAACTGCAAAGCTTCAATTTGAAATGTAAAAACCCCAATTTTGAAGTGCTTAGTTTTACAACAGATATCCTATTTAGCCCTACTCTATTTAAACTTGATAAGCTAGAGCTTAAAACCTCAAGATCATCCTTATCAGCTAATGCAGAAATTCCTCTCAACACGATTTTAGAAGGAAAAATAGATGCTCAGTTCAGCCCCATTGCTCTAGAAGAGTTTCAACCCTTTATCGATCAAAAAATACAGGGGTCTCCAGAAATAAAACTAAACATCCATAATGAGAATCAAGAATCAAATTTCGATATTAGAATTAAAGAACAATCTCAAAATATAAGAATAAAAGGCAATATTACGAGCTTAAATCACGATGCCAGCTATCAAGCTCAGTTGGATAGCAAACAATTTAATCTGGGATATTGGCTTGCCAATAACAATTTACAAACAAACATAAACGGACAACTGTTTATTAAAGGCCAAAATCTCAGTCCTAAAGACAGTCAGTTTACGATTCATTCTCAATTTAAAGGAAGCCAAATGGATCACTACCCTTTAGACTCAATGAACCTATCTGTTAACAAGCAAGGTGATTCCCTTTCTGTAAAAACAAACGTTTCAAGTTTGTTGGGTCAGTTTAACATGAAAGCAAAAGTCACAAATCTTTTCGATCGTATGGCCTATCAGCTAAGCTCCGACTTGAAGCGAGTGGATATCGGACGTATCATCCAACAAAAAAAATTACACACAAATATAAATGCTCACATAAACCTTAAAGGTGTTGGACGTGAGCCTCAGAAAATGGAAAGTCAGCTAGCCCTGAAAATAGCCCCCTCACACATTAATGGTTTTAAAATAAACGAAGCTGAGCTACTGGGGCATATTTCACAGGGGGAATACAATATAGATACACTTCTTCTTAAAAGTAATGACATTGATATTGAAGCCGGTGGCAAAGGAAATATAAATAAGAAACACAGATGGCTGTATAAAGTTCAGCTTAAATCCTTAAATTCTCTATCGTCCTTTGTTAGGCTTCCTGATATAAATGGAACAGGACAAATTGAGGGTAATATATCGGGCAAACAGGATAGCTTACTACTGTATTCGAAACTTCATTTATCAAAATTTCATTATGATACTTTAAAACTAGAAAGCCTTAGTGGAGAAGCCCATTTATCACTTATAAAAGAAATATTAAACGGCAGCTCTGATTTGGAGATCGATGAAATAGAAGTGGGTAAAAACCTAGCTATAAGTCATTTTAAAAGCAAACAAACCATTAAAAACAACGTACTCAACGGCATTTATAAAATACAATCAGGCGATTCTATTGAACTCAATACACATCTGCGTGTCTGCAAAAAGGACAGTATACTTGTTCAAGTATCGCAATTTTCACTCAACGCATTCTCTCAACACTGGAAAAACGAAAAAGATACTGCTCAATTTATTTTTAAGCCCCATGAACTAAAATTTACCAATGTCAATTTCGTTTCAAAAGATCAATATATCCGACTCAATGGGATTTATTCTTTTAGGGGAAAAGAAGATTTGAAACTCGAACTTTCGAACATACAACTCGCCCGTATTCCTGAACTAAATCGACTTATTCCCTACCCTTTATCCGGAGAAATAAATGGAAATATGATACTAAAAGGGCATGCGTCAGAGCCAGAAATAACGAGCCAATTATCTCTTGTAAAAGGACTCATAGGTACATTTAGCCTCGATTCGCTTTATTTTAAATTCGACTACAAAAAGGAACAACTCAAACACGAAGGGATTTTAATTAGAAACAACACGACTCTTTTAAAAACTGAAGCTTACTTACCTGTTCACCTTTCACTAACAGACTCGATATATCTTATTACTGCCGAAAAAGAAAACTATTTACGTCTTAAAACAACGGATCTTGATTTATCGCAGTTTACCGAACTGATAACAGACGAGGGGCAAAAAATGGGAGGAAAACTAAATACCGAAATTGAAGCCAAAATGGAGCATCATAAAATCGATTTTAAGGGCGATTTCAATTTAAGCGAGGGCCTTTTCGAAATGCAAAAGCATGGTATTAATTACGAAAATATAAATCTGTCCTTTTCGCTAAATAAGGATGAACTGAATTTGGACTCACTCTATATAGCCTCAGGAGATAAGGGGGATCTGTTAATAAAAGGGAAAGCTAAATTACCTGAAAATATGAGTGATGTGATACACGACATCAACTTTCAACTGAAGGCTAATAACTTTACAGCCCTCAAATCGTACTATGCTCAGCTAATTTTTAATGCCGATGCCCAACTGACCGGAAGTATTAAAAAACCTGTTATTTCGGGAGGTTTAACCCTTGTGCGAAGCAAAATTAATATCGACCCTTTTATCGAAAACACTTCTGTTAAAGCACTCGACACACCTCTATTAATCGCTGCATTAGAAGAAGACGCAAACATGAAACTTAAGGCTGCCAGCAGCAAAAAAACGGTCGATTCGTTAATTCTTATTCATAATCATTTTTTTAAGAACCTCCGTGGCGAATTTAATATCGATATTCCTAAAAACACGTGGATTAATGGGGCTAACATGCAACTCGAATTATCGGGTCTTATAAAGATGATCAAAACAAAAGATGAACCCCAATTTTTCGGCAACATATCATTAGTCAGAGGATCCGTAGAAATATCCGGACGGAAATTCAAAGTAAGCAAAGGAGATATTAATCTTAGAGGAGGATCTGAGATTGACCCTAATATCGATATTGTGATGAATTATAAATTCAGAGATGTCAATAGAAACACAAAATCACTGGAACTTAAAATAAGCGGAACATTAAAAAATCCAACATTCGCCTTTAGCTTAAACAATGAATATATTGAAGAAAAAGATGCAATTGCCTACCTCCTATTTGGGAAAAAAATGGATGAATTGGCCAGTAGTGAGCAGGGGCAGATATCGAGTCAAAACAATCAGGCAAAATCGCTGATATACTCACAAGTATCAAACCTTTTTCAGAAATTAATCGCCAAAAGTATAGGTCTGGATACAATAGAAATAAGTGGCGAAGATAACTGGGAAACCGGAGCCGTAACCTTTGGTAAATACATTACCAATGATTTATATATGAGCTACTCTCAACTATTTTCTATCGATAGTGAAAACAAGCAGTTGGTGCCTTACCGATTGATTATTGAATATCATATCATTCGTTCTCTACTTTTGCAAGCATCCAACGAGGGGAATAAATCGGGCTTCGATTTGCTTTGGAAAATTAAACTTTAATGTTGCTACTGGTCATAGAGTCAATTCTAAGCCTGATGTTCAATTTTGAATCTGGGCAAGTAAAGTATTGAAAATACTAGTCAATATATTGTTCATCCAACAAAATAAACAAGAGTCTGGAAATAATTAAAGATTGTTTTTTTTTACTTTTATGAGCTTAAAATATTGACATGAACAAAAGAAAAAAAAGATATCATACTCGCAAAATTTTAATAACCACCGCAATATTCGCAAGTAGTATACCTATACTATTTTCAGCATTAAGCCCAACAAACAAAGGTAAAACCGAAGCCCAGGTCTCTGTTCCGGTACTTTCAAAAAATGAAAATAGAGCACTGCGCCGTTATAATAATAATTATCATCTAAAGCTTGCACAAGCAAAAGGTTTGGAAAAGCCTTTGGTTTCAAAAGACGAATATAAGACAAGCCCCAAAGAGTTTGGGCGCCGTTATGATCTCGACAAAATAACCGATAACAAATACTATGAAATACCCCATTTAACAAATTCACTTCCTTACCTGCAAGAACCAGCAGTCGAGTTTTTAGACCTTCTTGGCGAAGCGTTTTGTGACCAACTCGAAGAATTGGGCATTAGAAAATATCGGTTTTCTGTAACATCAATATTGAGGACCATCGAAGATCAAAAATCGCTGCGCAAAAAAAACGTAAACGCTACGCCAAATAATTCATCACATTATTATGGTAGGACCTTTGATATTTCGCAAACTCGTTTTTTTGAGAGAGGTAACAGTAAACCTGTTTATACATACCGCCTTAGAAATATATTGCTTCGCGTATTAATTAAGTTGCAGACTGAAGGTAAATGTTACGTTCTGCTTGAGGGGCAAACCAAATGCATTCATGTAACGGTAAGATAATTCTACGGGTGTTGGCTTTTAAAGAAACAGTTATAGAATGCAAGTAACCCATATATTTTTTAAGCTTTAAATATGAAAAGAATACAAACAATAAATAATGGGGTCCTTAATTTGAGAATTTGTTTTTTCTCAAAATATCAATAGTATCACAGACCTCTCACACGATGCCGTCTGTAATAAAAAAAGCTTTGCAAATCAACGATTTACAAAGCTTTCTGTGCCCAGATCGGGACTCGAACCCGAACGACCATAAGGCCACCAGCCCCTCAAGCTGGCGCGTCTACCAATTCCGCCACCTGGGCTTGTTGCGATAGCAAAAGTAATAAATATGTTCCATTAAAAAAGGGATAAAGTCTGCAAATCGAATTAAAGTTTCTCAAAAAATCGATCAGAAACTGATTTTCAAAGCCTAAGCTCAAATATGCTTTCAAGGCTTTTTATATCTTTGTGCCACATTATAATTTATTCAATATGTCAGAAAGAACACAAGACTATAGCTACCTCGATCAAATAGCCCTTCAAAAAGAGAAATGGAATGAACTGAATAAATCTGAATTACAGGTGATGTGCTTCAGAACCTTTCTGCTTTACGGGCAATCGCAAAACAAAAACATGATACTCACCATTTTCGAAATGTATGAGTTTCTGTCCACACAAACCACCACCACTGAGCGCACAAAAATGCTAACCGCTTTAAGTGCCAATATCAGAAAGAAACAGCCCAAGTCGATTATGGCCCTTTTCCCTTTCATTCAAGTTGAAGAGGATGCCAATATCATTCGTACGGCTAGCCAATTCTTTGTTAACCTATCTATCATATCGAATAAGGAAGCCGTTTCGGGAACTAAAATTCTCTTGGAATTGATAAAAAATGACCTAAACGATGCCCACTCTGCCTATATTTTACTCGGTCTATTGGACATGGATAACGATAAGGTAAATGCTCAGGTGAGTTTAATCTATTCGGAATTGGGTAGCGAAGTCAAAACAATTCTTCATAACAATGGTGTAAAGATTTAAAGAATTTATTCTCGTTTTTGTATTCTACAAGTACTGCTCATAGAACTCTCGGCACTCGTCTTGCTCTTTCGGACTTCTTCCTTCTAAAAATTGAATTCTATAAAGAAGGCATCTTTCTTCGTGAGTCAATTTCCTATCCGTATTATAGGAATTCACATGCTCACTTTTAATCTTTTTAACACTTTCAATTACATTCGAATCACTTTGTTTTACAAGCCATTCAATTAATTCTAATTTTTCGGATTGTTGATTCATCTTGTCAAATTTGATTAGGTTTTGGACTCTGCATATTGCACTACAGTATTGATTAGCACCTACAAGTTAGGCCTTTATGTCATAAAATAATAATATAATCACGCTTTTTTTCTTTAATAATCAAACCCAAACCAATCCCTTACAACCAATTTAGAATTAGAAATACGACAAAAAAATAGCGACTCCCGAGGGAATCGCTATTGATATTATCACTATAAATAAGAATTAGTTTGAAGGAACATTCACTAGAATATCCAACAAGTGTTTCCAAAACTTATCGACAGTTTCAATATTGATTCTCTCGTCTGGTGAATGCACATCACGTAAAGTTGGTCCAAAAGAAATCATATCCATATTTGGGTATTTCTCAAGGAACAAACCACATTCCAAACCAGCATGAATAGAACGAGCAATTGGCTCAACATTGAACAAACGCTCATAAGAAGCCACTGCCACTTTTAATATCTCTGAATTTGGATTTGGTGCCCAACCCGGGTAACCGTCAGTATGCTCAATTTCAGCACCAGCCATTGTAAAGGCAACACCCACATTTTGTGCAATATTGTATTTCTCACTATCCACGTCGCTACGCTGCGAAGTTGTGATGAAAATTTTATCACCTTCAATAAATTTAACAGAAGCTAAGTTGTTTGAAGTCTCAACCATACCCGGCATACGAGAACTCATTGAAAAGACACCATGAGGACAAGCATAAAGCGCATCAAACAAGTTATTCGATGTTTTCTTATCACAAACAAAAGCTGGCATATCAGTAGACTCCAAACTGATTTTCAGTTTAGGTTCTGCAATAGACCAAACATTTTCCATTTCAGCTGCATAAAGATTCAAATCAACACGAATTTGCTCTTTAAACTGAGAAGGGATAGCTACTACTGCTGAAGCTTCACGAGGAATCGCATTACGCAAGTTTCCTCCGGCGAAATCAGCCAGGCGAACATCGTATTTCTTGTTAATCTCCCAAAGGAAACGGTTCAAAATCTTATTGGAGTTTCCACGATTCTTATTAATCTCGTCACCTGAGTGACCACCTTGCAAACCACTTACATCCAAACGAACAGCAAAATAACCTGCAGGCACATCTTCTTTAGTGTACGACATCGTTGCCAATGTATCGATACCACCCGCACAACCTAAGAAAATTTCCCCCTCATCTTCTGAGTCAAGATTCAATAGAATATCGCCGCTGACAAAACCGGGTTGCAAAGCAAAAGCTCCTGACAATCCTGTTTCCTCATCAACAGTAAACAAACATTCTATAGGACCATGCTCAATATCAGTAGAAGTTAATAAAGCCATTTCAGCTGCCATACCAATACCATCATCAGCGCCAAGCGTCGTCCCCTTAGCTTTCACCCACTCGCCATCTATC
Organism: Ancylomarina subtilis; assembly: GCF_004217115.1. Classification (NCBI taxonomy): domain Bacteria; kingdom Pseudomonadati; phylum Bacteroidota; class Bacteroidia; order Marinilabiliales; family Marinifilaceae; genus Ancylomarina; species Ancylomarina subtilis. The sequence continues at coordinate 507,322 of NZ_SHKN01000002.1, read as the reverse complement.
CAGGGAATAATAGGATCGGTATCGAAATTATGCTCGGTTGCAGAATTTTTCTCACAAACCATATCCATATGCGACTGCAAAACTACGGTCTTAAGATTTTCCTTACCCGGTGTAGCCGGCTTTTTGATTAGGACATTACCAATCTCATCGCGCTTGGTTTCAAGATTGTGTTTCTTACCAAAATCCATAAGGAATTCAATAATTTTATCTTCTCTTTTCGATGGACGAGGAACCTGACAAATGGCCTCGAAATGTTCCCAAATAACTTTAGGTTCTAATCCGTTTAGTATGCTCATTATTATTTTTTTTAGTTGAATCAACAATTGAGTCAATTGTTAATCCAATACGTGTTAGTATTTTCAATTTTAATAGATCCAAAGGTAACAAAAGCTGACAAAAAATATTAATCTTCAATCTGATTCCACTGTATTTTCTTAATGTATCGAAAACTTAAATACTGAAGTCCCAACATAAAAGGCAGGGCGAATAATACCCCGTAATCGATAAAAGTCAATCCCCAGTGAATTGCTCCCAAAAGACCAGCCGAAAGCATAATTAAAATGCCCTTAATAAAAGTTGAACCCGAATCCTGTGATAACTTCTCTTTTGAAAATGGCAGCGCTTTACTCTGACTGGCAGTTATAAACACCGAAATAACAATAATGGAAATTAAAGAGTAAAAAATATCCGGCAAAATCTTATAAGACCAGAAATAGACTATCAAACTACCAATAAGAAGATGCAGAGGCATAAAATATTTGCTCAGTATAGCTTTAATCGAACCCGCAATAATGTCTCCAGGACGTGCTACCGGCAAAGCTTTGTAAAACCAACTTGATTTGGGTTCATCGCTATAGATAATATTGATACAGGCTGAAAAAGCTGCAATAACATTCAAATACAAAAAGGCCAAATAAAGTTTTGTCTCAATCAGATTATCCCATTTTGCCTCACCATGTTTACCCAAAACTGTCACCGCAATCATGACAAAAACATAACCAAAAGCCGGAAATACCGTTTGCTTGTATTTTCGGTCTCTCCCACTCATTTTCCATATCATCTTAAATGCCGTTTTCTCCGCAATATTACGCGTCAACAATTCGCCTAGTTTATCAACAAACTTGACCGATTCCCCTTTTTGAATCGTTCTTTTTTCAGGCTTAGAAGACGTTGCCTCCATCTGACTCAAGCGATAATTAAATTTTGGAGACAGATATTTAACGATGAGCCAAAGTCCCAGAATTGGGGCGAATAAAGCCAAGGCTAAAAACAAAATATTCCCTGGACCAAAAACCGATGTGGTAAAACTGGCTATCGAACCTGCAAACCAGGCCGGAGGGATCAAATAAGTCCACCACTCCACTGCCATCTGAGCATTATAAAGATCATTCATTTCAATCAAGCGCGGCAAAAGCTGATAGGCTCCCATAAAAATGATTGCCATCCCAATTTGAAAATACACCAAAATATCTTTTAACTTCTCACCACTAACCAGTCGCATCAATCCCAAATAAAACAAACAGGTGAGAAAAAGAGTAAACAAAGTCGAAAGAAATATCAGAAACAAAAAGAGCAATGCCACCGCAAAGCCATAATTAAATACAGTGAACACGGCAGAAGCTATGGACAAGGACAAACTTAACTGTAAAAGATAAATTGCAATATGCAAGATTTTAGCCACTGTTAAAGTCCTGTTATTTATGGGACGAGGCAGAAGAATCGCATTATCCCGTGTATCAATCAAGACGACTGAAAATTCAGAAATCATCATCAAGGCAATCATAGACATGATGACTAAGAAAACATATACATAAGCCGTGAAGGTATGATTTACCGAATTGATTAATGTCCCGACAAAAATACCCAACACAGCATAAACAAAAGTCTGTAATAATAGCTGATTACTCGAATCTTTCTTTTTGGCTGAAGTCGAAAATCCCCGACGATTGCCCATGGTGAGTTTCACCCAAAGTATAGACTCCAGTTGTTTGTAATCCACGCCCATTAAACGGAATAAACCTCTAAATAAACGGACTATCCTGATAATAAAATTAACCATAGTTTAATTCTCGAATACGTTAATAATCTCGTTTGCTGTTTCGCTGTGTCCTGAATTACCGGTTAGTTTGGTAAATAAATTTTCTAATGACTCATTGTCAGACTCCGAATTCAAATCTGCATAACTTCCGTCAGCCAGCACAACACCATTATCAATCAGAATGATTCGATCTGATATTTTCTCAACCACATCCATAATATGTGAACTGTAGAAAATGGTTTTCCCCTCTTTTGCCAATTGCTGTAAAACGCGTTTCACAATAATCACTGCATTGGCATCCAATCCTGACAAGGGTTCATCCATAAAGATGATGTCGGGGTTATGAATCAAACCGGAAATGATGAGAATCTTCTGTTTCATCCCTTTGGAGAAACTGTTCATACGTTCGTTGGCATGTGACTTCATTTCAAACAAATCCAGAAGACGTGCAATCTTAACTTGAATATCCCCAACTTTCATCCCATGAAGCTCGCCAACAAATTGCAAATATTCACTCGGGGTTAGAGTATCATAAAGAGCCGCATTTTCAGGGATATAACCAATACGTTTTTTAATGTCAATATCCTGAGTGCGCAAGTCCATTCCCAAAACTTTAATCTCCCCTTCAAAGTCGGTGAGTATACCACAAAGAATCTTCACGGTAGTTGATTTACCAGCTCCATTGGGACCAATATAACCGATAATTTGCCCCGATTGAATGTCAATATTGACACCTTTTAAGACCTTATTTACAGAAGCTCCATTCTTGTAGGATTTATGTAGATTTCGTATTGATATGACTGTATTATTTTCCATTTCCTTGTTTTTTTTGATAAATGAGGTTTAAATCTACAATAAAAACTCAAACCCTTATAATGTTAAATGAGAATTTATCACCCCAATGACAAGTCAGACGCATCATTCCGGAATGAATTCCCGTTCTGTCATTTTTTCTCAAATAAAGAAAGGCAAGTTTTCCTGTTTTATGTCGTTTTGTCAGCAACATCATCATGGCACAGGCTTTGATCAAAGCTGATCGTTAATTTTAATATAACAATCAAAAAATTTAAGCATATGTCAACAGGAAAAATTGGTGTTACCAGTCAGGATCTGTTCCCGATCATTAAAAAGTTCTTATACTCAGATCACGATATCTTTTTACGTGAAATCGTTTCGAATGCAGTTGATGCAACTCAAAAACTAAAAACTTTAGCTTCAACAGGTGAATTTAAAGGTGAACTTGGAGAGCTTACCGTTGATGTAAAAATTGATAAAGAAGCCAAAACCCTTACCATTTCAGATCGTGGTATTGGTTTGACTAAGGAAGAAGTTGAGAAATACATCAACCAAATTGCCTTTTCAGGTGCTGAAGAGTTCATGGATAAATATAAAGATCAAGCCAATGCCATTATCGGGCACTTTGGTTTAGGTTTTTACTCATCATTCATGGTATCTGATAAGGTTGAAATTCTTTCTCTTTCTCACAAAGAAGGTGCTCAGGCTGTGAGATGGAGCTGTGAAGGAAATCCGGAATACACCCTTGTAGAGGCTGAAAAAGCTGATCGCGGTACGGATATCATCATGCACATTTCGGATGAAGAAAAAGGATTTTTGGAAGAAGGTCGTATTCAGGAACTTTTAAATAAGTACTGTAAATTCTTACCTATCGAAATCACTTTTGGAAAGAAAAAAGAGTGGAAAGATGGCAAGCAAGTTGAAACTGAAGAAGCAAATGTTGTAAACGACACAAAACCAGCCTGGACAAAGAAACCAGCTGATTTGACCGAGGAAAACTACAAAGACTTCTACCGCCAGCTTTACCCAATGGGAGAAGAACCATTGTTCCACATTCATTTGAATGTTGACTACCCATTCAACCTGACGGGTATTCTTTATTTCCCAAAAATTAAAAACTCAGTTGAAATTCAAAAGAACAAGATTCAATTGTACTGTAACCAGGTATATGTGACCGATTCAGTAGAAGGTATTGTTCCTGAATTCCTAACACTTCTTCATGGTGTAATCGACTCTCCGGATATTCCATTGAATGTTTCTCGTTCGTACCTGCAAAGTGATGGTAACGTGAAGAAAATCTCGAACCATATCACTAAGAAAGTTGCTGACAGCTTGTTCGACATCTTCAAGAAAGATCGTGAAGACTTCGAAAACAAATGGGATGACTTGAGAATTTTCGTTCAGTATGGTATGTTGACTGAAGAGAAATTCTACGATCGTGCCAAAAAATTCATGTTGCTTAAGAACACCGATGGTAAGTACTTCACAACTGAAGAATACGAAACAATCGTTAAGGAAAATCAGACGGACAAGGACGGTAATATGATTTGCCTGTATGCAACCAATGCTGAAGAGCAATACACCTATATTGATCTTGCAAAAGCGAAAGGTTACGATGTTCTATTGATGGATAGTCAGTTAGACAATCACCTAATCAATACTCTTGAGCAGAAAAACACAACAACTAAATACGTACGTGTTGACTCTGACGTTGTTGAGAAGTTGATTCAGAAAGATGAAGTGAAAACGTCAAGCCTTAGCGAAGAGCAAAAGAACGATTTGATTCCTGTATTCAACTCACAATTGCCAAACGAAAAAGTTAACTATATTGTGACTTTTGAAGCTCTTGGAGCCGAGGCACAACCATTAATGATTACTCAGGCTGAGTTCATGCGTCGTATGAAAGATATGGCTGCTATGAATCCAGGAATGGCTATGTATGGCGAGATGCCGGATTCATACAACCTGGTTGTGAATACTGATCATGCGCTAATCGAAAAAATTCTTGAAAGCAAAGACGCCGAACTAAGTGAGAAAATTGCGGAGATCTCAGCTAAATTGACTCCGGTAATTGCCGAAAGAGAAGCTCTTGAAGCCCTTAAAAAGGACAAAAAAGAAGATGAAGTTCCTCAGGAGGAAAAAGATAAAATGACTGAGGTACAGAAACAAATTACGGATATCAATGCAGAACGCGCAGCCCTGCTAACAGGTTTTGGTAAGGATAATCAAATCGTTAAACAATTGATCGACCTTGCCCTACTGGCTAACAACATGCTTAAAGGTGAAGAGTTGGCTAAGTTTGTGAAGCGTAGCATTAACCTAATTAAATAGTCTGTTCGAATATAATTCGAATTCAGTTCAAGATAGAAAGCCACAACCTTTGGGAATGTGGCTTTCTTAATTTTTATTTAAAGCTTATCTTTGAATCAAATTTTGATACGATACAAACTTATGGAAAGAACAGAAATCATTAATTATATTTTTGATGCGCTTTACGCTCAGCCTGAAAATGAATCATTAGATATTGCATGTTGGGGCATGGAACACCTTAATATCAATGATGAAGATCCCATTTACGAAACCATTATCGAAGAGTTTCTAATGAACGAATGGGCTGTTGATCAGGGTTTGGGTTTTCTGGTTTTAACACCTGAAGGACGTGATATTATTAATGTATTTGGATCGTACACGGCTTTTATGGAAACCTATATGCAGCCAGCTCCAAAAATTAAGCCTGCCCTTAGCTTGAAAACGATTAGTCTGGTTCTGAATCTTCTTTTGGCCCTATTTATTGCCATGCTTTTGGTAACAAAAAATAATGACAACAAGATTATCGAAGATCAAAAGGCTCAGATTGAAAAACAGCAAGCAACTATTGATTCCTTAAAGCAATAGCTCAAAGGTAATAAAGATACCGAAGGCTTAAATTGGGCTTGGATAAACGCCCAAGCCTTTCTTAAGGTTTTTTTTGGCTTTGGGCAAATGCCCAAGCCTCCAACTAAGGCTTTTTCAGGCTTTGAACAAACACCCAAGCCTCCAACTAAGGCTTTTTCAGGCTTTGAACAAACACCCAAGCCTCCAACTAAGGCTTTTTCAGGCTTTGAACAAACACCCAAGCCTTCAACCAAGGCTTATTCTTGCCTTGAACAAACTCCAAAGCCCGCAACAAAAACCAGTTGGTGCATTATAATTAAAAAATGACTCCCTAAAATAATCATCATAACTTAATCCCAAATTTAAGTGGAAGCTCAAAAGCTATACACATCCACCCCATTCGTTTAAACAAAAAACACTTAAATTATTGGAACCATTAATTCTCTTCGAACTATCGTTCTATATATTAATACTTATCAAAAGACATTTTTTCCTCTGAAAAAAGACTGAAATCTAAATTATTTCTCACTCATCATAAAAAAGATGTATTTTAGCATAAAACCTACAAATATGAAAGTTGAGAAAAATTTCAGCAATGATGAAATAAAACAGTTATGGGATAATTTTGGTCCAATTTCTCAGGCAAAATTGTTTGAGTGTTTCAATATTCACATAAACGAACTCCAAGATATTTCCAATTCCTATAAAGCTTACTTCGAAACGCTTAATAAGCCAGGCACTAAGACTAAGACCGATTTTGCCAAACTATGCGATTTTAACCAATCCATACTTGAGCTATTATTTAAAAGTCAGAAAGAAGGACTTGAACATGACTTTAAAAAGATGTCACAAGTTTATTTATCTGAAATCGACGCTTTAAACTTAAACAAGATCATAAATCGAAAAGAAAAATTCACCCCTTACATCTATAGTAAAAAAGATAAATTATCTCTTTTCTTCAAAAAATTAAGTATTAATACCAAATTCAGATTAAAAGTCAGAAGAAGAAAATTTCTCAACATCTTCCGCAGAATATTTCATATGGATCTTTTGGGACTTGATACATTCCATCGCCGCAAGATTCCTTTTAGAAATATGGTAAACTATTATTTTGGTATTCAGCTTCCCAAAGCAATAGCAGACAATTTTCAGGAGACCATGCAAGTTAAAAGCTCAGTTTTACTGGACTTATGGCAGTTTAATCAGGATTTGGAAGCTGAAATTCAGAGTCAATTATTGGAGAATCAAACCGATCAGGTTCAATTGAATTCATTTCATAAATCAATAGATGAAACCATTGATAAACAAAAGCAACGTCTTATTGATTTAAGTAACAAAATTAAAGATGATATTGCTTTAGCAAACTCAGCTCAGTTTGAAAAACTTGACCAGGCATTCCTCTGTGTAGATACACTTGAAATGTCAGGAAAAGAATTCCAGCAAAATAATATCAAAGAGGAACAAAACCAGATTTTCACAGCTATTGATCTGGAAAATCAGAAATGGAATAATACGCACACCACCTTAATTGATGATTGGTCTTTAGATCTCGAAATTGCTCAACTGTATTTTACAGTACTGGATGATTACACTCGCTTGTATTCAAAAATACATCAGTTTATTGATGAGCATTTAAGTCTGAATATTGAGCAATTGCGCGAATTCATCACCTCTACAAACAGGCGGATTCAAGAAAGCACAACATCAGCCAAAACTCTAACGGATACACTCAATACAGAAAGAACAAATATCACCAACGAATTTATTGATAAAATTCTGGCGAAAACAATTAAAAAGTTATCCGGAAGCATCAATCAGGATCTCGAGAAATTTAACGCCAGAACAATCAGCCTCATCAATAAGGTGTCAGACAAGCGCAGCTTTATAAAAAGCAAGAATTATGAACGAGGCATTCGCAGCACTGAAATCAACTGGATATCGCCCAAAGAACTTTTAAACTTTGAAGCCCTTCCACATTTTGAAACATCTATACAGGCAATAAAACAATTTATTGAGGAAAATATGAAAAAGGCAAGATTTAAACTTCTTGCTTTAGGAACTGTTAGTGATTTTAGTCTCGAATCGGCACAAATCATGTTACAAAAGAAAAAAAGTGCACTAAAATCAACCGCGCAAGTTGCTGAAGAAGGTTTGAATCGTGCCTTAAGCCATCTGGACGAGGCAATTGAATTAATCTCTGAGATCAAAAAAGTCCCTCAGGAAGAGCTTCGTCAAACCATTACGACTTTCAATACTGAAATTCAGAAACTCAAAAACATCGATACCATTCTTGAATTGAACCTACAGATTGTGAAAATAAAAGCAATTGAACGTTCAAAGAAAATACGAAAGGATATCCTGAACTGGATTCTCAATATTATTCCAAGAGTCGTTGATTTTATAAAAAAGCATATTTCCGGTACCACGGGCTATATTTCTGAAATAAAAAAACAACTGGGACTCCATGTTGAAAAAGTTCAGATCTCTCACGAATTACCTGAATTTATAAGGCAAACCGAACTGGCATTAAAAAAACTCCCCTTTGTGTACCAACGTCTTTATCAACTAACACCCACCGATGAAGAACGCTTTTTTGTGAATCGACAAACCGAATTGGAAAACCTGGATAAAGCCTTTTCGGATTGGAATAAAGAGCGTTTTATTACAACGGCTCTTATTTCAGAAAAGGGAAATGGTGCAACCTCTCTATTAAAAATTTTCCTGAGTAAAATTGAAACCGATATTCCTATCATTCATCAATCATCGGCTAATAAAATCTACACACCGGAAGCTTACTTTGCCTTTTTTGCTGAGATTTTTCAACAGAAAAAATTTGACTCAAACGAAGAAATAATTGATTTCCTAAATAACCGAACCGAACCCCTGATTCTTATTCTGGAAAGCCTCCATCACTTTTTCATAAAAAAGGTAAATGGTTTCGAATGTCAAAAAATGTTATTTGAGCTTATGTCAAGGACGTCAAAAAAAGTTTTTTGGATTGGCTCTTACACCATTCACTCCTGGGAATATTTAAAGAAAACAGTAGGCGTTTCAGAACATTTTATACGAGAAATTGAACTGCAAAAATTTGACGGAGAAAGTCTGGATGATGTTATTTTTAAACGCAACAATCTGAGTGGTTACAAAATTAAATTTGAACCCTCAAGAGAAAACCGACAGTCCAAGTCGTTTCAAAAAATGAATGAGGAGGAAAGACAATCCTTTTTAAGAAAACAATTTTTCATCGAACTGAATCAAATGTCTAACGGCAATGTCAGTTTAGCTCAACTCTACTGGCTCCGCTCAACACATTCAGTAAGCGATGACACCATCAATATTGCCTCTCTCAGGGAGATTGATGTTTCATTTGTTAAAGATCTGCCAAGAGAACATTTGTTTGCCATGCATTCTCTGCTCATACACGATGGGTTAAAAATTGAGGATTATGCACGATCCTTAAACTTACCCGAAAATAATTGCCGAAATATATTAATCCCAATGTTGGAAAAAGGATTGCTGATTCGCCCAAAAGAAAAATATAACATCAACCCTATCATTTTCAGACAGGTCGTCAGCTTATTAAAATCGCATAATTTTATCAACTAATTGTATCATGATGAAACACCTTACTACCCTCCTCATATATTTGCTGATTGGCTATCTCTGTCCTTCAACATCAATGGCTCAAGATACCATCCAAGCGAAGTCTTTTGTAAGACAGAATGATTCATTGGTAAACAATTTTAGATTAGAACATAAAAAGCAGGACTCTCTGTTCAGGATGAACAAGTCTGTAATAAATAAGGGCGCCCCTGTTTCAACCCCAGATAAAAAAGAGACCGACCAAACTAAAATCATAAAAACACCGATTGATTCTCTTAAAGAGGATACCACACAGTTCAGTGCCAAAAAACTATTCGAAAACTTTGAACAAAAAGTTACAAATAAACCCAAAGATGTATTCGAAGTAATTTCAGTATCAAAGATTTTCTGGACGATTATTCTCTTATTATTTGGTTACTATTTTATTAAACTTGTTATTAAGATTCTCGATATCGTTTCTGAGCGAAGTGCCAGATTTCGGATCACTATAAAAGGAATTATTCCTGTTTTCAGAATCGTCTTTTGGGCCATTATCATCTTTGCTATCATCAAGGGCATATACAACCCGCCCTTCGAAACCGTCATTGCCTTTACGGCCTCTGTGGGTATTGCTGTTGGTCTGGCTGCACAGGATTTACTTAAAAATGTGTTTGGTGGTATGGCCTTGTTACTTGACAAGCCTTTTAAGGTTGGAGATAAAATTGATAGTGGAAAATATTATGGTGAGGTTATCGAGATCGGATTAAGGGCCACTCGATTGGTTACGGCAGACGATTCAGTTGTATCTGTGCCCAATGCCGAGCTGGTTAATTCATCTGTTTCGAATGCAAACTCGGGAGAACTCAATTGTCAGGTGGTAGCTGAAATATACTTACCTATTGATGTTAACACCTTTAAAGTCAGACAAATTGCGACTGAAAGTGCGCAAGTTTCCCGATTCGTTTACCTCAACAAACCCATTACGGTTTTATTTTTCAATGAAGTCAAAGAAAGGCGTTCTTATCTTAAAATGAGGATAAAAGCCTACGTCATGGATATCCGCTACGAGTTCCAATTTAAAAGCGACATGACTGAAATTGTTATTCGTGAATTATTAAAAGAAGGACTTATCTCAAAAGATGAACTCTTTTAGATACCAATCAAAAAAAATACCGACCTCATCAGAAGTCGGTATTTTCATTATATCATTGCGCTTTAATTTCCTATTTCGCTAAGCTCCAACCAACGCATTTCTTTTTCATCAAGCAGGTCGATGACTTCCTGTATACGGGCCGATTTCGTCATCAAATCTTCATTCGATAAAGTACCTGAGCTCATAGCTGTTTCAAGCTCTGCCTTTTCTTCATTCAGGCTTTCCATATCCTTTTCCAACTGCTCAAATTCACGTTTTTCGTTAAACGACAATTTGGTTTTAACAGTTTGCTTAGGCTTTTCCTTTTTTACTTTCACAGGCTTCTCAACCTGTTTCTGTTCTTTCTCTTCCTCGAGTTGAGTCTCTCTGTAAATGGTATAATTACCCGGGAAATTTCGAATTTGCCCCTGCCCTTCGAATACAAACAAATGCTCAACCACCTTATCCATAAAATAACGGTCGTGAGAGACAATAATCAAACAGCCTTTAAAATTCATCAGATAATCCTCCAATACATTCAGAGTCATGATATCCAAATCATTGGTTGGCTCATCCAGAATCAGGAAGTTCGGATTTTTCATCAACACCGTCATCAGGTACAATCGACGTTTTTCTCCACCACTCAATTTCGATACTAAATTGTATTGCGTTTTGACTGGGAACAGAAAATATTCCAAAAATTGCGAAGCAGACATCACCTTGCCATTCCCCAAGTCGATACTCTCTGCAATTTCTTTGATGACTTCAATAATCTTCTGATCCTCATTAATAGTGATACCATCTTGTTTGTAATAACCGTAAACAACCGTTTCACCAATCTCAATATTACCTGAATCTGCTTCGAGATTTTGCGTAATAATATTTAGGAAAGTCGATTTACCAGTCCCATTCTTACCAATGATCCCTATTTTCTCACCTCTCTGAAATTTATATGAAAAATCTTCAAGAATCTTCAAATCACCAAAGCTCTTATTCAAGTGATCAAATTCAAGAATCTTGGTTCCCAAACGAGCTGACTTGATATCGATATCCATTTTATCCTCACGATAACTCTTGCTTGCCTTCTCTTTCAATTCGTAAAAAGCATCAATTCTCGATTTTGCCTTAGTCGCTCGAGCCTGTGGCATGCGTCGCATCCACTCCTGTTCCGTTTTCAAAAGACTTTTAGCTTTGCTGGCTTCAGCATTCTGATTCAGGATTCGCTCTTCCCTTTTCTCAAGATAATAGGAATAATTTCCCTTATAGGTATGAATGTTGTTAGCATCCATCTCAACAATCTCGTTACAAACCCGGTCTAAAAAATACCTGTCGTGAGTCACCATCAAAAGGGTGCACTTCGATTTTTTCAGATAGTCTTCCAACCATTCAATCATCTCCAAATCCAAGTGGTTGGTCGGCTCATCCAGCATCAAAAAATCAGGATCAGTAATCAAAACCTTCGCCATTCCCACACGTTTCTTTTGTCCACCCGACAATTGAGATATTGGCTGATCAAAATTGGTAATCTTAAGCTTAGACAAAATCTGTTTCACCTTAACTTCATAATCCCAGGCCTTAAACAAATCCATCTTCTCAAGAATCTCAGTCATACCCTCCTCATTGCCTGATTCAATCATTCTCTCATAATCGCGAATAACTGATAAAACCGGATCTGTTGAATTAAACAACTCGTTGATGACCGTATTGCTTTCCTCCATCTCTGGAATCTGCTCCAAATAGCCCAATTTAATATCCTTCCGGAAGGTCACATCACCACTATCCTGAGCATCCTTTCCAGCAATAATATTCAAAAGAGAGGTTTTTCCCGTTCCATTTTTTGCAATTAAAGCAATCTTTTGCCCCTGTCCCACACCAAAACTGATGTCGGTAAATAAAATCTGATCACCATAGCTTTTGCTAAGGTTTTCTATTTGTAAGTATGATATCATGAATGACTTTGCTTTCGATTAAGTTGCAAACTTACAAATTAGAAACGACACCCTATCTCATTATCTAATCTGAATTATTCAAACGATAAAAATCCTGTCACGAATTCGCAACAGGATTTTTAAAACTTAACCTCAACTAACTAAATTTTTATTTTTCGGTTACAACATAAGCTTCTTGCCAAACTTTTGACATGATATCATATGAAATCCATCCGAAACCATCGGTTCCCCATGAAGTCCCCCATGAGTTGATCACTTTAAAAGCATTCTTAGCATCGTCATAACCAACAACACAATAGCAATGTCCGCCTAAGCTTCTGCCTACCGCCTTAGTTTGAATCTCATCATAACCAAGATATGCGAATGTTTTATAAACCGCGCCACCAACAACAATTGGTTTACCTGCTGCTAACTGATCTTTAAAAGCATCTAATGTTATTGACAAACGGGTGTAATTTGCAATCTTATAATTGGCTGCCAAGGCAACTTGAGTATTATTGGGTAATAAATCACAAGAAACGTCTGTATAAGGCATGTCTGCCCATAAACAAACACCATCGTTTTGAATTAAATTTAAGCCGTCAGTCACATAAGAACCACTACCACAACTTCCAACTTTAATTTGATTATAAATAAACTCTGGGCTAAAAATATTGTAATCTAAACTATAAGCACCACCATTGGCAGCTTGCCAGGAAATACTTCGTGCTGCATAACCAACACCCCAGGACACACAAGAACCTTCACCCCCCTGATTTCTAACAGGTGGACAGTTAAGTGCTACCGAAGTTGGATATGCTTTGGTTTTACTGATGGCTGATGCCAATGGAATTTTATTGTACTCAGCCTCAGGTAAAGCTAAATACCCTGAATTAATCATCACATTTTCTTCCTGAATAGCTTGATCCTGAATATCAGTTTCCGTATTATCACAAGAAGGAAACGAAAGGATTAGGGTTGCTGCAGAAAAGACCAATAAAGTTGATCTTAGAAATAACTTTTTCATGTTTTCAATTAATTTGGTTAGTAATACTAAATAGTATAGCTAGTTGAGGTTTACAAAACATCATATTCATTTCTAAATAAGGGGGATTATGCTTTGTAATTCGATATCAAATATATATCAAAATAAAGTAAAAAATAAAATCGAAAATCTAACACTAAAAAAATATTAATCATAAACAAACGTATTTAAATCAACAAAAATATCATTAATCAGCAATAAAAGAGCATTAGTCAATATATCACTAATATTATTTGGATTAAAAATAAATAAGCTGACACGCCTAATTCCAGATAAAAACAAGTAAAAACTAAACAGGAATATGTTTACAAACTAATTCAAAATTCATATAAAACGATTCTCTCAGATTAATTTGAAACTCACCCTTCATTCAAATGAAAATAATATTTCAACATCTCTTATAGGGACAAGAAAGTCTTTTATTAAAAATCATTACTTTCGTGAAAACAATAAGAAAATTCAGCAATGCGAAAAAAAGAACGTTTTGAAAAAATCATAAGTTGGTTTCAGGAAAATATGCCAATAGCTGAAACTGAACTTCATTATAGCAACCCCTACGAATTATTAGTTGCCGTAATCTTATCCGCTCAATGCACCGACAAGAGAGTGAATATGATGACACCAGCTCTCTTCGACAAATACCCGACCGCATTTGATCTATCTCATGCCACTCAGGATGATATTTTCGATCTGATACGATCTTGCTCCTATCCCAATAACAAGGCCAAACATCTGTTAGGCATGGCAAAGATGTTGGTTGAAGATTTTAAAGAAGAAGTGCCGGATGATATTAAGGAATTGCAGAAACTGCCTGGTGTTGGAAGAAAAACAGCCAATGTGATTGCTTCGGTCATTTACGACAAACCCGCCATGGCAGTAGACACGCACGTTTTTAGAGTATCAGCTCGCATGGGTTTAACCACCAACGCCAAAACCCCGCTTGAAACCGAAAAACAGTTGATGAAATTCATCCCCGAAGAACATGTTGCAACTGCTCACCATTGGTTAATATTACATGGGCGATATGTCTGTATAGCACGTACACCCAAATGTAAATCATGCGGCCTTAAGGATTACTGCAAACACTATCAAAAAGAACAAAAGAAAATTAAATAATGTACAGCTATCAATACCCTCGCCCTGCACTAACAGTTGATTGTGCCATCTTTTGCAACTACAAGGCTGTGAAACACATTCTTTTGATTGAACGCGCACAAGATCCCTTTGCTAACACATGGGCATTCCCTGGTGGTTTTGTTGACATGGATGAAGATTTGGATCAGGCAGCCTATCGCGAATTAAAAGAAGAGACTGGCTTTGAAAACTGTGAATTGAAACAATTTAAAACCTATGGATCGGTCAATCGTGATCCGCGAGGACGAACTGTATCGGTGGTTTATACAGGAGAATTACACTTAAATCAATTACCACAAGTGGTTGGTATGGATGATGCCAAACAGGCAAAATGGTGGCCAATTGATCAGCTTCCCAGCCTGGCATTTGATCATGATTTGATTATGTCAGAATTACTCGAGGATGTGAAGATGTGAAGATGTGAAGATGTGAAGATGTGAAAAATAAAAAGATAATCTCTCAAGCTATTTTTGAGTTCAATTTATTTTTCACTTTAAACTTTATCCTTTTATACTCTTCTCAAGATGAATTAAACTATCCGGTCCCATATTGAATAGGAGATCGAGAATACTCAGATTTTCAACAAAGCCCCATTTGTCGCTAAAAACCTGATAATACTTATTGGAAACAAAATTCGGATCAACAACGGATTTTGATGCTTTGGGATGTATACCCTCACGAAAATCGATTATTCCATTTAAATCCTCCACATAATCGTCGGTTTTCTTAATCACACAATCCAAGTCAATCAATCCATTAATCTCTTCCTGGATTTCAAGATTAAGATCCAAAAGAAAATCCCATTTCCTATCGAAAAAACGTCTTAAATCATCGATGTAAAATTCATAAAATGGAGATGAATTATAAGCAGATTCAATGCCTTTCCAATGCAATTTCTGCCAATCCGTATCGTAAGAAATTCGAACATCCTTAGTCAATATTTTTTTTGAGCTTGCCTTAACAACCGGAACGGTCAGGGCCAACTCTCCATTTGCGCCCAAAATATTACATCTGTTTCGATAACTTTGCTTGGAATAGTTTTCAAATTGTTCAATCATCACTTCATGCGACTGAACCAGTTTCGAGTAATATTGGATTGGGGCAAAATATGCCGTAGACAATAGCATTGTGTTTTTCATCATCTCTTCTTGATTTGTTCGAAAGCACAAAAATAATCAATTTATAAAGAGAAAGGCCATCTCCTTGGAGACAGCCTTAATTATATTCGATTCTTTAATCTTATTCGATTCCTTTAAGAATACGGTTCCATCTAATCTTACTCAAGAAAGATTTATCCTTATCTAACGAAAGCCAAACGAAAGACGCTTTCCCTACAATATGATCTTCGGGTACATATCCCCAATAACGAGAATCAGCTGACATATGGCGATTGTCACCCATCATCCAATAATAATCCATCTTGAAGGTATACGAATTCGATAACTTGCCATTAATATAAATCCCATCAGCTTTTACATTTAACTTATTGCCTTCATAAGCTGTAATCGCTCTCTCGTACAAGGGTAGAGTTTTCTTATTTAAAGTAACAGTAACACCTTTTTTAGGGATTACCAAAGGCCCAAAATTATCACGATTCCAAACATAGTCTCTACTGAATGGAAAAACCTCTTCGTACATCCCAACCGGATATAAAACTCTGGTTATAGAGACTACATTATTAAACTTTTTAAGCGCCTCAACCTTTTCTGAAGTTAAGGGCATTTCATATTCAGAAGAATTTCGTTTACCTCTATCAACCAAAGCAATACCCAACTCATCCAATTTTCTTGGATTAATGGAAGTGCCATTGGTTTTAATAATGTAATTGTACTGCATATCCTCGATAGTAGCTTGTGCTTTTCCATTCACAAACAGTTGGCCATCTTTCGAAATCAGAGTATCACCCGGCAATCCCACGCAACGCTTGATATAATTTTCTCGTTTATCTACAGGACGTGAACGAATATCGTAACGCTGCTTCATAAACTTACGAGCCATGTTTTTATAAGCCTGATCGGATTGCAACAAACGACCTTTACTCATATCATCAGCCTTAAATTCCTGACCATATCGGCGAATATATGAATGATAATCCGGATTTTCATGTCCAACCCAAATCGTATCTCCTGCAGGAAAGTTAAAAACGACAACATCGTTTCGCTCCACATTTCCAAATCCAGCTAAACGGTGATAAGGGCACTGAATCAATTCAGAATACGACTTCGTAGACTTAGTTCCAGGCATTGTATGATGAGCAAAAGGGAATGATAGCGGCGTATTAGGCACTTTAGGACCGTAAGCCAATTTGCTAACAAAAAGATAATCGCCAACCAACATCGATTTCTCCATTGAAGAAGTCGGAATTGTATAGGCTTCGATAAAAAACATACGAATAAGCGTTGCTGCTACAACTGCAAATATTAAAGCATCAACCCATTCAACAATAAAACCTTGCTTTTTAACGCCACGTTTTTTCCAAAATGCCCAATGCACTTTTTTACTAATATAAACGTCAAAAATAATAGGTAAACCCAACACCAGCCAGAAATTACCAATCCATATCATCATCAACAGATAAGTAAAGGTAGCGAGTGCATACTTAAACCATTTATTCTTTAAAAATTCCTTCATAGGGTAATTATTTTATTTAGAAATCTAATTTCAGATTGTTTTGTGCGAATCTACACAAATTATCACTTACAGTTTCAAAAGATCTTTCATTCCAAGAAATCCGGATTTTCCAGGCATAAACTCTGCCGCTAAAACAGCACCCAAAGCAAAGCCTTTTCGGCTATAAGCCTGATGTTGAATTTGAATTTCGTCAACTTCTGAATGCCAGGTAATGCTATGAGTTCCCGGAACCGCTCCATGACGCTTAGCAACAATACTCATTTCAGAATCCTTCGTACTTAAACCTTCAACCCATGAATTTTTAACAGGATGATTCTCAAGAACCCCTTCAGCTAAAGTCAAAGCCGTTCCACTGGGTGAGTCTAATTTATGGATATGATGAATCTCTTCCATGTCCACATTATACTGATCAAAACCAGACATCAGTAGTGCCAATTTCTTATTCAATTCGAAAAACAAATTAACCCCTAAACTAAAGTTTGAAGCATAAAAGAATGCTTTCCCGTTTTCACAATAAGATTTCACTTCTCCCAACTGATCCAACCAACCTGTAGTTCCCGATACGACCGGAACCCCCGCTTCAAAACAGATCATATAATTTCGAAAAGCTGAATCAGGATTAGTAAACTCAATCACAACATCAACGTTTTTCAAATTATCAACGGTCAGGTCAGCTTGGTTATTCTGATCGATAATTAAAGCAATATCATGTCCACGATCGCGGGCAATGCCTTCAATTTCCTTTCCCATTCTACCATAACCAATCAGCGCAATCTTCATCTTTATATATTTTTCAGGCCTATTCAGGCTCATAAATTTGAACTTAATTTCATCTACAAACACAGGGTTGGATAAATATGAACCGGCTACTTATCCATAATTTGAATCCCAAAAATAGCAAATCCAAGTAAGAATGATGCATTTTGAAAGCTTAATAAAACTTAAGCCTCATTTTTTTTCGATAATCCTATTATATTACACCACAAATGAAACATTTAGCCTTTAAAATAATTACACTCATAGAGTCCCTATTTTAATTCATAAGTCTTATATTCATAGGTCGGGAAATGGCAATATATTTCAGGCTGAAACGTTAGAAAATGACATCTAAACACATTATGGCCATTGATCCAATGGCAAAAAGAACCGATCGAAAAGATTAAATACAACTATTAGAATGAATCAAACCATTACATGCTTTCTACCTGTTGGTGAACAGAATGAAACACGAAACACGATAAAAGAATTAAAAAGCTCGAAACTCGTTTCAGAAATCTTCGTCGTTGGAGATGCCAGTTTCGAAATGGAAGGGGTAACATGTTTGTCAACAAAGTCGCTATTTTCAGGTGAGACAATCCATAAGATTGCAGCAAAATCGACAGGTAACTTTTCATTAATTTATACAAAAACAAGTGCTTTAAAACTGGGCCAATTCGCACTAAATCGTTTCGTTCAGGTTGCTACAGATACACAAGCAAGTTTGACTTATTCAGATTCTAAAGTCATTAAAAATGGTCAAGTTGAAAACCATCCTGTAATTGACTATCAGGAAGGAAGTTTAAGAGATGACTTTGACTTTGGTTCACTTCTTTTTATCGACAGCAAAGCTTTAAAAAAAGCGATGATTTCTATCGACATCACCAATCAGTACGCGGCTTTATACTCGCTTCGCCTGGCTCTTTCTGAGCAATCTGAATTGATTCGTATTCCTGAATATCTATATACCGAAGAGGAATTAGACACGAGGAAATCCGGCGAAAAAATATTCGATTATGTCGATCCTAAAAATCGTGACGTCCAAATTGAAATGGAAACTGTCTGCACTGAATATTTAAAACAATCTGGTGGCTATCTTGAGCCTAAGTTTACTGATGTTGATTTCAAATCTGAATATTTCAAACAAGAAGCTTCTGTTATCATCCCCGTTCTCAATCGTGTCAAAACACTTGAAGATGCCATTAAATCGGTTCTTTCACAAAAAAGTGAGTTTGAATTTAACCTGATCATCGTTGATAATCACTCGACAGACGGAACCACAGAATTAATTCAAAAGTATGCCAATCAAGACAAGAGAATTATTCACCTTATCCCGGAACGAACTGATTTAGGTATAGGCGGCTGTTGGAACGAAGCTGTTCATCATGAAAGCTGTGGTCGTTTTGCCATTCAGTTGGATAGTGATGATTTATATGCTGATGAAACAACTATTCAACAAATTATCGAAAGTTTTCATAAGGAAAAGTGTGCCATGGTCGTAGGTAGCTATCAGATGGTCAATTTTAAGTTGGAAGAAATTCCTCCGGGATTAATCGACCATAAAGAATGGACACCTGAGAACGGGCGCAACAATGCGCTCCGAATAAATGGACTGGGTGCGCCTCGTGCTTTCTACACCCCTATTCTTCGGGAAACGCCACTTCCAAACGTCAACTATGGTGAGGATTATGCTCTGGGCTTGGCCATTTCACGCAAGTATCAAATTGGTCGTATTTACAAGTCGCTCTATCTATGCCGCCGCTGGGATGAAAATTCCGATGCATCGCTAAGTATTGAAAAAATGAATGCTCATAATACTTATAAAGATCGAATCAGAACGATTGAGTTAAAAGCGAGACGAAATCTAAACAGATCGTGATATGAAATTCAAAGCCATCCACCTTTTATTTGTATTGACTATTGGTCTGGCTTCCTGCCAGGCAAAAACCAGGAGTAAAGCACTAACAAATTCTCATCAAGAATCTTTAAAAGTGGACTCTCTGGATATGAATATTTTCAAATCCTTGAAGCAATTCATAACAGATTCATCATTTGATTCTCTTTCAAATGGAAGACTGATTGTTACAACTGGAAAACTGTTTTTACAAACGCCCTATGTGGGGGGAACTCTTGATAATAATGACGTTGAAAGACTAGTCATCAATTTGCATCAGCTTGATTGCACAACCTTTATCGAAAATACTCTGGCCCTATCAAAAATCGCGAATCAATCTAAAACCAGTATAAACGACTTCGCTAAAGAGCTGGAATTTATTCGCTATCGCGATGGTAAATTAAAAGACTACGGTTCGCGTCTACACTATTTTACCGATTGGATGTTCGATAACGAAAGAAAAGGATTACTTGTTGATATAACCCAAACGATTGGTGGGGAGGCATATCAAAAAACGATCAACTTTATGAGTTCACATATAAATTCATACCCGGCACTTGTTAGAGACTCATCCTTAGTCGACCACATCCTACAATCTGAAAAAGAAATTAATAGTCGAAAACATTTTTATATTCCTGAAGACAAAGTTCAAGAAATTGAAAATCAAATAAAAGATGGCGATTTGATTGCCATAACCACAAAAATTAAAGGGCTGGATGTATCGCATACTGGAATTGCCATCCATATAAACAATCGTCTGCATTTGATGCACGCATCCAGCAAAGCAAAAAAGGTCGTCATCTCAGACATCCCATTGGCTGAATTGATTCAGAGAAACCGTTTACAATCAGGCATTATGGTGTCAAGAGTCATTCAAAAACAGTAAATATTTAATTAATTATTTTCTCTTAATGAGAACCACTTTTACTTAAAAGAGAACTAATGCAAAATATCAGTAAAGAAAACCTACAAGCGTTTTTAAACGAACAAAAGGAAAACTGGCCCTTGGCTAAAACCAACTATAAAGGCTTAGATAAAGTAGAAGAAAAAGAATTCCAATTCGAAGGATTCAAAATAAAAGTTCAATTCAACCCCGAACGCATAAAATCAACTGCTGCTAAAGTAGACAAAGAAAACATTCAGAAAAGAGCCTGTTTTTTGTGTGAAGCAAACAGGCCTTTAGAGCAAGGTAAAATTGATTTAGAAAATAACTACAGTCTTTTAGTCAACCCCTTTCCTATCCTCAAAGAGCATTTCACAATATCAAAAAATGATCATATCGATCAAAATTTCGTAAATCATATTAGTGAAATGGTTTGCCTCTCTGAAACACTAGAAGGCTATTCCGTATTTTACAATGGGCCCAAGTCCGGTGCCTCAGCACCTGATCACATGCACTTTCAAGCAGGTGAAAGTGATTTTATGCCTATTGATACAGAATATTTTGAGAGAAAGAAAAATTATGGGAAATTGGTGACCTGGAATGGCAGATTTGAGGTTTATCGCTTCAATCATTACCTCAGAAAAATGATTAGCATTGAAGCAGACAGAGCTCAGGATATTGTGAACGCCAGTAAAATATTTTATCGTTTTCTCGAAAAACTACAACCGAACGAAACAGAGCCTATGCTGAATGCCATTTGTGTATTCAAAAACAAAAAATATCGCCTGCACATTTTCCCTCGTAAACAGCACCGCCCATCTCAGTTTTTTGCAGAAGGGAAAAACCAATTAGTAATTAGCCCGGGTGCGGTAGACATGGGTGGTGTTATTATTACGCCTCGAAAAGAAGATTTCGATAAAATCACCAAAGAGGATATCATCAGTATTTACAAACAGGTTAGTTTAGATGACTTGGTTTTCGACAAGCTTTGTCACGATTTCACAAAACTGGTTATGATTTAATTCAAAAGAATCAATATGCAAGAACCTACGATACGTGTCGGTATAATATACGAAGAAGAAATTTCATTTCAACTGAATGGAATTTACACCCTTCAACAAAATGGAAAAACCTATACGGACAAACAAACTATTAAATACATAAATGGCACTATTGAATTTGATGGATTAAGGCTTAAGACAGAAGAGTTTATCTTTAAACCTGAAAATTACGAAAACTGTTCTTTCGAATTGTTTGATGTGACCATAGGCATCAAATTCCACTGGGAACGAAAAGAGAACCAAGTCTTCAAAGGGAGTCTGCATGTCTTAATTGAAAATGAAAAACTAACTGCCATTAATGTCCTCAAATTGGAGGATTATCTGGCAAGTGTGATCTCTTCTGAGATGAAGGCAAGCAGCAGCATGGAACTTTTAAAAGCACATGCTATCATTTCTCGCTCATGGTTGATGGCACAAGTTCTAAAAAGCGAAGCCCTTCAATCTTCAAAGCAAATCTACCAATCCGTGACCGAAAGCTCAGAAGAGCTAATCAAATGGTACGACAGAGAAGATCATAATAATTTCGATGTTTGTGCTGATGATCATTGCCAACGCTACCAAGGTATCACACGCCAATCAAACGATGCTGTTTTAAGAGCCATTGAGGCAACAAAGGGAATGGTGCTTACCAGCGATGGTATAATCTGCGATGCCCGATTTTCGAAGTGTTGTGGTGGTGTTTCAGAAACCTTTGAAAATGTTTGGGAACCCCAATCTCACAAATACCTGCAGGCCATTACCGATGGAAAAGAATCAAGCTTAAAGCTTGACCTCAAAATTGAGTCGAATGCTAAAAGTTGGATACTGAACCCACCTGATGTTTTCTGCAACACGAGTGATAAAGCCATCCTCTCTCAGGTTTTGAATGACTACGATATGGAAACACCTGATTTTTTTCGATGGGAAGTTAAGTATACACAAGACGAATTATCTGAGCTAATCAATAGAGAAACTGGAAGAGATTTCGGTAAAATAACAGACTTAATCCCAATTGAAAGAGGTTTATCCGGACGAATCATTAGACTTAAGATAATTGGAGAGAAAGCAAGTTTCATCATCGGGAAAGAACTTGAAATTCGCAAAATCCTTTCTGAATCACATTTATACAGCTCGAATTTCATCGTCGAGAAAGAAAACAACTCTAACAGTTTTGTATTGAAAGGTGCGGGTTGGGGACATGGTGTTGGCCTATGTCAGATTGGTGCTGCTGTAATGGGAGCCAATGGCTATTCTCACCAGGAAATTCTACAACATTATTTCAAAGGCGCCGAATTAGAAAAAAGGTATTGAACAAATATTTAAGCAATTGTATCGAATATGAATAAACAAACAAGATCGCCCTGGGCATGGATTCCTTCACTTTATTTTGCAGAAGGGCTACCTTACGTGGTTGTAATGACCGTAGCTGTTATCATGTACAAGCGTTTGGATATATCCAACACCGATATTGCTTTATACACGTCCTGGTTATACTTACCATGGGTCATCAAACCCTTGTGGAGTCCATTTATTGATATCATTAAAAGTAAACGCTGGTGGATTGTAATGATGCAATTACTAATTGGTGCGGCTTTGGCAGGTGTTGCCTTCACCATTCCAAGCTCCAACTTCTTTAGAATTACGCTGGCATTCTTTTGGCTTTTAGCATTCAGCTCAGCCACGCACGATATTGCTGCTGATGGCTTTTATATGTATGGCTTAAACAAGCATAAACAAGCCTATTTTATAGGAATAAGAAGTACATTTTATCGCATTGCTATGATTACAGGACAAGGCCTTTTGATCATACTTGCTGGTTATTTTGAAGAAATCAAGCTATTGGGGCAAAATGTCAAAAGCATTCCCCTAGCCTGGTCGCTCACCTTTTCAATTATTGCCATCAGCTTCCTGATTATTGCTTTGTATCACAAATTTGCCTTACCGAAACCTCAAGATGACCAAGACAGAGATATAATACGTTTTTCCGATGTATTTAAAGACTTTGGAGAAACCTTCATCTCATTCTTTGGGAAGCAAAATATTGGGACAATCATCGGAATGCTTCTTTTCTATCGCCTGGGCGAATCACAATTGGTTAAAATGGCTTCCCCCTTTCTTCTGGATAGTAAAGAAGTTGGTGGGCTGGCACTATCGACCTCAGAAGTTGGTATCATTTATGGAACCATAGGTGTCTTAGCTCTAACAATTGGTGGCATATTGGGAGGGTATTTAGCCTCACGGAATGGTTTGAAATATTGGATATGGTGGATGGTTATCGCCATAAATCTTCCCAACTTAGTTTACGTCTATCTCTCTCAGGTTTTACCCGACTCATTCTGGCTGATAAGCGCTTCTGTTGCCGTCGAACAATTTGGCTACGGTTTTGGTTTCACAGCCTTTATGCTCTACCAAATCTATGTTTCCGATGGCAAACACAAAACCGCACACTTTGCTTTTTGCACGGGTTTTATGGCCTTAGGAATGATGCTACCAGGAATGATTTCAGGATGGATACAAGAATTAATTGGTTACCAACATTTCTTTATCTGGGTTATTCTATGTACAATCCCAAGTTTCATTATGGTGAAACAAATAGATATTGATCCTAAGTTTGGCATCAAACAAAAGAAATCTGACCAATAGGAAATAATTATTAATGTTTTACTAATTATAGCAGCTCATACATATGAATCCACTTTTTCAATACATCATTTCGGAAACAGTAAAACTTCAACTTAAAAAGAAACATCAAACCACTGCATCAGAGGATTTTGACAGCATTCTTATTAAAACAAAAGTTGAATTCTCACACCTCCTTAGAGAGAGTTGCTTCATTGTAATTGGGATATTATCAGCCTGTTTTGGGCTCAAAGGCTTTCTATTACCTAATTCATTTATTGATGGGGGCGTAACGGGCATTTCTCTTATTATTAGCGAATTGACAGAACTTCCTTTATCAATCTTACTGGTTGCTATTAATATTCCGTTTTTACTGATGGCATTCTCAACCATCAACAAACAATTTGCTATCAGAAGCATTATTGCAATTTTATTACTTGCCATATCAGTTCACTTTATTCCTGTCCCAACAATAACCGATGACAAATTACTGATTGCTGTTTTTGGTGGTTTTTTCTTAGGTCTCGGAATTGGTTTAGCAATTCGTGGAGGCTCCGTAATTGACGGAACGGAAGTCCTTGCCATATTTGTTAGCAAGAAAACCTCATTAACCATTGGAGATGTGATTTTGATATTTAATGTTTTCATTTTCTTAGTGGCTGCTTATGTCTTTAATATTGAAATTGCCATGTACGCAATGCTAACCTACTTGGCAGCTTCAAAAACCATAGATTTTGTTGTATCCGGAATTGAAGAATATGTTGGTGTTACAATTATTTCAGACAAAAGTGAAGAAATCAGGTTGGCTATAGTCGAAAAACTAGGACGAGGCTGCACTCTATATTATGGCAAAAGCGGATTTGCTAAACCTGGACAAAAATTAAAAGATACTGAAATTGTTTACACCTTAATTACGAGATTGGAATTGACAAAACTTCAAACAGAAATTGATAAAATAGATAGCGAAGCCTTTACAGTAATGCATAGTATTAAAGATGCCAAAGGCGGGATGATAAAAAAGAGACCAATGGTATAATGCATTACATGCTCACGGATTTGAGTTGTCACAGGTAAAAAGCTCTATAAAGTTTAACTATCTTAGTTCTAACTCAATTGGAATAAAGACAAATGAAATCAAATCTATCGTATCAGGAAAAATGTGACTGTGCACGCAGTAATTTTTGCACATACGTCAGTCAGAATACCAATTTCTCATCTAATGAAAAGACCTATCTCACAAAGATCATTGTGAATGATAATCTATCAGGTATTCTTTATGTTAGTAGTGTTTTGGCAGGCTGGGCTTTTATTGCTGGTTTAATTGACTCTATTCTTTTCCCAGGCATTATTATCTATGCAATTTTTTATGGAATTATCGATTATAAGGTCCTTACACCTCCTATCCTATTCCTTCTGGGCAATATGACTGCAAAATTCTTTTACATCTCAATCAGCCTAAAAGGCAAGGTTAAAACCTACGACATTTTAATATCTGTCCTGCCCTATGCCGGATCAGCATATTTATTAAGAAAATTCCTCATCAAGGATAAACTTCTTTCCAAAGCCGTGTATGCTTTTCTTAAGATGAAAAAACAAGAAATCAAAAATCAGATCTTTAGCTTTCTCAAGAGAAAATTCAAGCCATAAATCTCAGATAAAGGCATAAAAAAAAGGACCTGCTCATGAGCAAGTCCTTTCAAAGTAAAATAATCTATAATGCTATTTAGCTGCTTGAGCCTTTCCCACTACAGCTTTAAAAGCCTCTGGGTGATTCATTGCTAAATCGGCCAAAACCTTACGGTTGATTTCGATATTAGCTTTATGCATTAATCCGATTAATTGTGAATATGAAAGACCTTCAAGTCTAGCAGCAGCGTTAATACGCTGAATCCACAATGAACGGAAATTTCCTTTTTTCTTTTTTCTATCACGGTAAGCATACTGCAAACCTTTTTCCCAGGTATTCTTAGCTACTGTCCAAACATTAGCTCTTGCACCAAAGTTACCTTTGGTTTCCTTAAGAATTCTTTTTCTTCTAGCTCTAGATGCTACAGAATTAACTGATCTTGGCATAATTTTAAATTTTAGAATGTTAGCGTTCCCAACAGGGACCCTTTTGTGCTAAATCACTCGGTTAATAAACTGAAAAAATCAAAAATGATTTTTTACAACATGTTAAGCATTAACTTAACATTCTTCTGGTCAGACTTGTGAACATCACCAAAATAAGTAAGATTTCTCTTTCTCTTAGTGCTTTTCTTAGTCAAGATATGACTTTTAAAAGCGTGCTTTCTTTTGATCTTTCCAGATGCAGTCAAAGTAAATCTTTTCTTTGCGCTGCAGTTTGTTTTCATCTTAGGCATTGTACAAACTTATTGATTATATACTAAATTACTTTTTCTTTTTGGGTGCGATGAACATCGTCATACGCTTACCTTCAAGTCTTGGCAATTGTTCAACTTTACCCAACTCTTCTAGATCCTGGGCAAATTTCAACAATAAAATCTCTCCTTTATCTTTAAAAAGAATAGATCGTCCCTTGAAGAATACAAAAGCTTTCACCTTAGCGCCTTCACCAAGAAATTTCTCAGCATGCTTCAGCTTAAAATTATAATCATGTTCGTCAGTATTTGGACCGAAACGAATCTCCTTGACAACAACTTTAACCGCTTTTGCTTTGATCTCTTTTTGTTTCTTTTTCTGTTGATAAAGAAACTTATTATAATCGATGATTTTACAAACCGGTGGATCGGCGTTAGGTGAAATTTCCACCAAATCCAATTCTTTATCCTGAGCAATTTTCAGTGCTTCGGTAATAGAATATACACCTGGTTCTACGTCGTCACCAACGATACGAACACTACGGGCTCTAATCAACTGATTAATTTTATGTTGAGCCTCACGAGGCTTAAAAGAACCTCTTCTGTTTCTGTGTTGAAATCCAGCTATGGCTAGTCCCTCCTTTAGTTAGTTAATAATTCTCGATAGAAGACATTTGGCCTTCTACCTCTTTCTTAATTAATTCAGCAAATTCGCTGATTTGCATTGTTCCCATATCACCTTCACCTTGTCGACGAACAGAAACTGTATTTTCTTGAGCTTCTTTTTCACCAACAATAAGAAGATAAGGGATCTTTTTCAATTCATTATCACGTATTTTACGACCAATCTTCTCATTTCGATCGTCTAACACGGCGCGAATATCGGAATTATTTAACGAATTTAAAACTTTTTTCGCATAATCATTATATTTTTCGCTGATAGGCATAATCACCGTTTGTTCAGGAGTTAACCACAGAGGGAACTTACCTCCGGTATGCTCAATCAAAACAGCAACAAATCGCTCCATCGATCCGAATGGTGCACGGTGAATCATGATAGGACGATGTTTTTGATTATCGCTACCTACATATTCCAAATCAAAACGTTCAGGCAAGTTATAGTCAACCTGAATGGTTCCCAATTGCCACTTACGTCCAATAGCATCCTTAATCATGAAATCCAGTTTTGGACCATAGAAAGCTGCCTCTCCATATTCCACTACGGTATTCAATCCTTTTTCTTCTGCCGCTTCGATAATTGCTCTTTCAGCTTTATCCCAGTTCTCGTCACTACCAATATATTTTGAACTCTTCTCCTTATCGCGTAAAGAAACCTGAGCCGTATATTCTGTAAAGTTAAGTGCTTTAAAGATAATAAAGATAATATCGATCACTTTTTTAAACTCATCTTTCAACTGATCCGGTGTACAGAATAGGTGAGCATCATCCTGAGTAAAGCTTCTTACACGAGTCAATCCGTGTAGTTCGCCACTTTGCTCGTAACGATAAACAGTACCAAACTCAGCAAAACGAACTGGAAGATCCTTGTATGAACGTGGCTTAAACTTGTAAACTTCACAATGGTGAGGACAGTTCATTGGTTTCAATAGATATTCTTCACCCTCTTGTGGAGTTTGAATCGATTGAAATGAATCTTCACCATATTTATCGTAGTGACCTGAAGTTTTATAGAGATTGATATTACCAATATGAGGTGTAATGATCTGCTCATAGCCGAATTGCTTCTGAACACGCTTCAAAAATGTCTCCAGACTTTCTCTCAACTGAGCACCTTTAGGCAACCAAAGTGGCATTCCCTGACCAACGTTCTGAGAAAAGGTAAAAAGCTCCATCTCTTTACCCAACTTACGGTGATCGCGTTTCTTAGCCTCTTCCATCATAACAACATACTCATCCAAATATTTCTTCTTTGGAAAAGTAATTCCATACACACGAGTCAACTGCTTTCTGGTTTCATCGCCTCTCCAGTATGCTCCGGCAATAGAATTAATTTTAATTGCTTTTATATATGAGGTATCTGGCAAGTGTGGTCCACGACAAAGATCGGTAAAATTACCTTGCTCGTAAAAGCTGATTGTTCCATCATCCAGGTCGTTAATCAACTCAACTTTGTAGCCTTCATCTTTTGAGTTGAAAAACTCAAGAGCTTCAGCTTTACTTACGTCCTTACGTTTGTACTGATTTTTATTTCGTGCCAGCTCCAACATTTTCTGCTCGATTTGAGGCATATCTTTATCAGTCAACATACGATCGTCACCCAAATCAACATCGTAGTAGAAACCCATATCAACAGCAGGGCCAATACCAAACTTAACACCTGGGTATAACTCTTGAAGTGCCTCAGCCAAAAGGTGAGCAGATGAATGCCAAAAAGCATGCTTACCTTCTTCATCATTCCACGTATGAAGCTTGATACTTGCATCTTCATTAATCGAGCGTGTCAGATCATACAACTGTTCGTTCACTGTAATAGACAAAACTTCTTTTGCCAATCGACTTGAAATGCTTTTTGCGATCTCAATCCCTGAGATACCAGCTTCAAATTCTTTTACTGTTCCATCTGGAAATGTAATTTTAATCATCCTATTGTTTTTAATTTTTATTCACACCGCTACAAACCGGCATGATATACTCGAATAGAAACTTGAATTTCACACTTATTCATTAAGAATAAACAGGCTCATTTTCGACGAAAACAAGCCATCCTAAAATTCAATCCACAAAGATATAACATTCTGGATAAAAAAGTCTCATTTATGCTCTTCAATTCTTTAGCAGATAAAAACTGTACTTTAATGACATAAATCCTTTTCTATTTTTCAAAAAAATGAAACCTTTGGGGCAATAATGGAAATGAAGACCATGCATTTCCACAATAACAAACAACTTTAAGACAATCTAAAACAAAAATCAATTCATAAAGTATGAAAAATTTCAAGCAACTGCTTGCCTTAGGCTTATTCCTTTGCCTTTCGATTTCACTTTTTGCTCAGCAGGATGTGAAAAAAATCACGATGGAGGATCTCATGCTCAATCACACGTTCGGGCAGAAATCCGTTTACGGTTTACGTTCCATGAACGATGGTATACACTATACCACTCTCGAAGGGAATGGAACCAAAATTGTAAAATACGCTTACGCAACGGGTGAAGCTGTAGCTACACTTTTAGATCTAAATGAATTAAAATCGGAAGAATTGACCAGTATTTTCGATTACGATTTTAATGCAGATGAAAGTCGTATTTTATTAATGACTGATCGTGAGCGTATTTACAGACGTTCATTCACCGCAAACTATTTTATTTTCAGCTTTAAGAACAAAGAATTAAAACCCCTTTCTAAAAATGGGAAACAACGTTTAGCAACTTTCTCTCCTGACGGAAAACGTATTGCTTTTGTTCGAGACAACAACCTTTTTATTCACAATATTGCTTTCGGTTCAGAAAGTAAGGTGACTAAAGATGGTGAGTTCAACAAAATCCAAAACGGAACACCAGACTGGGTTTATGAAGAGGAATTTGAATTCAACAAAGCCTTTGAATGGTCTCCAGACAGCAAGGCCTTAGCTTATATGAAATTCGATGAGAGTGAAGTTCCAATGTTCAATATGAACAAGTTTGAAGGGATGTATCCTCAGGTTAAGGAGAATGCACTTTATCCGGAAAACTACACGTACAAATATCCTAAAGCAGGTGAAAAAAATTCAATTGTTCAGGTATACGTTTACGATGTGAACGATAGATTGACAAAAAAAATGGACGTGGGAACTGAAACCGACCAATACATTCCACGCATCAAATGGACTGCCGATGCTAAAATGCTTAGCATTTGTCGTCTGAATCGCCATCAAAACAAACTGGATATTTTATTGGCAAACTCAAAAACAGGTAAAACATCTGTTTTATATACTGAAAGCAACAAGTATTATATCGACAGCAATACGTTAGACGATCTGACTTTTCTGGATGATAATCAGCATTTCATTTTATCCAGCGAAAAAGATGCGTACCTTCATTTGTATCTATTCGATATGAAGGGTGAACAAGTACAGCAAATCACAAAAGGCGATTGGGATATCACTGAATTCTTAGGGTATGATCAAAAGAAAAAAGTATGTTATTACCAATCAGCAGAGGTTTCACCAATGGACAGAAATGTCTATTCAATTAAATTGAATGGAACGTCTAAGAAAAACTTAACACCTGCTAAAGGGACTAACAATGCCTCTTTCTCAAAAGGTTTTAAGTATTTTATTAACGACTTCTCAAGCACCACTCAGCCTAAAACCGTTAGTCTTTACAATGCGAAGGCAAAACTAATCCGTACACTTGAGGACAATAAAGAATTGGTTGAGACCCTTAAAGCATATCAACCGGGCACAAAGGAATTCATTCAACTCCCTGCAGCTGATGAGCTCACTCAATTAAATGCCTGGATCATCAAACCTCACGATTTTGATCCTTCAAAAAAATACCCTCTTGTTATGACTCAGTATAGTGGGCCAAATTCTCAGCAAGTTTTAAACAAATGGGGAATTGATTGGTACAACTACTTAGCACAAGAAGGTTATATCGTGGTATGTGTTGACCCAAGAGGAACAGGAGCCAGAGGCGAATTGTTCCGTAAGTGCACATACATGCAATTGGGGCGTCTGGAGTCTGACGATCAGATTTCAGCTGCAAAAGCCTTGGCTAAAAAAGATTATATCGACGAAAATCGAATTGCGATTTGGGGATGGAGCTTTGGAGGTTTCATGTCATCACTATGTATCGAAAAAGCAAGCGATGTGTTTGCTGCGGCCATTGCAATTGCTCCGGTGACCAACTGGCGCTATTACGATAGTGTTTACACAGAACGTTTCATGAGAACACCTGCTGAAAACCCATCAGGATATGATGACAATTCACCTATCAATCATGCTGATAAATTGAAAGGTAACTTATTGTTGTGCCACGGTACTGCCGATGATAACGTTCATATCCAAAACACATACGAATTTTCAGAACGCTTGGTTCAAGCCAACAAACAATTCGAAATGCAAATTTACACCAACCGTAATCACAGTATTTACGGAGGCAAAACACGTTTACATCTTTATAATAGATTCAATAAATTCCTAAAAGCGAACTTATAAGCAATCTCAAAATACAAAAAGAGGCTATTCCCTTTGGAATAGCCTCTTTTTTATTTCCAGAAACCGACCATTAAAATCGATAACCAGCCTTTTGCAATTGCTTTAAATTTGTAATGGGTTTATTAGGCTTCAATTCTTTTCCAATAAACTTATAGATTTTCACTCGTATCTCTTTTGCCTTTTTAGTATCCATCCGATCAAATGAATGCCCGCCAGGCACCCCTTGAAAAATCTCGTATTCAAACGTTTTCCCATCCGCTTTTAAAGATTTTATCAGATGCTCAACCTCTAAAACATTCACATCATCGTCAATGGTATTGGTATGAATCAGCAGTGGTGTATTCTGAAACTTGTGCGTATTCCAGGCTGGTGAACGTCGGCGATACTCAGCCAAATTATCGTTAGCCGTTTTACCAATATGATAGTCGGCCGAGTACAAATCGCGATAGTCCTGAGTCATATATCCCATACGAGCAACTAAATCGCTTACAGGAACACCAGCAAAACCCACCTTATAATCATTGGGATGATCGAATAAATTAAAAAGCGTAATCATACCACCATGACTCCATCCCATTATCCCCACTCTATCCTTATCAACAAAATCGTAATTTTCAATCATGTAATTTCGGCTCGCGTATACATCCTCAACTTCTAATCCACCATAATCAATCTTCTCGTAGTGCCCTTTTCCATAACCTGTGCTACCGCGATATTCTGCCGCAACAACAATATATTCCTGAGCAATTAACTCACGAATAATATGCGTATAATATGTAGTGAAATCGCCATGTACACCACCGTGTGGCAACACAATTAAAGGGTATTTCTTATCAGGATTGATATTTTTAGGAATAAAGGTATACGTCCAGAATTTCACAGGATTCCCCGCTCCTTTGGCTGTTGGATTCTTTTCTTTCCATTTTGGAGGCCCGTAAATGTAAAGCTTATCAATATGAGCCACATCGCCAACTCTCTCGAACCAAATCAAATCGTCCACCATTTTTTGCAGACGATCCATTCGATGTTCCAAATTTGCATTGTAATTTTTAAGATCTTTCAACTCTTCCCGGACGGGATCCAAAGTTTGTGCTTTCACCCCAAGCCCTAAAAGCATTAGGAGTAAAAAACTGAAGTAAATTCTTTTGTTCATTGTTTGTGTTTTAGGTTAGCAATAAAATTGCAAGCCTAATTTACACAAATCAATAGAAATAATTCAACATTACTTATCTACAAATCGACAACATTATTAAACATATTTCCCCGAACCTTCTCAATTAACAAAACACAATTATAGAAATAACAATTACAACAATAAAACAAACAATACAATCTTACAAATATTCAACAACAACATATCATACCCTCAAACACAATAATTTATATAGAAATAATTGTTTTTAAAATAAATATTTTAGTAAATTAGAACCACACACAAATACATACATAATAAAGATATATCCATAAACTATAGTATCTATCAGTACTACAATAAAATTAACAATTTATTTATTTGAAATATTTATTACAAATGGACGAAAGCTTACTCTACTTATTAAAGGAATTATTAAACAGAAATAGAATAAAAATTAATAATGATGAACTGAAACTACAACTATTGGGGCATCCATCCTATCCAAGCTTACATTCAATCACGGGTGTATTAAATCATTTCAACATCCCAAATCTAGCAGTTGAAATTCCCAAAACTAAAGAAAACATCAACTATCTACCTGATCATTTTATAGCTCATATTAATGATGAGCATGGTGAGAATTTTGTTTTAGTGGATAAATTCGATCAGGATTTCAAAATCACTCGAAATAAAAATAAAACAGAGAGAATCAAATTAGAGCAATTCCAAAATATTTGGACAGGAATTGTAATGGGAATAGAAGATGATGAATTGGAACTTGAAAATAGAACAGCAAACTTAAATATATCCCAAGCTTTATTATACCTAAGTCCCTTTGTAATAATAAGCATATTTATTTACCTCAGACCTGAACCTCCTCAATCATTGCACTTTATACTCTCGGTAATTGGCATATTAATATGCGCTTTGATAACCATACATGAGAATGGAACACAGTCAAAACTATTAGATAAATTTTGCACAGGAGGCAGTGAAAAAATAAACTGTAATGATGTATTAAACTCAAAAGGAGCACAATTTTTTGGTAAAATTAAACTTGGAGACATTGGGATAATATATTTTCTAGGATTAACAATATTCTCAATCTTAACAATCTTAAGCCATCAACAGTTTACAAACACCTATCTTATAAGCGTAGCTGCGTTACCATTTACATTATACTCCATATATTATCAGTCAGTAGTCGTAAAAAAATGGTGTTTATTGTGTCTAAGTGTAGTACTTGTTTTATGGATTCAATCAGGCGTAGCTTTACTTGAAATATCAAACAACTCACATATTTTATTAAATATCTCTTCGCTATCACTAGCATTAATAAGCCTATACGTATCCATCACATTTTGGATGTTTATTTCCACAAAGCTTAAAAGCCAATCTGAACTATTGAATTTGAAAATACAACACCACAAATTCAAAAGAAATTTTGAAATCTTCAACAGCCTTTTATCTCAAAAGAAATCTATTGACACCCATATACCCAACTGTGACGAAATCGTTTTTGGATCTAAAGATCCTGGCTTAGAAATAACACTTATCACAAATCCTCTATGTAGTTTCTGTAAAAATGCACATAAACTAATTCATCCAGTTTTAAAAAGAGATTTGAATATTAAAGTTACAGTTCGCTTTAATCTATCTAAAGACACCAATAATCCTGCTCATAAAATTGCATCAAAACTATTAGAAATCTACCATACCAAAGGTGAACAAGAGTGCCTCACAGCCATGAATGAAGTTTATTCTGACGCATCATATCTAAAATGGTTAGAAAAATGGGGCAATGCAAAAAACAAAGACTATTCGAAAATACTCAACAAAGAAGTTGACTGGTGTACTCAAAACAACATCCTTTTTACACCAGAGGTGCTATTTAATGGTAAATCATACCCTAAAGAATATGATTTTGAAGATGCACAATATTTCATTGACGATTTAATAGAAATTGAAGAAACAATAGAAGAAGAATTCGCCACAGTCTAATAAACTTATTCTATCAACACTTAAACTGAAGTCTCAACAGTTTTAAAATGTTCGAGATATTATACTATTAAAAATAAATTATTATGAAAAAATTACAAGAATTAATTGGAGTTAAAATACTTAGTAAAAAAGAACAAAAAGCAGTTAAAGGAGGATACTCGCCATTAGACCAAATAGCTTGCATACATGATGAGAGCTGTGGAGAAGGATGGGAATGTGCTGGTGACACTTGCATGCCAAAAGGAGAAGAATATCATTAAACACAAATACACTAAATATTCTAACTGAAGTCTCGACAGTTTTAAAATGTTCGAGAAATTATATTACTAAAAATAAATTATCATGAAAAAATTACAAGAATTAACTGGTGTTAAAACGCTTAGTAAAAAAGAACAACAAGCTGTTAAAGGTGGAATAAAACAATTGCATCCATGTGGTGAAGCTGGTGGAGTTATTAGTAATAATCCCGATGTTTGGTGTGATGTTGTATTTAATGGTGTGTGCTGGATCTGTCGCTAAATAAATAACTTAAACAATCTATTATCATGAAAAAATTACAAAAACTAACTGGAGTTAAAACGCTTAGTAAAAAAGAACAGAAAGCTGTTAAAGGCGGAATTGGCCGTTCAATACCCTGTCAAAAAGATGGTCTTTGTCCTGAAGGGTACACATGTATTATGTCCACGTTTATATGTGGTACGGAGTTCCCAGAATAAATTTTATTACAATAACAAAGAGGGTTCAAAGTAATAAAGACCCTCTTTGTTAAACACAATCATTACTCATTCAGCCAACACTCACCTGATAAATAGAAAGAGTGTCTTTTGTGATTTTATAACGATCATCCATACGGTGACCGACTAGCCAAACAATTTCCTCACCAGAAACCAAAAGCCAGGCATTTTCCTTATCGGTTAAAGAGAATTTATTATCGATAAAATAATCGGATACTTTTTTTCGTCCTTTCATGCCAATGGGATGAAACATATCTCCTTCCTTCCATTTACGCAGTTTCAGAGGGAAAGTCAATTTATCAGCGTCGAAACATGCAACATGTGGATCCGTCGAAAATTTAAACTCCAAAGGGCGATCAAACAACTTACTTTCAAAAACGCACTCACCTAATTCAATGCGATCATTTTTATCTAACTGATATTCACGAAAATCTTTTTCTCCTTTCTCAGTCAACACCAAATAATCTCTATCACGAAGAAGTTGATAATTTTCAGTATAAAACATTTTCCCTGAAATTGAATCCAACGACTCAATAATATTTACAATCCCACGCGAGTGAAAACCATAAGGCTGTAAAAGCTCGTACAAATGAGAAACTGGAGACGTTAACTTTTTAAGTCCGGCAATCAAGATCAACAAACGGCCCTCTTCCTGATCGACAAAACTCAACCGTTTTTTTAGAATATCCTGATTGTAAATCTGTTCAACATCACGAAATCGTCGCACATTTTCATTCATTGTTTTTTGAATGGCCGGATTGATTTCTTCCAAAACAGGAATCACCTGATGACGGATTTTATTCCTTACAAAATCGGTCTGAATATTGGTATAATCCTCACGATATTCCAACTCATTTTGCTCAGCATAAGTTTTGATTTCCTCTCGGGTAAATGGCAATAAGGGACGAACCAATTTCCCTTTCTTTGCTTTTATTCCTGTCAAGCCATGAATACCCGTACCCCGAGCCAGATTGATCAAAACCGTTTCAATCACATCATCGGCGTGATGAGCCGTTAGTATGTACTGACAATCATTTTCCTTTCGGATCGTTTCAAACCAATTGTAACGTAAATCGCGAGCTGCCATCTCAATGGAAATTCCATTTTCCTTGGCATAATCAGTCGTTTCAAAGGTGATGGAATGAACCGGAAAATTGTACTCTTTCCCTAGGTTTATCACAAAATCTTCATCGCCATCCGAATCTTGACCTCTTAACTGAAAATTGCAATGTGCCACCACACAGTCCATCTCCATTTTATGCAAAAGATGGAGTAAAACTACAGAATCGAGTCCTCCACTAACTGCAATCAAAAGCTTTTCATTTCGATTAAACAATTCTTCTTTTTCGATATGGCGGACTAATTTTCTATGCATTTCAGTTATGATTATCGGCTATCCATCACAATCATCGGAAGACCAACAACTGACAACAGACAACAGTGGTTAAGTACTAGTCATTTCCCAGCACCTGCTTAATTGCCTTCGCTTTCAGCAGACATTCCTGGTATTCCTTTTCAGGTTCAGATTGCATGGTGATGGCACCTCCAACCATGAAGGAAAGATAATCATCTTTGGCGTTATATTGTATGCTACGAATCACAACATTAAAATCAAAGTCAGCTTCGGGGGTAATATATCCCACAGCCGCAGAAAAAAGGCCGCGTTTGGTCACTTCATACTTCTCAATCAATTTCATGGCACGAACCTTTGGCGCCCCCGTCATCGATCCCATAGGAAAACTGTGTTTGATACAATCGACAAAATGAGCATCGTCACGCAATTCCGACACCACAGTTGAGATCATTTGATGCACCTGAGGAAAAGTATAAATACCACACAATTCCTCGACTTTCACAGTCCCTTTTGCAGCTGTTCTGGATAAATCATTACGAACCAAATCCACAATCATGATATTCTCTGCTCGCTCCTTTGGATCGGTATATAAAAACTCCTTAATCTGCTTATCCTCCTCTGGATTTGCACCTCTTTTAGCTGTGCCCTTAATGGGTTGAGATATAATCTTTGATCCTTGCTTTTTGATGTATCGTTCCGGTGATGCCGACAGCAGGAACTTATCTCCCAAGGCATAATAACATGAATAAGGTGTAGGAGAAACCTGTCTTAAACTTCGATAAGTTTCCAAAGGATCTATTTTGCAGTGTTCAGCATAAAATTCCTGACAAAAATTAACCTCATAAATATCACCTAAACGGATATGCTCTTTTAATGCATTCACGGCATCTAAATATTCCTGTTTGCTTATGCGATGTTTTATATTGGGCACCAATGAGGCTTTCGGATCCTCAATTTCCGTTTCAATAATTTGATGAATAAGCTCCTCCACCTCTTCAGCAGAATTCTCTTTTTCAAAATAATGAACTTCAAGATGGGATTCTTTCAAAGCCAAAACCCAACGCGGCTGAAAAAAATGAAGAGCCGGCATTTTCACTCCGTCAAAATTCTCAGACTTTAAATCTTCCAATTCATTTTTCAGATCATAGGTCATAAAACCAAACCACCAATCCTGATTCTTATCGTAAGTCTGCCTCAAAGTCTCAAAACAATTCGCCTCAACCTGGATCTCCTGCAAAGCAGCTATTCCAGCCAATAACTCGTATGAATTGTATTCCTTTTTCGAATTGGCTTTTTGATTCACATCATGACTATCGAGAACAGCAAACCTTTTAAATGGCTTGCTCCAAATCAACAACTGCTGCTTAAACCGATTGGTATCCGATATCTGAAAACTTAAAATTTTACGCATGCCGCAAAGATAAAGCAATTTCAGAGGATTAATTAATCGAGCATAAAAAAATGCCTGCCATATAAATGGCAAGCATTTTTTTATAATAATTAAGTTCAGAACCGATTACAATTTCACAATCACACGGCCTCGACTTTTCTTGTCGATCATTTTATCGATATAGCTGTCCAACTCTTCAAGACTGCACTCAGTAATTACGTCTGCCAGGTTTTCACACTGCCATTCATCAGCCAACTTATCCCAAACTTTCTGACGTAATGCCATGGGACAATTTTGAGAATCGATACCAATCAGACTAATGCCTTTTAAAATAAAAGGATAAACTGTTCCATTCAAATCACCTGATCCAATATTACCACAACAGGTTACATTTCCCATAGGCTGACAAGCTTTTAAAAGTGTCGAAAGCACATTCCCGCCTACCACATCGATAGCACCAGCCCACTTTGGTCGCAACATAGGTCGTCCCGATTGATCATCGGTTTCGGTCTTATCAATTCTACTGCTTGCACCCAATTTCTTAAGCGTCTCTTCACCATCACTCAAATCAGATGTTGCAGCAATCACCTCAAAACCCAAGTGATTTAAGATACAAACGGCAACAGCGCCAACACCTCCTAAAGCCCCGGTAACAACAACAGGCCCCATTTCAGGTGTTTGTCCTGCAGCCAACAAGCGATAAACCGATAAACCAGCTGTAAAACCAGCAGTTCCGTGTACCATAGCTTGTTTCAAGCTTAAATTCTTAGGTTTGCGTACAACCCAATCAGCAGGAACACGAATGTATTCACTAAATCCGCCATCGGTATTCATCCCTAAATCATAAGAAGTTACAATCACCTCATCACCAACTTGAAATCGGGAATCAGAAGAAGCCTCGACAATACCCGAAGCATCAATCCCTGGTGTGTGAGGATAATTACGAGTCACCCCTTTATTACCAATACAAGAAAGAGCATCCTTAAAATTTAATGATGAATAGCTGACACGCACAAGCACATCGCCTTCAGGCAAATCAGACAACTGACGTTCTTCAATTCTTCTACTATATTTTCCATCCTCTTCGTTTACACGTAAGGCTTTAAAAGTTTTTGTCGATTCCATAATTGATCTCAATTCTATTTGTTCCGGATTATCCTTATCTTGTGCAAAGTTACAAGGAGTTTATCTATTAATCAAGAGCTTACATTTAGGTCTGCCACTAACATTTCGGTCAGAAACACTGATTTATAAGTCACTAATCTCAATAAATTTTGGAAAAAGGTTACTGCCCCGTCGATACATTCATCAATTTCGTCAAAGGAAAACGAAAGGCAACCATCGTCTTACACCTCAAACAAGGCACTAAGCGTTATAAGGAATTGAGTCAGCTCCTGCCTGATATCAGCGATAGAATGCTCAGCAAAAACCTAAAGGAACTGGAAGAAGCCGGCATTATCAACAGAAAAGCCTATCCTACCATTCCACCTAAAGTTGAATACAGCTTGACCGAACTGGGGGGGCAGATCTCACCTATTTTAAAAGCCATGCTAAAAGGGGGCCGTTTGTTTGAGAAAAGAATGGAAGAATAAACCAGCCTTAGGTGTAGATCAAACGAATTAGTCTTAGATATAAACGCTTCACCCGACAATTCATGACGTAGTTCATGACATACCAAATAACGGCAATGGCTGTAAGTGTTGGCATATAGGCACCATGATATGGGATCAAATCTAAATTCACCAACAAAACTGCAAGCAAAATAACATAAAGAATATATTTATTCACTTTCACATATCTCACAAAGAAAGCTTCTTCCAAATTCAGTTTCCAGTTTTGAATTTCTGAATCATCAATCCCACAAGCAAGTGACTTCAACGCAATTTTATACTGACCTGATAAATTCAGATTTTTATCTTGCTGACCCAATATCATATAAGCCCGGGAAAACATTTCAGCCAAAGATCGCCATTTTTCTGAATCTTGAGTTTCAAGCTTTAAATACGCTGCCTCAAATTGGATCATATCAGCATAAGCCTTTTGACCATAGAGCTTATTCACTTCATCATACAATTCCGTTGCACTATATTTTTTAAGCTTTA
The DNA here is from genome assembly GCF_004217115.1 of Ancylomarina subtilis. NCBI lineage: Bacteria > Pseudomonadati > Bacteroidota > Bacteroidia > Marinilabiliales > Marinifilaceae > Ancylomarina > Ancylomarina subtilis. Next base: position 466,778 of record NZ_SHKN01000002.1, on the reverse strand, counting down.
ACATCTTCATTTGGATTTAGAATCTTAATAGCAGACTTTCGTGTTTTAAAATTCCGAATATAATTAATTTCTCAACAGATTCATGTGCAAAAAAAAACGGCACACATATTCATGTGTACCGTTCTCTATATAACAAGAGTTAAGATTATCGCTTAGCGATTAGGTCAACCACTTTTAAGATAACATCAACGGCTTTCTGCATAGAGTCAACCGGAACATATTCGAATCGACCATGGAAATTGTGCCCCCCTGCAAAAATATTAGGACAAGGCAAGCCCATATACGATAAACGGCTACCATCAGTACCGCCACGAATTGGAACCACTTTAGGCGTGACACCCACATCTTTCATAGCCTGCTCTGCAATGTCAACAATATACTTAACTGGCTCAATTTTCTCGCGCATATTAAAATACTGGTCCTTCATTTGAAGTGTCACATTTTCTTTACCGTACTTCGCTCGTAAATCTTTACAAATGATTTCAAATTTGTTTTTACGCGCATTGTAAGCATCCATATCAAAATCACGGATGATGTATTGAAGTTTTGAATTCTCGACGCTTCCTTCAATCCCCAACAGGTGATAAAATCCTTCGTAATTTTCGGTTTTTTCAGGCACCTCATCCTTTGGTAGGTGTGATCTGAATTCCTGAACAATATTCATCGAATTAATCATCTTATCCTTAGCCATTCCTGGATGGACATTACGCCCTTTAAATGAAACTTCGGCATAGGCTGCATTGAAATTTTCGAATTGCAACTCCCCTATTTCACCTCCATCAAGCGTATATGCGAAATCTGCACCAAATTTTTCCACATTGAAAAAATCAGCTCCCTGACCAATCTCCTCATCGGGTGTGAAACCAACATGAACGGCACCGTGTTTAATTTCCGGATGATTAATCAGATATTCAACTGCCGTCATAATCTCAGCAACTCCGGCTTTATCATCAGCACCCAAAAGTGTTGTTCCATCAGTTGTGATTAGAGTTTGTCCTTTATACATTTTTAGATCCGGGAAATCCGCCACCTTCATCACAATATTTTGCTCCTTGTTCAAAACGATATCGCCTCCATCGTAGTTTTCAACAAACTGAGGTTTTACATGTTTTCCCGTAAAATCAGGGCTGGTATCCATGTGCGACACAAAGCCTACAGTAGGAATTTCCTTGTCCATATTCGATGGCAAAACAGCCATTACATACCCATTCTCATCTACTGAGACCTGGCTCATACCCATCTCTTCAAGCTCCTTAGCCAATTCTTTAGCCAAAACCATTTGTCCGGGAGTACTTGGTGTTAAACCTGTTTGTGTATCAGATTCAGTATCAAACTGAACGTATTTTATAAATTTATCTACTACTGCAGTCATTTTATAGTATTGTCTTTTATTTTTAATAATTTATTTAAACATCGTCAGACTTAAACTGAAAGCCCAAGCGCTTACCAGTCTTAATATTTGCATTCTGGATTTTCTCCTCGATATCGGCAACGGCCAAAATTTTAACATCATCATATGGTGGTACCAATAAATCAAAATTCAAGGAATAGTTAATGGCCGTTTCCACAATCTTTCTTAAGCTATTCTCATCACTAATCGATTGTGATAAATCGTGCTCCAATAAGCCCATCTGTCTCTTTCCTTCAACGATATAATGCTTTTCCTGATTGATAAAAATACGGGCAACCAAATAACCTAAGTCTTCAGATCGGTTATACTTGAATGAATCGGATAAGAAATTATAAATATTGATAATCCCTGAATAAGCATTATCGGGCTTTTGCTTCACATAGTCCTTCTGCCAAACAGCATGATCTCTATCGAACTGAAAAACATTGGAGTACATGCTAAAAACAAGAATATCCGAGGCAACTCGAATTTGGGCCTCAGATTTACCTCTATCAACATATTCCAATTTTACAGCATCCTGTTCGTCCTCAAGTTCATTATTGTATTCCTCTACCAAATTCTCAAGAACCCGTTTCAACTCATCAAAAACTTCAGATGTATTTTTATAAACCAGTTGTTTTAAAATAGATTTTTCGCGAATCGTCTGTAAAATGGCCGATTTAGTATTAAGTATATTCATCATATATCGTATAAATAATTAACCTAATTTAAAATGATTAGATAAAGGTAAAAAAAAACCGCCTCCGAGAAATCGGTGACGGTTATTTATAAGTTTAAATTTCGTTAAACAACAAAATTTCTAAAATCAATCGTATTTACGAGATTAATATGATTTGGCAAATACAACACGTTGAGTCGATGGCTTACCTGTTACCATACAAACACCTTCTTCCTGCTCATTATCAAAAGGGATACAACGAATTGTTGCTTTAGTTTCATTCTTAATTTTTTCTTCAGTTTCTGCTGTACCATCCCAGTGTGCTAAGAAAAATCCAGTTTTAGTTTCCAATAACTCCTTAAACTCATCATAAGTATCAACCTTAGTTGTCTTCTCTGTTCTGAAATCAAGTGCTTTTTGGAAAATGTTATTCTGAATTTCTTCAAGAAGATTTTCAATTAAATCCTCAACGCCATCAACAGCAACAGTTTCTTTAGTTAAGATATCACGACGAGCTAACTCAACCGTTCCATTCTCAAGATCGCGAGCACCCATAGCCAAACGCACAGGTACACCTTTCAATTCATACTCTGCAAATTTCCAGCCTGGCTTACGGTTATCACTATCATCAAATTTAACAGAAATTCCTTTCGCTTTAAGTTTAGCCACAATAGGATCAATCACCTCTGCCAGCTTAGCCAATTCTTCTTCTTTACGGTAAATTGGTACAATCACAACCTGAATTGGAGCCAATTTTGGAGGCAATACCAAACCATGATCATCAGAGTGAGCCATTACCAAAGCTCCCATCAATCGAGTTGATACTCCCCATGAAGTTGCCCAAACATAATCTTCCTTACCCTCTTTGTTTGTAAACTTAACATCAAAAGCCTTTGCAAAATTTTGTCCTAAAAAGTGTGACGTTCCAGCCTGAAGTGCCTTACCATCCTGCATTAGAGCCTCAATACAATAGGTATCAAGAGCACCCGCAAACCGCTCAGATTCAGTCTTTCTCCCTTTCAAAACAGGAACGGCCATCCAACCTTCTGCAAAATCACCATAAACATTGATCATCTGCTCGGTTTCAGCCAAAGCTTCCTTCTCAGTAGCATGAGCAGTATGGCCTTCTTGCCATAAAAATTCTGCAGTACGTAAAAACAAACGTGTACGCATTTCCCATCGCATCACATTTGCCCATTGATTAACTAAAATAGGCAAGTCGCGATATGATTGAATCCAATTTTTATAGGTATTCCAAATAATTGTCTCTGAAGTTGGACGAATAATCAATTCCTCTTCCAAACGAGCCTCGGGATCAACAATAACACCTTTCCCATTGGGATCGTTCTTCAAACGATAATGGGTTACAACTGCACATTCTTTTGCGAAACCTTCAACGTGATCAGCCTCCTTACTTAGAAATGACTTAGGAATTAAAAGAGGGAAATAAGCATTCTGATGTCCTGTGTCCTTAAACTTTCCATCAAGTACTGCCTGTATTTTTTCCCAAATAGCATAGCCATAGGGTTTAATCACCATACAACCTCGAACTGCAGAATTTTCTGCAAGATCTGCCTTAATTACTAGATCGTTATACCATTGCGAATAATTTTCGCTTCTACTGGTTAAAACTTTTGCCATTTTATATTGTTTTGGTATAGTATTTGCTTACTAAATAATACTTAAAAGCTGTTAAAAATTCCTTTTTTAATGATAAATATCAAAAACAAGGACTTAAGACTTTTAAAATTTGGCTACAAAAGTATAAAATATTATTAGATAATCATATTGAAGGCTAGACATGAAACTTAGGAGATCAAATAATTATTAAACACATTTTAGGCGCGATTTTTGCATATACTTAAGTGGATTAATAATCCAATCCAATCAACTAAATTACATTAAAGCTAAACCTTAAATCATATCCAGATGAAAGCTTACTTCAAATTATTAATCGTTCCCTTGCTAATTGCAACGGCTTGTTCTCCATCCTATGTGGGAACATCAGCCTATCAGGATGACATTTATTACGTTCCTGGTGAGGCATCACTAATTGATCAGGAAATGGAAGTATACACCTCCCGTTCCGATCAAAAAGCTCCAACTATCGTCAATCAAACCAACGTTGAGCCGACCACAAAGGCTACTTTCAAAGATGATAGAGATTTCCAACGCATTCAGGAACAATACAATCAAATGATTCAAAATGATTCTATTGAGACGATCGACACAACTTTCTATAACGAAGATCAAGGCTACTACTTAGGCGAGTTTAAGGGAAGTGAGTGGGATCGTGAAGATGCGGAAAGTCTAAGACGATGGTATCCTCAAGGTTTTGGATTTTACGACAACAGTGGCTATAACACAGCCATGTGGTTAGCTGGTGATCCAGACTGGAATGTTTATGTTGACGGAGACAATGTTTGGTGGACACCTACCTGGACAAATTTCAATTATTATAATGCATTCCGATTTTCACCTGTTCGTTATGGTCGAACTTTTGCATATAGCTATCCTCATTACGGGTCAAGCTTCAGTTTCGGATTTGGTTTAGGCTGTGGTTTCTACGATGATTTTTATTGGGGATTAAATTTTGGATGGGGATATCCTTACTATAACAATTATCCATATTATGGCAGTTGCTACCCATACTACGGGTACAACCATTATCACCATGGAGGCTATTATGGTTCCTCAAGATACTCCAATAACTATTATGGACACAGAACCAGTGTGGGAAGTAAACTTGGTACAAAAAGCACCTATACCAACAGAAGTGCTGCAACAAGAACCAACGGAACTGTCAGTCGAGTAAATCGTTCTGCAGGCTATACAAAATCAGGAACTACGACTCGTCGATCTGCTACTACTGCTCAAGAAGCTGTCAGAAGAAGTACTGCTGCTCAAAGATACGGTTCACGCAATAGTAGAAGTTCATACAGCAATCGTGTTGGAACAAATACCCGAAGAACAAATGTAACGGGAACTACTAGACGCTCGAACTATCAGGGAACGACAACAAGATATGGTACACAAAACCGCTCAAACTATAGAGGAACCAAAAGTGCTACGACAACCCGAAGAAGGACAAGTAACTACACAAAGCCTCAAAGCAATTCACGTCCATCGTATAATAACTCAGGAACCAGACGATCGACGAATTCAAGAGCGACAAGCACAAGAACATCTCGATACAGTAAAGTGAAAAGTTCTCCAAGCTACAACAGAAGTTCAACAAAGAGCTCTTCTAGCTCATACAGACCTTCCAGATCATCGTCATCGCGTTCTTCTGGCGCTGTTCGCTCTTCTGGCTCTTCTTCTAGATCATCCAATAGCGGAAGCCGTTCAAGCGGTGGCTCAAGAGGAAGAAGACGATAAATAATGAGTCAATTCTGGATATTGATTTACAATTTTTCTTAACCTACTATAAAATACGCATGATTATGAAAAGATATATCACATTATTATTCCTTACAGTCTTTTCTGGAATATTATACGCCCAAACGGCAGATGATGCTCTGCGATATTCTCAACAGCATTATACCGGAACCGCACGATCAACAGCAATGGGAGGTGCCTTTGGAGCCCTAGGTGGTGATTTTTCGAGCATTGGAATCAATCCCGCCGGATTGGCTGTCTACCAAAGCTCTGAATTCACTTTCTCGCCTACAATGGAAATGAGAAAAAGCACCAGTGGTAATTTAAACGATGACAAATTCACTTTTGGAATTAGCAATATTGGTTATGTAGCCACTTTTAAACCGAGAATAACATCTAAAGATGGCTGGCAAAATTTCAACTTTGGAATTGGTTACAATCGCATCAATAATTTTAGAAAGTCTTCCATCTCTCAAATTTCAGCATCTGAAAGCAGCATGCTTGATGTTTTTGAAGCAAATGCAGATGGATTAACTGAAAACCAATTAAACTCAACGGAAAGACTAGCTTACGAAACTTACTTATTGAATCCACAAGATGAAAACCCTCTAGACTATGATCTTCCTATCTTTCCTGGTGAAAAAATGAACCAAAGAAAAACTATAGAAGAAAGAGGACATATGGGTGAATTCAACATTGCTTTAGGAGCCAACTATGCTCACAAGCTTTATCTGGGAGCTACTCTTGGTATTCAAAGTATCAATTACAAATCAACTGCTCGTTTTACTGAAAGTACTTTAAGCAGTAGTGCATCAGATTTAAACGATTACTATCTTGAAGAATATGTAAAAACAACTGGTGTTGGTGCTAATCTTAAATTAGGTCTTATTTACAAACCCAATCAAAACATCCGATTAGGTGCTTCGCTTCATACACCAACCTTCTTCTCAATGGAAGATGAGTTCCAAAATGAAATAGCATCTCATTTTAAAACTGAAGATCTTGATGGTTATTCGAACTATCGTGACAGAACTCGACTATCAAGCTACACCTACAAATACCGCACGCCCATGAAATTTACTTTAAGTGGTGCAGTTGTATTATCCAAGAAAGCCCTTATCAGTCTGGACTACGAGTTTATCGATTATTCAAACGCTAAATTCTCGGATGGTGAGGATGATTTTGATTTCAATGGAACTACCGAATTTCCAGAAGCAAACGATATCATTAAATCATCTTACGAGAGTGTAGGAAACTTAAGAGCTGGTTTAGAATACCGAGTTTCATCAGCATTTAGCTTAAGAGGTGGATTTGCAAACTATGGAAATCCTTACAAGTCTAGTGCTGTCGACGAATCCTACAATGTTTATTCTGCTGGTTTTGGTATTCGTCAGGGAAATTTCTTTTTCGATGCTGCTTATAGTTACTCAAATAAAGATGAAGCATATTTATACTACAGCTCTCAAGATTTAGATGGGAATCTAATCTCTTCAGAAAGAGTAAACCTCGAAGATGAAAATCATCAGGTTAGATTAACTTTTGGATTCAAATTTTAATCGGTAATCAAACAGGATTTGACCCCAACAAAAAAAGCTCCCAATGGGAGCTTTTTTTATTCTATATAGTGTATAGTCTAAAATAAATTTCTAATAAACTATCTAATCATTCCAGCTGCAACTGTCTCGTTAGTTCCTTCATCAATTAAAATGAAACTTCCCGTGTTGCGGTTTTTCTTATACGAATCAAAAAACAACGGCTTAGCTGTCTTAAGTTTTAAACACGCAATATCATTTAAACCAATTGCTTTATCATCCGTCATTTCTTCCAAAGTATTAATATCAACTTTGAAATTTACACTACGAACCATACAACGCGTTTCATTTGAGGTATGCTTAATGGTATATTTACCACCTGCCATCATCGGACGCTCATTCATCCAACATACCATTGCATCGAATTCTTGCTCCATAACAGGAACATTATCTGCAGATACAATCATATCTCCTCTTGAGGTATCGATTTCGTCATTCAATCTTAAGGTGACAGATTGAGGCGTAAAAGCCATATCCAATTCACCTGTCATAGTATCAATGGCTTTAATTGTACTTTCTTTGCCCGATGGTAAAACTTTCACCTTATCGCCTGGTTTAAACACACCACTCGCTACACGACCAGCAAAACCACGATAATCATGATATTCATCGCTTTGAGGACGAATCACATATTGTACAGGGAAACGTGCATCTTCATGATTTCTATCGTCAACAATTTCAATAGTTTCCAATAAATTCAACAAAGTCTCCCCCTTGTACCAATCCATATTCTCAGAAGCATCAACCACATTGTCACCAAATTTGGCTGAAATAGGAATAAATCGAACATCTTTTATATTCAATTTATCAGCTACTTTCTGATATTCGTTCTTAATATTTTCGTAAGTCTCTTCTGAATAATTCATCAAGTCCATCTTATTGATACAAACAATAAGGTGAGGGATTTGAAGCAGATTTGCAATATATGAATGGCGAAGCGTTTGTTCGATCACACCGTTACGAGCATCAACCAAAATAAGTGCGCAGTTGGCTGTAGAAGCCCCTGTTACCATATTTCGAGTGTACTGAATATGACCTGGTGTGTCAGCAATAATAAATTTACGTTTAGGTGTCGCAAAATAGCGATAGGCCACATCAATGGTAATTCCCTGCTCACGCTCGGCTCTTAAACCATCGGTCAATAAAGCAAGATCAACCTCAGTGTCACCACGTTTTTGGCTTGAAATTTCAATAGCCTCCATTTGATCTTCGAAAATGGCTTTACTATCATACAACAAACGACCAATTAGGGTACTTTTACCATCATCAACACTACCAGCAGTAGTGAAACGTAAAAGCTCCATATCTAAATATCCTGATGTTTTATCTGACATATTTATTTCTTTTTATTCTAGATTTATAAACGAGAACTGAATCTCTAATCTATCTTCTGATTCAGATAAAATTATATCTGAATTTATATTTAAAGCTTGAAGTGGTTTAAAAGTACCCTTCTTTTTTACGATCTTCCATAGCGGCTTCAGAACGTTTGTCATCAGCACGTGTTCCACGCTCTGTTGTTCTTGTTGCAGCAACCTCCTCGATAATATCTTCAAGGCAATTCGCTTGTGACTCCACAGCACCAGTACAGGTTGCATCACCAATGGTTCTGAAACGTACGATACGCTTTTCAACGATCTCAGTGTCGCGCATAGGAATACAATCAGACTTTGCCAACAGAGTTCCATTACGCTGGAAAACTTCACGTTCGTGAGAGAAATACAAATTAGGAATCTTGATATTTTCTAAATAAATGTATTGCCATACATCCATCTCAGTCCAATTCGAAATAGGGAAAACTCTGAAGTGCTCACCCATATTCTTTTTGCCATTGAATAGGTTCCAAAGCTCTGGTCTCTGATTTTTAGGATCCCACTGACCAAACTCATCACGATGAGAGAAGAAACGCTCTTTTGCACGAGCTTTCTCTTCGTCACGACGACCGCCCCCCATTGCACAATCCACATTTAATTCTTCAAGACCATCAAGCAAGGTGACTGTTTGTAATTTATTTCGACTTGCATTATAGCCAGACTCTTCCATTGCACGTCCCTGATCAATAGAATCTTGCACATATCGAACAATAATTCGTGTACCTGTTTCCTCCATTAACTCATCACGAAATTCAATCGTTTCAGGGAAATTGTGGCCTGTATCAACATGCATTAAAGCAAAAGGCACTTTTGCCGGAGCAAAAGCTTTACGCGCTAAATGAAACATGATGATAGAATCCTTTCCTCCCGAAAATAACATCACGGGATTCTCGAATTGAGCTGCAACTTCACGAATCACATAAATCGATTCAGCCTCCAGTTCTCTTAAGTGATTTATATTGTATTCATTCATTCGAAAAAATTTTATTTACTCTTCTATTCTGTGATCGAAATCGATCTCCAGTATTGTATATTTTTATATTTCTAATTAACTACCAGTCTGGCTTATATCTGATATAATGGCATCAACCAAATAACGAACAGACTCTTCAATAGACAAATCTGTTGTTTTAATTTCCAAAAATGCATTTTCAGGGGCTTCAAAAGGTGCATCCAAACCTGTGAAGTTTTTAATTTCACCATTACGAGCTTTTTTATACAAACCTTTTACATCCCTTTTCTCACACTCTTGATACGAGGCATTGATGTAGATTTCTCTAAAGTCATCTTCTCCAATAATTTCCTTTGCTTGTTTTCTGATTTCAAGAGTTGGGCTTACAAAGCAATTAATTGTGATGATGCCACAATTCACAAACAATTTAGAAACCTCTGCAATACGACGAATATTTTCCGTTCTATCTTCCTCAGAAAATCCCAGATTTTTATTTATGCCTGTACGAATATTGTCTCCATCAAGAATCTGAGTAAGAAAACCTCTTTTCTGAAGCTCTTTTTCCAATCCAATAGCAATAGTCGTTTTTCCTGATCCGGAAAGCCCGGTCATCCAAATCACACGTGCCTTTTGATTTAAGAATTGCTCCTTCTCATCCCGACCAATAATTCGGTCGAAAACGGGGTGAATATTAGTTGCTTTTGTACTCATTAATCCATTTTATATAAATACAATCAGTTGTATCTGATTCAGAAAACGCTATTCGTCAATAATGAAAGATTCCTAACCCATTATAAAGCCTGATCCTTCAAAAAAATCAGACACAAATGTACAATTTCTAAGATGATTATAAAAATTTTAGACTAGGAATACACAGGCTTGATTTTACAGTAGAAAAAGATATCAATACTCACGGATAAAAATCAAGCTTTGCCACACAAAAGTCGAATTTCAGGTATAAAAAAAAGCTTCCTAAAAAGGAAGCTTTTCAAATTTCTTATAAACCAATGGTCTACTTACAGTCACACTTCTCGTCGAAACTTTTATTGTACTGTTGCATTGCTCTATAACTCATACCCATGTTTGAGAATCCTCCGTCGTGGAATAAATTCTGCATGGTCACTTTTCGTGTTAAGTCTGAGAATAAAGTAATACAATAATTTGCACATTCCTGAGCATCTGCATTTCCCAGAGGAGACATACGTTCTGAAAAGTCAATTAACTTATCAAAGCCTTTAACTCCACTACCGGCAGTTGTCATCGTTGGTGATTGAGAAATAGTATTCACTCTAACTCGCTTTTCACGACCGTAGATATAACCAAAACTACGTGCAATAGATTCCAACATGGCTTTTGCATCAGCCATATCATTGTACTCATACATCGTTCTTTGTGCTGCAGCATAAGTTAAGGCAACAATAGAACCCCATTCTGCAACAACATCCATTTCTTTGGCTTTCTGAATCACTTTGTGGAAAGAAATCGCAGAAACATCAAGTGTTTTCTTAAGATATTCGTAATTGAGTTCATCATAAGAATTTCCCTTACGAACATTAGGTGACATCCCAATAGAATGCAGAATAAAATCAACTGGTCCTCCTAAAAGTTCCATCGATTTCTTATACAATTCCTCTAAATCATCAGGATTTGTAGCATCAGCAGCAATAACATGTGCATTACATTTTTTTGCTAACTCATCAATAGTTCCCATACGAATGGAAACGGGTGTATTGGTTAAAACAATCTCAGCACCTTCTTCAACAGCCAATTCTGCAACTTTCCATGCAATTGACATTTCGTTCAAGGCACCAAAAATGATTCCTTTTTTTCCTTTTAATAAATTGTAAGACATAATTTGAAGTTTTCAATTTTATCAGCTACAAATTTAACCAATATTATTTAGATTAAATCAAAAAAGGACTATTAATTAAGACTGAATAAATTCTTTAATCATCACCTCCACACAACATCTATCTCTCCAGCAATACCTTAGCGTTTTCCATGGCTGCCTGAGTCATGTCCGCACCACTCAACATCTTTGCCAATTCTTCTATACGACTCTCCTGGTCTAAAAGAACTATATTTGAATAAGTTTCAAGCTCATCATCGGCCTTATAAACTTTATAATGATAATTTCCTTTACTGGCAATCTGAGGTAAATGCGTAATACTTATCACCTGAATATTTTCAGCCATTTCACGCATAACAACACCCATTTTATCAGCTATTTCTCCGGAAACTCCCGTGTCAATTTCATCAAAAACAATAGATGGTAAAGCTGTAGATGCTGATATCAAAGACTTAATACTCAACATCAATCGAGACATCTCCCCACCAGAAGCAACCTTTGATATTTCCTCAAGCTGTCCATTCTTGTTAGCAGAAAAAAGAATTCTAATGAAATCCCTTCCTAAATACTGATATTCTTCAGTAATACTTTGTTCGAACTTAATTTTAGCGTGAGGCATACCCAATTGAATCAACTGAGACTCCAACGCTTTTTCAATAACAGGAATAACAGCCTTTCTACTTTTACTCAGTTTATCTGCTGCCTTATCAAGTTTTAGATTTTGAGCTTTTAACTTGGCTTTTAACTCTTCAATTAAATCATCACTCGAAGATATCTTCAATACCTTTTCATCCAGATCCTCTCGTATCTTAATCAATTCTTCAACAGATTCTACCCGATGTTTTTGTTGTAGGCTGTAAATAGCATCCAATTTTTCAGTCAGAAAAGAAATTCGGGAAGGATCAAATTCCATTGCCTCATAACTTCTTTCGAGTTCGGAAGCCAGATCTTGTAACTCGATACACGAGCTTTCAAAACGTTCATAAAACTCATCGCCCTCAGGAAATACCGATTGCACTTGCCCTATTGCAGTACGAGCTTCTTTCAAAAGTGAAATAATCGCAACATCCCCTTCGCTAAGCAAATTTGAAGCTTTAAACAGATTCGTTTTAATCTCTTCAGCGTGATTAAGCGTTTCAAGTTCAGACTCCATCTCGATCTGTTCGCCTTCAACCAAATTCGCATCAAGCAATTGCTGCAATTGAAACTGATAATAATCTAAATCCGATTTTTCTTTTCGGGCAAGTTCCTCCTGATTACGAAGTTCTTTCTTAATTTTTTGGTAAGCTTCAAACTGAATTTGGTAATCATTCAACAAAGAGAAATGTTGTGCGTAAGTGTCAACAATCCCCATTTGATATTCTGGGTCGCCCAAAGACAAATTTTGATTCTGAGAATGAATATCAATCAACTTAAGTCCCAATTCCTTTAACACCTTCAGACTAACTGGTGAATCGTTGACAAAACCACGCGTTTTTCCATTGGGAAGAATTTCACGTCGTAAAATTGTTTCCTCCTCATACTCCATTTCGGTATCCGCAAAAAACTTTTGAAGTTGATATTTTGAGATATTAAAGCTCGCTTCAATAATGCACTTTCTATCTTTATCTTTAAGGATATTGGTTTCTGGTCGCTGACCTAAAACCAAACCCAAGGCTCCCAACAAAATAGATTTCCCCGATCCTGTCTCTCCTGTTATGATAGAAAATCCATTTTTAAAATCAATCTCGATCTGATTGATCAACGTATAATTCTGTATAGCTAAGGATTGAAGCATATTGTAACAAAAAATATAAATTTAAAATATTGACAGATAACAATTCTATTGACTTACTTGAGTATCTTTTTATACTTGGTCAAATTGGCCGGATCAATATCGGATAAGATATTGTAAGCTCTTTTTTTCTCATCATTAAACGATTCTGCAAAAATCTTAACCAGTTCATCAGCCTTTGCATCAAAAAATATCTGAAGAATAAACGAACCGGGTTTTGCTCGGTGAGCTTTTTGTAAAAGACGCAAGGATTCAGCGATCTCAGAACGTCCCTCAGTTAATTTATCCGCCATCCTATCCAAACCCAAACGATGATAGCGATAAATACATTCACGCACAGGACGATAAGAATTGTTCAGAATATTTTCAATCAACCAATACCTATTACTCTTACTTTCGAAAGATTTCCATCCAGGATATTTTGCATTCTGCATCTTGTTCACGATAGACTCAGCTCTTGTAAAATAAGGCGTTCCACCTTCTAATGAAAAGGAATCGTAATCGAGTCCGATAATGATATTGGCATAAAAAGCCAAAAGCGCTGTCAAACTACTGGGTGTTGTCGTCTCGTTATATTCCAAAGCTTGATATTCGGCATATTTAAAATGAATATCATTGTCTTTAAAATTTAATAGTACCGTGTTGTATGACGAATTAAAAACAGGTCGACGTGCCTGAATCTGCATGGTTCCTTTAAATTCATCAGAAGATATCTGGTCTGTAAGATTTATCAGAATATTACACTCTATTTTCTCATCCTGATCGTAAATATGATCGGTCCAATTTCTAGTGTTTACAAATTCATAGATAGCTGTCTGCATGGTTTGAAAAACCTGCTTATTGGTTCCTTGAATTTGCTGGCTCACAACCTGAATATTACATCGTAATTCTTGCGAATTTGCATTTATGGCTGAAAATAAAACGAGAAGTATAAAAAGTAATTTGCGCATATAGAATTTTTCAAAAATTAAGACTAAAGTTAATCAAAAAAATGAGCAGTCAAGTCTTATAAACCAAACTAATGAAAGATTCAATTATTGTTTTAAGGATGAATCAAAACCAGATAAAACGCTAAAAATTTTGATTTAGAATTAAGGCATCAACGATATCCGCCGCAACTTCTTTCTTGGTTTTCAAGTCGAATACCTTCGCTTGTCCACTGCGAGAAAAAATAGTGATTTTATTCGTATCGTGCTGAAATCCGGCTCCTGAATCATTTAACGAATTAAGAACAATTAAATCCAAATTCTTCTTTTCCAATTTTAACTGCGCATTTTGCTCCTCGTCATTTGTCTCAAGCGCAAAACCAACTAAAAATTGCTTTTCTGATTTAATTTTTCCGAGCGAAGCTGCGATGTCTTTTGTTGGTGTTAATTCGATTGTATAATTCGATTTTTCACGTTTAACCTTGGCATCAACAGGATTCAAAGGTGTGAAATCGGCAACAGCTGCCGTCATTATAGCTCCATCACAATTAGGGAAGTGTTCTATAGAAGCCTCATACATTTCTTTTGCAGAAACAACATCTATTCGATGTATATTGGGATGGGTTGTTTGACATGCAGAGGGGCCTGAAATAAGAGTTACCAAAGCGCCTTCATCTGCTAGTTTTTCAGCAATTGAAAAACCCATTTTACCAGAAGAAAAATTACCAATGAAACGAACAGGGTCGATTTTTTCATAAGTCGGCCCTGTTGTTATCATGACCTTTTTATCAATTAGTCTTTTTTTTTTGAAGCAAAGAATTCCTTTAACTTCTCAACAATTTTTTCAGGATCTTCCATACGTCCTTTTCCGTAAAGACCGCTGGCCAACTCGCCACTTGAAGGCTCAATAAAATGATCGCCATATGACTTCAGAATATCCATATTACGAAGTGTGGCCGGATGTTTAAACATATCCAGGTCCATAGCTGGGGCATGAATAACCGGACACTTGGCAGACAAATAAGTTGTCAGCAATAAATTATCGCAAATACCATGAGCCATTTTAGCCATCGTATTGGCAGTCGTAGGTGCAACTAATAGCACATCAGCCCATAAACCTAAATCTACATGACTGTTCCACTCGCCATCGTCGTGCTTAAAAAAATCGCTTAATACGGTGTTTTTAGAAAGAGTTGCCATGGTTACCGGAGAAATAAACTCCTTGGCATAAGGTGTCATAATAACTTTCACTTGCGCTCCTTCTTTCACAAGTAAACGGACTAATGTGGCAGCTTTATAAGCAGCAATACTTGCTGTGACGCCTAATATTATCTTCTTATCTTTTAACATAAGGTCAAAACTAAAAAAGTTCCCTATTTCGAGGGAACTTAAAATATTAAAGCAAAATTTTACTTATTTGTTTTGTTTTCGTTAGCAGGATTTCTGTAATAAACGTCACCATTAATAAATTCTTCAACCGCGATTAAAGTTGGTTTTGGTAAACGCTCATAATATTTCGAAATCTCGATCTGCTCGCGATTCTCGAAAACTTCCTCCAAATTATCAGTAAAAGATGCGAATTCTTGAAGTTTCTTATTCAGTTCTGTTTTAAGCTCTACAGCAATCTGATTAGAACGCTTTGCCATGATCATCACTGATTCGTAAGCATTCCCTACTTCCCTGCTCAACTCTGTAACGTTACGTGTAATAGTTGAACTTGCTGCATTCGTTTTTTTGTAATCCATACTGTCAAAGAATTATTATCTATTGGTTTATTTTTAGTTCAGCTTGCAAAAATACAAATTTTTAATAGTTTTCCTCTAATTTATAACTAATTATCTTCTTTTGCAGATTTATCTTTCTCAAAATAAGCATCAATCTCCTTAATCATACGATCAGTAGCCTTCTTAAATTTACTTTTTGGAAATTCATCTACAAAAGCGAAATATTCTTCCTTAGCCAAATTAAAACGTTCATTTTGTTTCTCTTCTATCGATTTTACGGCATATTCAAAGCGAGATTCTAAAAGCATGAACATTAATTCTTCGCGGTAAGAAGAGCCTGGATAATCCTTAATCGCATTTTGCAATGCAATAATTGCTGATGGATAATGCTCTCTATCGAAATAGTTACGAGCGCTTAAGTAGGATTTGTAAACCAATTTATCTTGCAGCTCATCAATCAACTTATTACCCTCCTCAATACGTGATGAATTTGGGTATCGATTGATATACAACTGAAGTGCATCAATGGCATCTTGCGTAGATGTCTGATCCAAACGAGGCTTGGGTGATTGTTTATAATAACAATAAGCACTCATATACAAACACTCCTCTGCATAAGGGCTGTCTGGAAAACTCTTAATAAAATTACGGAAATAGTATCCTCCTGTAATATAATCACCCATCCCATAATTACTATAAGCCATGTAATAACTCACCGTTTCAGCCTTACTTGTTCCTCTAAAAACGGGGATTAATTCTTCGAAGAGCGTAGCTGCTTTCACATACTGCTCATCATTATAATATACAATGGCTTTCTTGTATTTAAGATTGGTATCATTACTCTTAAGTAGTTTTTGATATTCGCTACATCCGGCTAAAAGCGTGGAAACAAGCACGGTCAAAAAAAGGATTTTTTTCATAGGTATAAGGACTCTACTATTTTGTATCATGCAAAGATAGAATTTTCCGTCAATTTTGAACAAATCACCCTATCATATTGTTGCATTTATATTTTTTTAACAAGGCAATCAGAGAGATAGACACAATCAATATTTTACATACATCTACAATCACAACTCACTCATCTATACATGCAATTGCAGAATCAAGAACATAGATCGCTCAGCTTCATATCATTTATTATTAATTAGAGAAGAAAATCTACTGCTTCTATCTCTTGATATATTTTTATAAAATGTTACTTTTGCACAGTTATGAATTCTTTTCAAGAAATTTTTCTGTCTCGAATTTCATAATCCCATTCAGAATATTTGAAAACTCAAAAAAACATATAACGTGGATATTTTTGACAAAGTTAACACCCAAAAAGGGAATATTGGACAATACGCAAAGCAAGCTCACGGCTACTTCGCATTCCCAAAACTAGAAGGCGAAATTAACTCTAGAATGAAATTTAGAGGTAAAGATGTTCTAACATGGAGTTTGAATAACTACATTGGACTAGCTAACCACCCGGAAGTAAGAAAAGCTGATGCTGAATCTGCTGAGAAATGGGGACTTGCATATCCAATGGGTGCTCGTATGATGTCAGGACAAACAAGTCGCCACGAAGATTTAGAAGCACAACTAGCTGATTTTGTTGGCAAACCGGATGCATTCCTTTTAAACTTCGGTTACCAGGGCATGTTATCAATTATCGACGCATTGGTAAATCGTCATGATGTGATCGTTTACGATTCGGAATCACATGCATGTATCATGGATGGTTTGAGACTTCACCAAGGTAAACGTTTCGTTTATCCTCATAACGACATGGAAAACCTTCACAAGCAACTAGAACGTGCCACTAAGTGGGCTGAAAACACAGGTGGTGGTATTTTAGTAATCACCGAAGGTGTATTCGGTATGGCTGGCGATCTTGGGAAATTAGACCAAATTGTTGCTATGAAAAAAGAATTCAACTTCCGTTTATTGGTTGACGATGCACACGGTTTTGGTGTAATGGGACCAACTGGTGCCGGAACTCCAGAGCATTTTGGTGTACAAAACGAAATTGATGTTCTTTTTGGAACATTTGCTAAAGCAATGGCTGGTATTGGAGCATTCGTAGCTTGTAACGAAGATGTTTGCGACTATTTACGCTACAACATGCGCTCTCAGACATTTGCAAAATCACTTCCAATGCCAATTGTAGAAGGCTCAATCAAGCGTTTAGAATTGCTTAGAAGCAAACCTGAGCTTCGTGAACAACTATTCACAATCACCAATGCGCTTCAAAAAGGATTAACTGAAGCTGGCTTGGAAATTGGTTGCACAGAATCTCCTGTAACTCCGGTTTACCTATCAGGAAGTGTGGCTGAAGGAACTCAGGTAACAATGGATCTAAGAGAAAATTACAATATTTTCTGCTCAATCGTTGTGTATCCTGTAATCCCTAAAGGACAACTACTACTTCGTTTGATCCCAACAGCAACTCATACACTTGAAGATGTTGACTACACCGTAAAAGCATTTAAAGATGTAGCTACTAAGTTGAAAGAAGGCAAATACAGCAACGAAAAGTTTGCTGATATCTTCAATCAGTAAGCACATTAAAAGACAAGAAAAGCGATACCAACAGGTATCGCTTTTTTTTTGTTTCCAAATCAATAAACCTATGTAATAAAAAAAAGGATTGTCTCAGAAGAAACAATCCTTTTTACGCTTAACTCTTATACGAGCGAGAAACGAGACTCGAACTCGCGACCCCAACCTTGGCAAGGTTGTGCTCTACCAACTGAGCTATTCTCGCAATTTCTTTTTTTTTGTGAATCAGAAAAGAAAAACTGATTTGAGCGAGAAACGAGACTCGAACTCGCGACCCCAACCTTGGCAAGGTTGTGCTCTACCAACTGAGCTATTCTCGCAATTTCTTTTTTTTTATGAATCAGAAAAGATAACTGATTTGAGCGAGAAACGAGACTCGAACTCGCGACCCCAACCTTGGCAAGGTTGTGCTCTACCAACTGAGCTATTCTCGCAATTAACACTCTTACACCAATCAACATCGGCATGTTTTCACAATCTTAAACAAGCTTCATTATCCTTGTCAATTGCGATGCAAATATAGTGAATCTCGGCATTTCAGCAAGGTTTTCATCTAAAAAAATGATAAAAAAATCACCCCTGATGAACAGAGGTGATTTTTGAATATATTATCAAAATATAGACTAAGTCTTACATTAAGAAACTCAATAAGATACCGGCAGCCACTGCTGAACCAATCACACCAGAAACGTTTGGTGCCATCGCATGCATCAACAAGTGATTGGTAGGATCATTTTCCAATCCCATAACTTGTACTACACGAGCACTATCTGGAACTGCTGACACACCAGACGCTCCAATCATAGGGTTGATAGGTCTGTCTTTAGGCGACAACCAATTCATAATCTTACCAAACATGACCCCTCCAGCAGTCGCAACCACAAAAGATGCAGCTCCAAGACCGAAGATCAACATTGAATCTTTAGTCAAGAATACATCTGCCTGAGTTGAAGCACCTACTGATATCCCCAATAGAATTGTAATAATATTAATCAGTGCATTACTAGCTGTATCTGCCAAACGAGCTGTTACAGTAGATTCTTTTAGTAAATTACCAAAGAATAACATACCCAACAAAGGAACGGATGTAGGTGAGATATATGCTGTCAACAACAATGCAATAATTGGGAACATGATTTTCTCAAGACGAGATACCGCACGAGGAGGCTTCATCTTAATCAGTCTCTCTTTCTTAGTTGTCAACAAGTTGATAATTGGAGGCTGAATCACAGGAACTAAGGCCATGTATGAATAAGCTGCAATCGCAATCGGACCAATCAAATTCTTCACGGTCACCCCATTAGCCATAACGTTTACACCATTAGCTAATTTGGATGAAAGGAAGATAGCCGTAGGACCATCAGCACCACCAATAATTCCAATCGCACCAGCTTCCGGTGGAGCAAAACCTAAATATAGTGCACCTAAAAAGGTTACGAAAATACCAATCTGAGCGGCAGCTCCTAAAATCATCAATCGAGGATTCGATATCAAAGATGAGAAGTCAGTCATAGCCCCAATTCCTAAGAAAATCAAAGGAGGATACCATCCCTGCAATACACCCGAGTACAGATAACTCATCACCGAACCCGGCTCGTAGATACCTAATTTCAAGTTGAAATCAACCGCCTGAAACATTGGAATATTACCAATCAAAATACCGGTTCCGATAGGAATAAGCAGTAAAGGTTCGTAATCATATTTAATAGCCAGAAAAATAAAGAAGATACCAATAAGCATCATCAACAAGTGCCCCGGAGTTACATTAGCAAACCCCGTAAACTCCCAAAAATTTCTCAAACCAGCAACAGCACTCGATTCATGAGCACAATCGTATTTGGAATTACTTCCGAACTTAAGAACATCATTGGAAATATGACCAACACGTGTCCCCAAATCCAACACATCAGCAGTTACCCAATAAGGTCCTGATGCTGAATTTGGATTTGTATTCTTACTGAAATGCTCAACATTCTTTGGATTGAACTTTAATATAATCTTATTCCCTTCTATAGTCCAGTGTCCCGTAAAACGTTGTTTAATTGAATCCATTGAAAAAGAATGATTCTCTGCTTTGAATTCAAAGATCTTATATCTTTTAACAGTCTTATCTGACACGCCAAGAGCATTTGGGACATAACCATCTTGATGATTAATCCATTTGCCTTCGGTCAATTGTTTTTCGATAGCTCCATTATTTTGAGCCAGGGATGAAAAACACACCCCTAACATCAAAACAAGTGAGAATATCATTTTATAAAGATTTCTCATTACGTTGAATTTGACTTAAACTGATTACGCTAACTCAATAAGGACATCATCCTGAAGGACACTATCACCTACATTTACCTTAATAGATTTAACTGTACCAGCTTTCTCAGCCAATACGTTATTTTCCATTTTCATGGCTTCCATTACAAGTAAAGTATCACCTGCATTAATTGAGTCACCAACAGCAACACCAACTTTAATAATAGTACCTGGAAGAGGTGCTTTTACACTTACACCACCTGATGATTTCTTAATTTGACCTTCACCTGGCTTATTAACAACAGGTTTACGAATCAACTGAGGTGTTTTACTTGCTTTCTCTTTAGCTTCAATCTCAACATCGTAAACAGTACCGTTTACTTCAATTTGAGCGTTTTTACCTTCGATCTCTTTGATATCAACATCGAATTCTTGTCCGCGTATTGTAAATTTGAACTTTTTCATCGTCTTATCTTGGTTGATTCATTACTCCATAAATCTTAGAACTCCATGGAGAATAATTCTTAGTAACTTTTTTAATGGTAATAATGTTGCTTTCCTCATCGTGGATTTGATCGAAATGCATATAAAGAGCCATAGCAATAGCTGCATTTACACTTCCTTCGATACTTAAATCCTCTGATTCCGAAGTTGTCTTACCTTGCTTTTTAAGCTTTGATCTAAGATTGATTTGCAAAAGCTTAGGCAGGTTTACAAAAACAATAACTAAGGCTACCAATGCGACAAATACGATGCCGTACCCAACCAAAGCAACTGTCCATCCCCCCTGACTTCCAATCGATAATAAATTGATATAACTCATAGTTTATTAATTTTTACAATGGAATGTTTGAATGCTTCTTAGGAGGATTGCTCTGCTTCTTAGTCTGTAACGACTGGAATGCACGAATCACTCTAAAACGCGTATTACGAGGTTCAATTACATCATCAATATAACCGTATGAAGCGGCATTGTATGGGTTTGCAAATTTCTCGTTATACTCAATCTCTTGTTCGTTGATGAATTTAACTTTTTCGTCATCGCTAAGTTCCATCATTTTTCTACCATGTAGTACCTCAATAGCACCCTTAGCTCCCATTACTGCAATCTCAGCTGATGGCCAAGCGTAATTAAGGTCACCACGTAATTGCTTACAAGACATTACATCGTGAGCACCACCGTATGATTTACGTAGAGTGATAGTCACCTTAGGAACAGTAGCCTCACCATAAGCAAACATTAGTTTCGCACCGTGAGTAATGATACCACCAAACTCCTGACCTGATCCTGGAAGGAATCCTGGAACATCAACCAAAGTCAAAATAGGAATATTGAAACAGTCACAGAAGCGGATAAAACGAGCTGCTTTTCTTGAAGACTCAATATCAAGAACACCAGCAAGGAAATTAGGCTGATTGGCAACAATACCTACAGGCATACCACCCATTCTTGAGAAACCAACAAGAATATTCTTTGCATAGTGACGGTGAACTTCAAGGAATTCAGAATCATCAACAATAGAATAAATAACATCCTTCATATCATAAGGCATGTTAGGATTCTCAGGAATAATCTCATTCAACACATCCTCTAATCTATCGATAGGATCTGTACAGTCAGCCAATGGTGGCTCTTCAAGATTATTAGATGGCATGAAAGATAACAGCTTACGAATAATCATGATACCTTCTTCTTCGTCTTCCAACTTAAAGTGAGAAACTCCTGATTTAGAAGCATGCATATGAGCACCACCCAAAGCCTCAGTTGTAATATCCTCACCAGTCACGGTTTTAACAACCTTAGGACCAGTCACAAACATGTATGACTTTTCTTCAGTCATCATGATAAAGTCAGTTAATGCAGGAGAATAAACGGCTCCACCAGCACAAGGACCAAAAATTGCAGAAATCTGAGGAATAACACCAGACGCCATAATGTTTCTCTGGAAAATCTCAGCATAACCAGCAAGAGCAGTTACCCCCTCCTGAATACGAGCTCCTCCTGAATCATTCAAACCAACACAAGGTGCACCAACTTTCATTGCCATATCCATCACCTTGCAAATCTTTTGTGCAAAAGTTTCAGATAAAGAACCACCAAATACTGTGAAATCCTGAGAAAATACAAAAACTAAACGTCCATCTACAGTTCCTTGACCTGTAACAACACCATCGCCTAAGAATTTAGTTTTCTCCATACCAAAGTTGGTACAACGATGCGTTACAAACATATCGAATTCCTCGAAACTGCCTTCATCCAAAAGCATGTCGATTCTTTCACGAGCAGTATACTTGCCTTTCTTGTGCTGAGACTCGATACGCTTCACACCTCCGCCAAGTTTAGCTTCAGCTCTTAAGTCAATTAACTTTTTAATTTTATCCTGACTAGCCATAACTTCTATTAGTTATAATATATTATAATTGAGTATTCTTATTTATTTCCACAAAGTTCAGTCAAAACTCTCTGAGTTGACTTAGGATGTAAGAAACCAATCTTTAAACCTTCAGCTCCACCTCGTGGTGTCTTATCAATCAGTTGACATCCTGCTTCTGCTGCATCATTTAAAGCTTCCTGAACATCTTCTACAGCAAATGCCAAGTGATGCATTCCGCCACCAGTCTTCTCTACAAATTTCCCAATAGGTCCTTCCGGATCAGTAGACTCAAGCAATTCGATTTTTACATCTCCTACTTTGAAAAATGCAGTTTTTACTTTCTGATCAACTACTTCTTCAATAGCATAACACTCTAATCCTAATACTTTCTCGTAAAAAGGAATAGCTTCTTCTAAGCTTTTAACAGCAATTCCGATGTGCTCAATATGTGTCGGTTTCATAATTTAAATATATTTTGATTGAATAATTTGGTGACAAAAATATTGAAAGGGAAAACGATAATCAACGTTTTCGAAGATTATTAAACTTGTTCTTCAACATGTCTCCCGATCCGCAACAACAACACTACTTCCAGCCTGATAACAAGATCATTAAAACAACTAAGACCCATAAGTCTTTTATCTAAAATGGGTTCAAACAAGCATGAAATTCAGCATTTTCGAAAACCTTTGCAAAAATCTTGATATTTAGAAAACAAATGAAGATGATTTCCTTCTTTTTTTGAAATTCAAAAGAAGTTTTTTCAACATAGATTTTACTGTTTTAAAACAAGAAGTTCGTTTCAACATTTTCGATGAAGCCAAAACAGAAAAACAAAAATAAAACAAATCGAATCTCTGTTTTCATGCACGCAATTTAATACCTCTTTATTACACCTGCAAAACAAATAAGCCTTGCATATCTCATTTTCACCCATGAATCAAGCCATTTAAAAGGAAGTTGTTCGTCAAATTAGAACCCAAATCTTTTACTAAAACGAAGTCTCACAAAAACATGGATTTTCCACATTCTCAGCCCAACAAAATCAAACTCTTTAACTATATTTGCAGCGAAATCTGCTTTCAACCAATTTTATAAAAAATTTAAGATGATACTATTCTTTAAAAAAGGTAAAGTTCATTACGGAGTACATTGTTCTCTCGAATTAAATGCAATTGACACAGCTAAATTATCCTGGCTATTTAGCGATGCTGAAATCCTAACTGGCGAAAAAGTAACAGGCAAATTTGTAGGACCTCGCAAAGAGATGATTACACCCTGGAGCACGAATGCTGTTGAAATTACGCAAAACATGGGATTAAGTGGAATCCTTCGTATCGAAGAATTCACCCAAGTTGATACTGAACACCCTCAGTACGATCCTATGCTTCAAAGTTTCTATGAAAATTTAGATCAGGAAATTTTCACTATCGAGAAACAGGCTGATCCTATTATTTACATCGAAGATATTAGAGCCTACAACAAGCAAGAAGGCTTAGCTTTAAGTGATGAAGAAATAAGCTATCTTGAAGGAGTTGAGAAGAAGATCAAACGTAAACTAACCGATTCAGAAGTATTTGGATTCTCACAAGTAAATTCTGAACACTGCCGTCACAAAATATTCAACGGTACCTTTATTATTGATGGAGAAGAAAAAGAATCATCTCTTTTCCAATTGATTAAAGAAACATCCAAAAAGAATCACAATCGTATTGTCTCAGCTTACAAAGACAATTGTGCATTTCTTCAAGGCCCAAGAGTTGAGCAATTTGCTCCGGCCTCTCACGATAAAGCAGATTTTTTCTATACCAAAGATATTGATACTGTCATCTCATTAAAGGCAGAAACTCACAATTTCCCAACAACAGTAGAACCATTTAATGGTGCAGCCACTGGAACCGGAGGAGAAATCCGAGATCGTATTGCAGGTGGTAAAGCTTCCCTTCCAATGGCAGGAACCGCAGTTTATATGACTGCTTACCCCAGACTTGAAGCATCAAGAAAATGGGAAGGTGCGACGGATCCTCGTAAATGGTTATACCAAACCCCTGAAGAGATCCTTATTAAAGCCTCTAACGGAGCAAGCGATTTTGGAAACAAATTTGGACAACCTTTAATTTGTGGTTCTGTATTGACTTTCGAACATTTCGAAAACAACAAGAAATACGGTTACGATAAGGTGATCATGCAAGCTGGAGGTGTTGGCTATGGCCGATTAGAGCAAGCTCAAAAAGATGTCCCAAAAAAAGGTGACAAAGTTGTGCTTTTGGGTGGTGATAACTACAGAATTGGAATGGGTGGTAGTGCTGTTTCTTCAGTGGCTACAGGTGAATACGACAACTCTATTGAATTGAATGCTGTTCAGAGATCGAATCCTGAGATGCAAAAAAGAGTTTGTAACGCCATTAGAGCAATGGCAGAATCTGATCACAACCCTATTATTTCTATCCACGATCACGGTGCAGGTGGCCACCTAAATTGTCTGTCTGAATTAGTAGAAGAAACAGGTGGTAAAATTGATCTAAACGCTCTTCCAGTGGGTGACCCAACTCTTTCAGCTAAAGAAATTGTTGGTAATGAGTCTCAGGAAAGAATGGGATTGGTTATCGGAAAAGATGATGTTGATTTACTAACTCGTATTGCTGATCGCGAACGAGCTCCTATATACACTATTGGTGAAACTACTGGCGACATGCGTTTCACATTCGAAGACAAAAAAACGGGTGAGAATCCTATCGATCTTGGTCTTTCTGAAATGTTTGGTAAACCACCAAAAACAATCATGACTGACGAAACGGTAGCTGAATCTTTCGAAGAAGTTGCTTACAAAGCTGAAAAGCTGGAAGACTACCTTGAGGAAGTTCTTCAACTGGAATCAGTGGCATGTAAAGATTGGTTAACCAATAAAGTCGACCGTTCTGTAACGGGTAAAATCGCCATGCAACAATGTGCCGGACCTCTACAGTTACCTTTAAACAACTTAGGAGCTGTTGCTCTTGACTTTCAGGGAGAAAAAGGGATTGCCACTTCGATTGGACACGCTCCTGTTTCTGCTCTTGTTGATTCTGCAAACGGCTCACGCCTTTCAATCGCCGAATCACTAACCAACTTAGTTTGGGCTCCTATTGAACAAGGTATCAAAGGCGTTTCTCTTTCAGCGAACTGGATGTGGCCTTGTAAAAACAAGGGCGAAGATGCTCGTCTTTACAAAGCTGTTGAGTCAATTAGTGAATTTGCTATTGAACTTGGCTTAAACGTTCCAACTGGTAAAGACTCATTATCTATGACTCAAAAATATGGTCAGGATGATGTGGTTTATGCTCCGGGAACAGTTATCATTTCTACAGTTGGTGAGATCATTGATATCAATCGCATGGTTAGCCCCGTGATGAAAAATGTAGCAAACTCTCACCTATTACATATCGACTTTTCAAAAGATGATTTCCAATTGGGCGGTAGTAGTTTTGCTCAAATCGTTAACAAACTTGGTAAAACAACACCAAATGTAAACGATGCGAAGTATTTCGCGAAGACTTTTGAAACCCTTCAGCAGCTTATCTTAGAAAGAAAAATACTTGCTGGTCACGATATTTCTTCAGGCGGTATGATTACAGCTCTTTTAGAGATGTGTTTTGCCGATAACAAGCTTGGTGCATCAATCAATCTTAATGACATTGAAGAAGCAGACTTAATCAAAGTTCTTTTCAGTGAAAATCCTGGTGTCATTGTTCAAGTAGAAGATATCGACACCGTAAGTAAAGTGCTTTCTGAAGCTGGCATTATTTTCCATAAAATTGGTTCTCCTGCAGAAGCTGGTAAGATGACAATCACTAAAGCTGATAAAAATTTATCGCTTGATGTTGCATCATTGCGTGACCTTTGGTATAAAACTTCATACCTGTTGGATCGCAATCAGTCTGGTAGTGATTTAGCATTAGAACGATTTAAATCATATAAAGAGAATAGTCTTAACTACAAATTCCCAGAGAACTTCACTGGTAAATTAGATCAATACGGCATTGATCCTAAACGTCAGACTAAATCAGGAATCAAAGCAGCTATCATTCGTGAAAAAGGCGTAAATGGCGATAGAGAAATGGCTTGGATGATGCATCTGGCAGGTATGGATGTTAAGGATATTCATATGACCGATTTAATCTCTGGTCGCTCTGATTTCTCAGATGTTAACATGATCGTTTTCGTTGGTGGTTTCTCTAACTCTGATGTTTTAGGTTCGGCAAAAGGATGGGCTGGAGCATTCTTATATAACGAGAAAGCTAAAAAAGCTCTTGAAGATTTCTACAAACGTGAAGATACTCTAAGTTTAGGTGTTTGTAATGGATGTCAATTAATCTCCGAATTGGGATTAATCTACCCGGAACACGAGAAACATCCTAAATTGCTTCACAACGAATCTCATAAATTTGAATCAGGCTTTGTGAACGTAGATATTCAAGCTAACGAATCCGTTATGCTTTCGACTCTTGCTGGTAGCCGTTTAGGTATTTGGGTTGCTCACGGTGAAGGTAAATTCGATTTGCCATACAGCGAAGACAAGTATCAGATTCCTATGAAATACAGTTTCAAAGATTATCCTGCCAATCCGAATGGTTCTCCATTCGAAACAGCAGCAATCTGTTCAAATGATGGTCGTCACTTAGCTATGATGCCACACTTGGAACGTGCAACCTATCCATGGAATTGGGCATACTATGATGAAAACAGATTAGAGAATGAAGTGAGTCCTTGGATTGAAGCTTTTATCAATGCAAAAAACTGGATTGCAAAACATAAATAATTAGATATACACATATTTAGAAGCCCTCTTTCCAATCAGAAAGGGGGCTTTCCCATTTTATTATAGAAAGAATCTTTTTTCATTTTTTTTCCTACCTTGTGCTTCAATCTAACCAAACACGTCAATATTATGAAGCATTACGCACTACTCATATCCATTCTATCTATCACATTTTCATGTGCTAACCAAAAGAATACACATAAAAACGGCATAGCCGATTCTGCTCAAGTCACTAAGGAAATTCCAATCAACATTTCTGATTTTGCCCCAAACACATTAGCTTTAAACATAAAAATCTTAAAAATTATTTATCATAATAAATACAATGAAATCCATGCAACTGTAAATAAAACATTAGGATCAGGTGCTGGAATCATAGGCATATATTCAAAAGGCAAAGAGATCCGTTTCGAGACAGAAAGTGATTCAAAGGTAGAAATTAACTCCAACTATAGCTTTTTGTTCAAAGAATCTCAATCTATGGGAAACAATGAAACCATTTTAAATTTAATTAAAGAAGTTAAATAAATACACAAATTGAAAATCTACGTACAGACGATAAATTACCCCAATGCAACTCTATCTGAAATAGGAATTCAGTAAACCTACTAACCGCAAACTAACAAGAAAAGGATGAAAAAAAATTTACTACTGAGTTCAGTATTCCTTGTAGCCTTAACCCTCAGTGGCTTGGCACAAACAAAGAATATTGTTATTAATGAAAGCACATACAAAAAGCTTACAGCACCAGGTGTTAACCATGTGCGAATGGCTAAAAAAGCAGATAAGCGTAAAGGCATCATTCGTGTTAAAGATGCTCCTCATGAACGCTTAATGTTTGAAAAATTAATAACTCAAGATCCGAAGACCGGAGAACTTCCTACTAACTTTCGTGAAAGAGAATTGAAATTTCTTTCTGATAACAAGAATCAATTCATATCCAGAACAAAATCACAGAGTATTGATTGGAAGCAAACCGGACCATACAATGTAGGCGGTAGAACAAGAGCACTGGCTATTGACCTTACCAATGACAACATCATTTTAGCTGGTGGTGTGACTGGTGGCATGTGGCGCTCAGAAGATGGTGGGGCTTCCTGGACTAAAACCACAAGCCCAACCGATCATCAATCTGTTACAGCGGTTGCACAAGATCCTCGAGAAGGTCATACAGATACTTGGTATTATGCAACTGGTGAATATTCCGGCTCTGCCGGGGCTAGTGGCGCATTCTATTCTGGTGCTGGTGTATTTAAATCAATTGATGGAGGTAAAACATGGACGAAGTTTGCTGACACAGACAGATATGACACACCATTTTTCAATGAACTTTTTGATATTTGTTGGAGCATATCGGTAGACCCAACCAATGGGGATCTTTATGTTGCAACATATGGTGGTATATATAAATATAACTTTGGTGAGGAAACTCGTAATCTAGTTATTAATTCAGCTCCCACTAAAAACGATAACTACGCAAGAACAACTGATATAATTTGTACACCCTCAGGAATCAAATATGCAACATTAAGTAGTGAAGGTACTATAAATGGCATCTATAAATCAGTAAGTGGAAACGCGGGAGACTGGGAAAAGATTACACCTGAGGGCTTCCCTACAAATTATGATCGTACCGTATTAGCTTATGCTCCTAGTAATGAAAACATTCTATACTTTCTTTCGGAAACTCCTGGTAAAGGTCTTAATGGTCACAGTTTTTGGAAACTAACAACAAATGGCAATGAGCTCTCATGGGAAGATCGTTCTCTCAATCTTCCTGCACAAGGGGAGGACGATGTCGCGGGTTACAGTTCACAAGGCTCTTATAATATGGTTATAAAAGTAGCTCCTGATGACGAGAATATGGTTTTCATTGGAGGAACCAATCTTTTCCGTAGTGACGATGGTTTTGCAACGAATGCTAATCCCGTTAAAACAGGCAAGGACGATCCCAATAACACATCCAAAGCATATTGGATAGGTGGATACGCCACCGAAAACAATGTGAGTCAATACGACAATCATCATCCTGATCAACATTCCTTAGCTTTCCTAAATGATGGCAAAACTCTTTTAAGTGGACATGATGGAGGGATCAGTAAAACCTATAATTACAAACAAACCGAAGACTCAGGTCAAGAAGATGATATTGAGCACCCTTCTGCTAAGCCAGTTGACTGGGAATCATTAAACAACGGTTATCTAACAACTCAGGCCTATACCGTTGGAATTGACGCAAATGATTTGGAATCCTATGAAATTCTTACTGGTTTTCAAGATAATGGAACTTGGTACACTTATAGAGAGGACAATGGTATTCACAAACAAAATTGGATTCATCTTGGAAGTGGTGATGGGGCATACTGTAGTATGCACAATAACAAAAATGCTTACATTACTTCATCTCAAAGAGGACGTATCTATTTAAATGTTTACAACACAACTGATAAAGAGTGGGAATGGGCTCGCGTAGACCCTGAAGGCGTTAATTCTGAGGATGTGTTATTTATAAATCCATATGAGATTGATAATAACAACGAAGCCATCATGTTTTATGCAGGAGGAACCGATATTTGGAGAAATACCGATATTTACAAAATCCCAAAATTCTCTAACGATGCAGCAAGTATTGGTTGGGAAAAACTAACAGGCACAACAGTCTCAGGCCAAATTTCTGCCATTAAATCATCAATTCTTCCTGCCAATCTATTGTATTTTGGTACTTCTGAAGGGAAAATTTATAAAACAATCAATTCACATTCCTCTCAAGCTGTGACTACAGAAATTACAGGTCCTTCAATGCCCGAAAGCGCCTATGTAAGTAGTATTGAAGTAAATCCTGCTAATGCCAACTACGTATACGTAACCTTTTCGAATTATGAAGTAGAAAGTATTTTCTTTTCGAAAGATGCCGGCGAAACATGGACTGATGTATCCGGAAACCTAGAAATTACTAAAGACAGTAAAAATATTGGCCCATCAGTAAGATATCTAAATGTTCTTAATGCTGAAAATGGTCCAGTTTATTTTGCAGGAACAAGTATTGGTTTATACATGGCAACCGATCTTAATTCAAACACAAAATGGACTCAGGT
Organism: Ancylomarina subtilis; assembly: GCF_004217115.1. Classification (NCBI taxonomy): domain Bacteria; kingdom Pseudomonadati; phylum Bacteroidota; class Bacteroidia; order Marinilabiliales; family Marinifilaceae; genus Ancylomarina; species Ancylomarina subtilis. The sequence continues at coordinate 436,076 of NZ_SHKN01000002.1, read as the reverse complement.
ATCAACAGATAAAATTGGGAATACTGTAGTCGATGTGGTTAAAACCCGAAAAGATGGTTTTATTGTGGTAGGAACACATGGTAATGGTATTTTCCATGCCAACATTACACCAGGAGAACCAACTGTAGATCCAGCAGGACCTCTTGTAGGTATTGAAGATCCTGTCGAAACCAACACAAAACTTAATATTTATCCTAATCCAATGGAAAATAGCAGTCGTGTTGAATTTCCAAATGAAAATAATGAATCATATCGCCTGATTGTGGTTGATGCTTCAGGTCGTGTTGTTCGTATTATTGAGAATATCACCAATAATAATGTATTGATTAACCGAGAACAACTAAAACCCGGTATTCATATCATCAATCTTGAGGGTGAAAAAATTTACAAAGGAAAACTTATTGTGAAATAACTATCCGCTCCCTTAAAATATGAAAAGACCTAAAAGCTCAATGCTCTTAGGTCTTTTTACTTTTAGATTTTAAATACAATATTAGTAGCCAATACCAGCAGCCATAATGTTATTGGGATCAAAAGCATGACACGGGGTGACACCATGAACCATATCACATTTTGGACAATGTCCTTCGAACTCCTCCATGGTAAATGTTTCCTTACATCCATGACATTCAATATCCAATGGCATAGGCATCAATTGCTCTGCAAATCCCATCATTCTAATTTTGTCAACCACTTGCTGACCATTCTCGAAACTTCCTGCGCATCCGTCGTGCATAATATCTATTTTTTGTGTTAGTTCGTAATTCAATATTCTAATTGGTATCTCAAGCTAAAATCCAATATCTTCTTTCTGAATAATTTCGCCTTGGCGCAATCGGGTTCTCATGTTCTGAACCACGGCATCCATTCTTTCCAAATCACCCAAAAGCTTGCGTTCCTCATCACTGGTTTCAATCACCTTATGGATTCCACCATTCTTAATGACAATACGCTTGTCTCCCATAAGAGCCAAAATAGGATCGTGGGTTGCCATCAAAACAATCTTTTCTTCACCGACTAAAAGATCCAAAGCACGCTTCCGATCAATACCGGCATTTTCAATCTCATCAATCAGGATAATAGGCGACTTACTCAGGATTGCTGTATCGGCAATCATCAAGGCTCTCGATTGACCACCGCTTAAACTTGTTATTGGTGTTGTTAACTCAAACTTCTCTCCTGCCAAATCGTTGGCCTGTTCAAAAATTTTGTTGATGACACGTTCAACATCTTCTACCAAACGAGATTGTGCATGCAATTCAATAAACTCATAAACCGTTAAATCCATCACAAAATTCATATTTTGTGACAATTGTGCAACCAATTTATTTCCCGAATTTAATCGCCATTTCTTATCTCCTGCTTCTCCATTGATCAATACCGAACGAGAAGTCGGCGTATCTTTTTGAGCGACCCATTCGATATCGGCCAACAAACGACTTTTGCCAGAACCTGTAGGACCGACAATACAAACAATCTCGCTTTTTTTAATCGATAATTCTTCGAACATTTCAGCCTCACCCGACTTATTTGTTCCGGGCAGCAAAGTAATACTATGAACGCCATCATCCTCGTCTTCCCCTAAAAATTCAAGCATTTGATCAATGTAAATACACATCGATTCCAAAACCTGAGTTTTATCCATTGCTCTGTTCTCCTGCTCCTCTTCTTCATCCAAGAAATTTAAATAGTCAATCAATTTAATATCAAGACTTTCATTTAAATCTAAGGTATGTTCTTCGAAAAAACCGGGCAAAAATGGGTATTTTTCAAATAAATCGGTAAGTGTTTTACTCTGTATATCGTTAATTGTCATCATGCTATCAATACTTGATATTTTAAATGCCTTTAGTGGTTATCTTGTTCGAATCTGTATTTTAACTTTAAACACTTCAAGTTCATTATTTTTCTTTCTTATCACTCATGTCTATTTTTCGTACATTACCCATCTGGTAAGACTCTCCAATTCGAGTTTCACCCAAACAATACGAACAAAGAGCTGATGGCATTGAGAATCTCAATTTTTCTCCAACAAGAGTCTTCACTTCAGTCTTCTCATCGTACAATAAAGTGCTCAATTCATATGCTCCCTGACCTGTTAAACCATTCACGTGCATAATTGTCGCACCCGGATTAACCGTATTGACACGTGAAGCAAAAACTTCACGCTCAGCTTGAGAAACGATATCCCCCTTCGTGATAATAACAATATCTGCTGTTTTAAGCATAGGACCAATCTTCTTTGGGGTATTAATGCCACTCAAATTATCGATCACACACACGGCAGTAACCGTTTTAATATATGGAGAACATCGGTTACACAAACCGGCACTCTCGGTAATTAAAAGATCCAAACCTTCTTTCAATCCCCATTGTGTCACCTCTTCGATATTGCTTACAAAATAATGATCCGGACAAAGTGAACCTGAAAGCCCTTTTTTAACTTTCACTCCCGCTTTTTCGTACAACACATCGTCACCGGTGTACAAACAATCGAATTTGACAACCCCTACTTTTAAGCCTCGCTTTTTTACAGAGTCAATGGTTTTAAGAATAACTGCTGTCTTTCCTGATGACGGAGGTCCTGATACTGTAACTAGATTCATATCTTAAGATTATTTCTGTTGAAATTGTGTTTTAATGCAAGCTTGATCACCTGAAAATTAAGCTCTGATTTAAGATTGAGGTGAAAAACTTAAAGGTCCCATATTTCTAAAACTATTGTCTTTTATGGCTTTATTGAAAATCCCTTCACACTTCACAATGAGTTCCCCAATATTATTTGAATTGATATAATCCCAACCCAACCACATAAATTTATTCTCCTTTGGAAGCCTGTTATCAACTTCCGGATTTATACTTGGAAACAAACCCTGATGCGAAAGGATTTCACCTACTCCCTTGGAGGCGAAGAAATCAATTACATCTTGTGTTTTATCCAGTTTATCTTTTTTAGTTAACATGAAGATAGGGCTAATAATTGCACCATCTTCAGGCCAAACAGCGACCATACTTCCACCTTCTTTCACCATTTTGGTGAAAAAATAGGGCATAATAGTAATCGCTGGTCGATCTTTCTTTTTTGTGTGCGACTTTACCATTTGTGATGGGTGCATGCTTTCCAACAAACATTCCCCCAGTCCCTTCACACCTTCCTCTCCATATGCCTTATAAATGTGAAGCAACATCGAGTTAAATAAATCAAAATCACTTATGGGGAGACTTACACTATTCTTGAATTCCGGCTTAAATAGGTCTGCCCAGGTACGAGGAATTTCACGATCGCCAAGCTCAGCGGTGTTTACCAAAAATACAGCTGGCACAACACCAATCATCGAATAGTGCCCCTCAGGATCTTTCAGGCATATTTCTTCATTATCAAAATCCTTATTCAAACGATCAAAACCTGTGCTGTCAGCAAATACACCTCTTTTTTTGAATTTACCCATCAGCTTTTCGTCAAAGAATAAATCGAAACCTGCAGAAATAAAGATATCAGCTAATTTATCAGGATTATCCTCATTAATCACATCGCTCATCAACCAATCTAAGCCCATTGATGCCGCCTTTAGATCGTAAACAATTTCTCTGTCGTTCTTTTCCTTATACGTTTCAATAAACGAATCTATCCCTTCAACCAAAGGAACACGAACAGGACATGGTAACAACCCCTGTACATGAATCGCGTCTTCATCGGTGCTTTTCTCTTTCTGATTTAGATCCGCATCAATCTGATTTCTTGTCAAATCAATACCCTCAACCAATAATGAAACAAAAGCCTCAACATTGAGCTTTTTCATCTTTAAAGCCACCTCTAAAGTTAGAGACTTACCAAAAACCTCTCTTTTCTTTGCATCTTCCAACTGCTTAAATCCATTCGAAACAAAAATTTTTATCGTTTCAGGGTATCGCGTACAAATATCAAGTAAACTATCGGTTATTTTAAAATATTGATTCTCCATTTCAGTTGAGCTTTTATTTAATTTTCTATTACAAAAATAAGGCTCACCTAAGTTTTAAAATGTAACCAATGTTACACTAAGCTCTTTTTTTCAGATAAATAGATCACCGCCTTATTCTCTAATCATTTGCCCCTTACTTAAATTAATGACAAATAGCCAAATAAGTGTGATAAACGATGTTTTATCGTAGATAAAACCCCGTATTTTTCGTACCTTTAAACCAATTATATACACACCTTTCAGATGTCATTAATCAAAATAAATTCATCTACTTTTGAGGTCATTTGAGAAAATAGCGATTAGACTACTGAGTATCACACTATTACTCAGTATCTATTCGCATGTTTACTCCCAAAGTGACACTGTTGAATTCATTAGCAACTCTGATAAAAGGTTATGCCCACTAAATAATGGCCCCCTAACTGCTTCACAAACCTCTTCTCTGGATATATCAGGCCCTGCCGATAAAATATGGTTTGCCTCGTATTCTATTAATGGAGGACCAGCAGAGACAATGAATGAAGGTCTGGGAATTAGCACAGGGATATTCACATTTGAGATCAGTTTCCCTAATGTTAGTAATAAGCTTAAAACCTTCACCGTTCGAATTGAAAAAGCCTGGCTGGAAGATGGTACGCCTCTGCCTATCACAGAGGAAGAAAGAAGCCGGGATATAACAGTCTATCCATTAATGAATCCCAATGTACAGACTTATGAAAATAAAGTCAAAACCAGTTCGGAAGGAGATTATACAATCATCGTTGGAATGTACTCCTTATACAGTGGAGAACTTCCTCTTGGTGCAGAACAAATAAGTTACCAAACAGAAATAATTGATGCCTACAAATACGTCAATATCAGAATAAAATGGCAAGCTGAAGCTGGGATTACAACATTTAAATCTATTGAAAAGACGGGATTTGGATGCAATAGCGACACCATTTATAGTCCGATTGAACTTAAAAATGAATTCAGTCTGGATTTGGGTGAAGACAAACATATTTGTTCGGGAGAAACAGTTACCCTCACCCCAACTATCGACCTTAAATCAGAATATGCATACTCGTGGAGTACAGGTGAATCCACCCAATCCATAGAGGTTACAAAATCAGGGCTATACACACTAACAGTTACCGATCTTAGAGATAATCAACAAGTAACCGATCAGGTACAGGTGACCGTTCACGATGCCCCAAGTATCGATATTTCCGACGTCGTTCTAATGGATGGTAACCCAATCAATGTAAGTGCTCAGAAAGAAGGTTGTACTTATCTGTGGTCAACAGGAGAGACAACTCCTGAAATAGAAATAACAACCCCAGGAGATTATTCAGTCATGATTACTTCGGAATATGGCTGCACGAATTCAAAATCGTTTACAGTTAAGGACCAATCAGCATTTTTCACTTTAAACTTGCCCAATATAGTGCATATGTGTGCTCAGGAAATTGTAACTCTGAGCCCCTATATGGATATCGAACAAGAATACACTTATATATGGAGTACAGGATCAACTGAAAGAGAAATAGAAGTCGATTCCGAAGGTATTTACACCCTCACCGCCACCGATCCCAATGGCTACTCACAAACGGCTAGCTCTCAAATATTCTATCACTCCAAACCTATTGTTAATTTGGGTGAAGATTTCATTCTTTGGGATGGCGAATCGAAACAACTCGATGCACAAAATACGGGAGCAAGTTACTTGTGGAACACCCTCGAAACAAGCCAAATTATCACAGTTAATACGGGTGGTGATTTCTGGGTAAATGTAATAGATGAATACGGATGTGCCAATGCTGACACCATTTTTGTAGATTATAAAGATGGTCATAAGTTTCAAATTGAACTGGGCGATGACAAAAGTATTTGTCAGGGCGATTCCGTTTTAATCGTTCCTCAGATAATCGGACACCCTGTTTACCCGCTCACCTATAATTGGATTAACCAAACACATTCTGAGGCTGAGATTTACTTGAAAGAAGAAGGGGACTACACCCTGGAAGTCACAGATAATATTGGAAATAAAGAGAGTGCTCAAATTCACATCACAACTCGCCCCTTACCAGTAGTCGATTTGGGTGAGGATATTATTGATTATCCCAATATTCAATATGAATTGGTGGCAGACGTAGACAAAGTAAGTTATAACTGGTCGACAAGTGAAATCAGCAAATCGATTACCATTGAAAAAACGGGTACTTATTGGGTCGAAGTAATCAATGAATCTCAGTGTTCTGCCCGGGATAGCATTTATATCAAATTTCTAAACGATTATCCATTTGTTGGCTTACCCAAAGCATTTTCGCCCAATGGAGACAGTCACAACGACATCCTTTATGTACGTGGTATTGATATTGATAAAATCAAGCTCTTAATATACAACCGAACGGGTAAAAAGATGTTTGAAACAAGTGATGTCAATCAGGGATGGGATGGGACTTATGATGGTCAACTACAAGCCATGGATAGCTACTATTACAGTTTAGACATCACTTACACCAATGGTGTTAGTATAAGTAAATCAGGGAAATTTACCCTGCTTCGATAAACCTAATGAACTAAACCTTTACATGGTTTATACTGTAACTTTCAAGACTTCGGCCATTACGAACATAGAGGCATTCTTACGGTGATATAAATAACTACTCTATAAACAAAAAAAAGGCTGTTAGATTTCTCCAACAGCCTTTCCTATCAATTCAATATGGAATTACTCCACAATATTCATTTCGTCAATTAAATATCCTGCACCCGCAAATTTATCAACGATAAACAGCACGTAACGAATATCCAATGATACATTTCGACAAATAGTTGCATCGTACATCAAATCAGACATCACACCTTCCCAGGCACGGTCGAAATTCAATCCGATAAGCTCACCATTGGCATTTAACACCGGACTTCCGGAATTACCACCAGTTGTATGATTGGTTGCAGCAAAACAAACATTCATTTGTCCATTTTGTCCGTAACGTCCGTAATCTTTGGTTGCATACAGATCTCTCAACTTTTGAGGTACATCGTAATCAAAAATGTTTGGGTTATCCTTTTCAATTATACCTTCAAGAGTGGTGTAATAGTCGTAGTTTACAGCATTTCGAGCCTTGTAACCCGCAACCTTACCAAAGTGTACACGGAAAGTAGAATTGGCATCCGCATAAAATACTTTTTCAGGCTGCATAGCCATCAAACCTGCCATATAAGTACGTTGCAATTTGTTTACCTTATCCGACAATTCATAGTACTTAGGGCTAATCGTAACTTTATACCGATTAAGAATACTCATTGCCATTTTATAAACAGGATCTTTAGCAATTTTCTTAGCCATTGAAGGTTTATAATTAGTCAACATTTTCTCAAGTTGAGTTTGTTTAGCCAATACCGATTTAGCCATTGCCTTTTCGGCATAGGCCTTAAAATCACCCTTGTATTTTTTTGCAATCACCTTCAATTCTTCCGGCAAGAATTTAGCTTCCACATTCTCATGATACATGCTCATCATAGCAGCCAATAACTTCTTGTCTGTATCCAAATTGTAGTTCTTATAAAAAGCAGCAGCTTTCTTTTTCAAACCTTCAACTTCTTTTGCAATTGCTTCAGTATCTTTTTTGTCAAGAGAAACCAATTTCTTAAAATCCATTGCAAAGTCAACCAATTCAGCACCTGACATTCCAGCTTCAATCGCATAATCACGAGCCAGGCTATATGGTGTCAACTCGGCGTAAAGACCTTTCATTTGAGTAAGAATACCCGCATATTTTGCCTTAAGCTTCTCATCAGAATTAGCCCAGATTTCAAATTTACTCTCAAGATCCTTTTTCTTCGCAATTGCATTCAAACGATTCAAACCTTTAATCTCACCCTGCCATCTTTTCCATGAGTTAGCAACACCCGCATATTTAGCAGAATACTGAATTCTCACCATAGGCGATGCATCCATATCGGCACGCATCAGGTCAAGTTTCTTGGTTCTCAACTTAATTTTATGAGGATTATCAACTTGTGTCATCATCTCTAAAGCATAAGAAGTCAGATACTCAGTTGTTGTTCCCGGGTAACCGAATACCATTGTAAAATCGCCTTCATTCACACCTTTTAATGAGATTTTAAAAGAGGTCTTAGGCTTCAATGGTACATTATCTTTTGAGAAAGAAGCTGGCTCGTTGTCTTTGTTGGCATAAATTCTGAACATCGAGAAATCACCTGTATGACGAGGCCACATCCAGTTATCTGTATCGCCACCAAATTTACCAATAGCTGATGGAGGTGCACCAACCAATCGAACATCCTTATATATCTCGTAAACTGAAAGGAAATATTGGTTTCCAGCAAAATAAGCTTTCACACTAGCGCGATACTTTGAATCTTTCTCTGTATCGGCTTCAATTTTCTTGATATTGTCTTTAATAATCTTGATACGATCGGTCTCCTTGGTATCGTCAGTTACGCCCTTTAAAACTTCAGCAGTAACATCTGCCATTCGGATAAGGAATGAAGCTGTAATGCCTTCATTTACCAACTCCTCATCCTTACTCATCGCCCAGAAACCATCTTTCAAATAGTCGTGTTCAAGCGTTGAGTGAGCTTGAATAGCTCCGTATCCACAGTGGTGATTGGTTACCACAAGACCTTGATCAGAGATCAGTTCCCCTGTACAAAAGTGGTGAAAGGGTCTTCCTTCTCGTCCTAATCCAATTACTGCATCCTTCAAGCAAGCTTGGTTGATGTCGTAAATGTCTTCAGCAGTCAGCTTAAATCCGGCTTTCTGCATGTCTTCAATATTGTACTTTTTCAGAAGCATAGGAATCCACATTCCCTCATCTGCTTTAACCTGATTCCCGACTAATAATAGTACAGCAATCAGTAAAAATGTCATTTTTCTTAACATGGTTTGTTGTTTACTTGGTTGTTATTTAGTTGGTTGATTTTTATATTAATTATTAGTTATGAATTAACTTAACCTTTAAGCCTCTAATTTTTCGTTAATCACATTTTCATTCATGACTCTCAATTCGTAATTTAAAATCTGCTTAATTCCTGATACAAATGCTGAATAGGCAGACCGACCACATTAAAGTAGGAGCCCTCAATCCCATCGATACCCACAAAACCAATCCACTCCTGAATACCATAGGCTCCAGCCTTATCAAATGGCTTATAATGTTCGATGTAGTAATTAATTTCGTCAAGACTGAGTGCCTTAAAATGCACATGCGTTGTGGTGGAAAAACACACTTCCTTCTCACTAGACTTAAGACAAACACCCGAAATAACCTGGTGTGAACGTCCCGATAGCATGTTCAACATCTTAACTGCATCATCCCTGTCTTTGGGTTTTCCCAAAACGATGTCATCCACACAAACAATCGTATCAGCAGTAATTACCAGTTCGTTTTCAACTGTATCGAGTTCAAAAGCATCAGCCTTTAATTTTGCAAGGTAAATTGGAATTTCTTCGCCTCTCAAGTTATCAGGATAAACTTCTTCAACTTCTTTGGTCTTAATTTTGAAATCCAATCCCAATTCTTTCAACATCTGATGACGTCTTGGCGATTGAGAAGCCAATATCAATTGATAATCATCCAGATTATTCAACATAGAACTAAAAATTTGTATTTGATAAAATATGATTGACTACAAAAGCATATGAAATACCTGCCAGAATAGCAATCCGCAACAGAATCATCCCAAACTTAAGGCTTTCATCTTTCTTGAGTCTTAAAACGAGGTATGAAAGCAAGAGTAAAGGGAAAATAATTAAGATACTGAAATACCAAGGGGTGATCTTATCTACAGGGGCATTCAAAAACTGATACCACACACCAAAAACAGAGACACTTAAAAATAAGATCAGACTCACAATAATCGCCTTAGTCCATCTGAATCCAATGATGAAAGGCAAACTTCGTCTTCCAATTTCCTTATCTCCTTTTACCGATATTAAATCACGAATCAATTGTTGAATCAGAACTCCAAAAAAAGCAAAGAATGAAAAAGCACCTACCCAATATAAAAGGTAATCGAAATTGGTTTTTGAAGCCACCAATACTTCTGCATAGGTTTTATTTAAAGGCGGAATCTCGAAAATCACTACCAAAAACGGAATGGCCGCACAAATAAAAGCCATAACCAAATTCCCCAATATAAAATGGTTTTTATAGGATGTGGAATAGAACCATAACAAGCCCCCCGCCATGAAAAATATCAGTATAAATTGCCAGTGCCCTACTTTATAGGATACGTATCCGCCCAAAACCAAACCAATAAAACTAAAGATTTGATGTAAAGCGAGCGAAGCCCGACGGCTAATCTGTCTTCCCACAATGACTTGACGTTTGTTTAAACGATCCGCTTTGCAATCAAAATAATCATTGATAATATAGCCCCCTGCTGCAATAAAAAGAGTCGCTAAAACCAAAATAGAAAAATCAATATCGCTAAGCTGCAGATGAATTCTATTAATCGCCAAAATGGGCCGAATAATAAAATACCGCATCACATATTGTGTCAGAGCAATAATAATCAGATTTGGTACGCGAATTAATCTTAATAAGTTGAGCATTACAAACAAGGTTAAAGTGAAAAAGGTTAAAGTAAAGAAGTCATTTTATTAGTCAACTGATAACCGACAACCTTATATACTTTGAATCTTAGTATCGGCAACATACCAATTGCCATGAGCGCGAAGCACCTGTTCCATCACATCGCGAACGCAAGCACAGCCACCATCCATATCAGAGATATAAGCTGAAATTTCTTTAATTTGAGTCACCGCATTCTTAGGACAAGTTGGTACACCAACACGCTGCATCACCTCATAATCAGGTAAATCGTCCCCCATATACATGACATTATCTTCGGCAAGATTATGTTTCGATAGAAAATTTTCGAAATCAGCTATCTTATCCTTCGACGACATATAAATATCCTGAACCCCCAAACCACGGTAGCGTTGTTCAACAGCATCTGACGTTCCGCCAGTGATAATTGCCACAGGATAGCCTTTTTTTACAGCATACTGAATGGCATAACCATCTTTCGTATTAGCTGTTCTCAACAATTCCCCATCAGAATCGATGGTGATACACTCTGTGGACAATACCCCATCCACATCAAAAATGAAAGCCTTTACTTTCATCAAATCTTCTTTAAAAAAGGCCATATATTCTTATAATTTACTTTTGTTACTTTATCATTATTTCAACTCTTGCGAGCTGACAATCCCGGCTTTAATCAATTCTCATCTTTCTTATGCAAGTGATAAATACTTTCACTGACAAATCTATACAATTTTTGAAAATCGGGCTGCATTTTCAGGCTTTCCTCGTGTGCTTTTATAACATCTTCGTCGAAACGAACAGCAGGACCTGTTTGTGCAGCTTTAGCCGGCATTTCTTGTACCTTCAGGGCTGTTTCCAAAATCAAAGGCTTTAGCAAATCGAAATCCATTCCCTCTTCCTGAAGTAATTCCTGGCCAATATGATACATGTGATTGGTAAAATTGCAAGTAAAAACTGCCGCCAAATGCAATTGCTTACGCTGATGCGATGAAAGCAATTGAACCAAATTGGATATTTGATTCCCCATCTGGATCAGTTCCGATTCCAAATCAGCCCCATTGGCTTCTATGCAAATTGGAATGTTTGAAAAGTCAATCTGACGCGCCTTTGAAAAAGTTTGCAAAGGATAAAACACACCGTAATCAGTGGTAAAATCCTCGAATACGGACAAAGGCAAACTGCCCGCCGTATGCACCAGCTTTTTCCCTTTCAGTTGCAAGGCTTGCAAAGCAGGAAGCAGAGCTTTATCGCTTAAAGCGAAAATATACAAATCTGCATCGCGGCAAACTTGCTCAAAGGAACAACACGAATCTGCATCAACTTGCTTAGCTAAAGTTTCAGCTGACACTTGTGTTCTGCTATAAACCTGTAGGATATTATAAGTAGCCTTATTAAGAGCCAAAGCCAAATGTGTAGCCAGATTTCCGGCCCCTATAAATACGATATCTTTATTCATTGTCTGATTCGTTAATTCTAATCCGAAAAACACCTTAATCCTGCAAAAGCAAATCAGCAGGCGAAGCCGCTATATTTTTTAGAGGCACCTTTCCCTTGTCTATCATCGAAAAGAGATGTTTGCATGCGCCTTTCAAATCGTCATACATATCTTCGGCCACCAAAACCAAACGATCGTCAGTCCATTGCAGATGCTGTAATTCGTCGGTTTGCTTATCGCGAGAAAGCAAATAAAGCGACTTACTGGGTACGAAAGAATGGGTTAATTGGTTTCTTAATCTATCATACAGCCAATGGTCATTATTAACCGCACGGTATTTATTCCCCATCAAAACATTCAGGGCTTTAGAGAATCGTTTGGAAGATTGAGCGCGGGCCTTCAACGGCTTGTTGTCGAGAAAACAACCCAAGGCTTCAATGGCCTGCCCCATCAGTATAAACGAGAAGAAATAAAAGCCTTCTTTTTGCAATCGCCCTATCTCATCGATAAAGATTCTCGATATAAATTCCTTTTCCTGTTCCGCTTTTATTTTTTCCATCTCACAAATTTAAATATTTGCCTGATAATACCGATTATATTGGGCAAAAACCTCTTTCCTGGCATCAGCCCCCCTTCCGTTGGACTTAGGAGGTGTTCCGTTGCACCAGAACCCCCTTCCGTTGGACCTGGGAGGGGTTCCGTTGTATCAGAAAATCCTCCCGTTGCACTTGGGAGGTGATCCGTTGCGCTCAGAGGAGCTGTCCCGTTGCATCAGAAAGCCTTTCCGTTCGCCTGGTAAGCTGTTCCGTTAGGAAAAGTAGTCGTCCGTTGGCAAGAACACTTTCTCCGTTCGGGACTTTTGCATCTCCGTTCAGTGTGGTACCCCTTCCGTTCGCGAACGGAAAGGCTCAACCCGCGAACGGAAGCAAACAAAAACAGCTCTTCAAGCAGGATGATCCAATACAGAACAAGTAATACTTAAATATTTGTACATTTGCCCCATATTATCACAAAGCTAATTCCATCACAAATTATATGAAAGGTAAACTTTATTTAATTCCAACCACATTGGGCGATTCGGGGCTCGATGCCGTGATTCCCAAAGACATTCAAGAACTGATTCCAACCATCAAGCATTTTATTGTTGAGAATATCCGTACCGCACGCCGTTACTTAAAAAAAGTGGATCGCAACATCGACATAGACGAACTGAGCTTTTACGAACTGAACAAACACAGTTCACCTGCTGCCATTTCGGATTATCTGAAGGTGATAAAAGAACATGACATGGGGATTATCTCAGAAGCAGGGTGTCCGGGTGTGGCTGATCCTGGGGCTGATGTGGTGAAATTAGCTCACGAAAGAAACATTCGAATTATTCCATTGGTTGGCCCTTCATCCATTTTACTATCGCTGATGGCTTCGGGGTTCAACGGCCAGAGTTTTGCTTTTAATGGCTACATTCCTATTAAAGATGGTGAGCGCGCTAAAAAAATCAAGCAATTGGAGAACCGTTCAGTTAACGAAAACCAAACTCAAATTTTTATCGAAGCGCCTTACCGCAATATGAAACTCCTGGAAGATTTGACTCAACAATGTAGTGCCGGAACTCAAATATGTGTCGCCGTTGATATCACGCTTGAAACGGAGTTCATAAAAACGCTCCCGGCTAAGCAATGGAAAAGCCAAATGCCCGAACTTCACAAACGTCCTGCTATTTTTCTTTTGCACAAGAATAAGTAAAAAATATCTCTCAATAATATTTATAAAGCGCTGTCGTAAATCTCGACAGCGCTTTTTTTATATCAGAACTTAAACTCCCCCTTAACTCATTATACTTTAGAGGTATTATCTGAAATAAATTATTAAATTTAAAGGTCTTACTGATAAATTAAATCCTTAAATAATCTAATTCTATTCAAAATACTCACTAAATACAAGCGCGATGAAACTTGAAAAAATATTAGACAATATTAACTCCTTAGAAAAAAATTCTTTTTTAAAAATTGTTGATAATATTATTAACTCCAATCCAAAAAAAATAAAAGAAATAGAAAAAATTCTATCCGATAATAATGTTGATCTCAAAAGCGTTGATAATGTCAATATTTCAAAAGTTTTCAATCTGATAACACACGAATTTACCCATTCAGTAAAATCTGAATTCGTAAACACGACCTCCCAGTTGGATATTCTAATCGATATTATCAGTCGTGATGGAAATGCCATCTTGAAAAGAGAATGGTTAGGCTATCTCTATGAAAAGGAACTTTCAAGTATCAAGAAGAAAACTCGAAACCTAAAGAATAATTTGTTAGACGAAAAATCAGAGTTGGACGAACAAAGAATACGGGATTATAACATTTATAAAGCCTGTGTGAAAACCGCTTATAATAATGATTTGGAACATAACAGAGAAGCTAAGATTACCGATGATGAACTATCTATTCTTTTGTGTCTAGCTCAAAAACTTGAATTATCGCAGGAAGAAATAAAATTGATCAACTATCTTATTATTCCTCCTGTAAAACATGATATCGATGAAATAATTACTTTCTTAAAAAATATCGGAGTAATCTTCTATTCCAAAAAGAATAGTCAACTCTATGTAGCCGATGAAATGGTACGTGTTCTGAGAAAAATACGAGAAAAAGATTTAGCTGATAAATATTATCGCAGAATTCTTAAAGCTCTTCGAGAACCGCAATTAAATCTCATTTGTCGCAAGCACAATATTGATATAAAGGAACAAACCTATGAGAATAAAATTAAACTGATTATTTCTGAAGGCATTCCTATCACTACTCTTTTGCAAAAGAGTCTGCACAAAGACGGAACGAAACTAACTGAAAAAAAGAAATTCTTGAATGATTTATGGGAGAATGGTTTAAAAATATCAACACCCCTTCATGGCCTTAATTTAGAGGATAAAATCTCAAATCTCATCAGTTACTTCAACGATGTTGAGCGGGATGAAAAAGTTGGTATTTCAATTGAAGGCTACGAAAGACTTTTAATTGATCTTACAGACGTTCTGCCAAATCTGCAAAAACAAATTCAAATCGAATTTGAAATGCAGGACGATAAAATTGAAAACAGTCAATATTATCTGGATTTCAACATAAAACCCAGAGACATACTCGATTTAATTTCCAATGACGATCTTAAAACATTTATTGCAGCCAAAGAAATAAAATCAAGAGGCAATCTCATTCTTAATATTCTGGATGCATATAAAGACGCCGAGAATCTCTATATAGAAAACTACGAGCATCTTGGATTCCGAAATCTTTCAGAACTTAGAGAAAATGGGATTATCATTAAAGAGAGTGAGTTAGGTTTAAAATTTGAAGACGTAACTCGTACGATATTTGAACAACTTGAATTTGACGTTGATGAAAAACTAAAGAAACAACTCAATTCAAAGAAAAACAAGATGGACTTAATTCTTAACTTAGGGAATAATGACGTCATTATCGTTGAATGTAAAACGATAAAAGAAAGCGGCTATAACAAATTCAGTTCTGTTTCCAGACAAATTAAATCGTATGTTGATCAAGCTAAAAACAATGGATTCAATGTGGTGAAATCATTATTAATTGCACCTGATTTTAGTGATGATTTTGTGAATGATTGTGGTCTTGAATTCGAGATTAATCTATCTCTTATTACTGCAGGTTCCTTAGTAAACATTCTGGATGGATTTAGAAGTTCGAAACACAAGAAGTTTCCCTACCAACTTTTAATGAAAGATGTCTTAATTAAAGAAGATCGAATACTTAAGGCAATATCACGATAGACTAATTTCTAAACAAAATACGCCCACTCCTATTACAAGAGTGGGCGCATCTTTGTGAAAATATGTATAAAAACTACAAGCTCTTATAAAAAGCAGGTAATTCCTTTTTAAACTTCTCAATCGCTTTTGGCATGCTTTCGTAAGTACGCCCACCAGCAGCATTAATATGCCCACCTCCATTAAAGAAATCGCGAGCCATTTGATTGATTGGAATATCGCCTTTCGATCGGAAAGAGATCTTAACCGCATCGTCTCTCTCCATAAAAATAACCGAAATATTGATTCCTTTTATAGATAGAGGATAGTTTACAAAGCCCTCGGTATCGCCATCCTGGTGTTCGAAAGCCTCCAGTGTTTCTTTGGTCAAATGTATAATTGCTGCTTCGTATTCCGGCAATAGTTCCATCCCTTCATTCAAACAATAGCCCAATAATTTCATTCGATGAGCTGAGAAATTATCGTAAATTTTCCCGTGTACCTTGGCCTTATCAATCCCCTTAGCCATTAAATCACCTACAATCTCGTAAATTCGCTGATTCGAAGAATTATAACTCAATCCTCCTGTATCGGTAATGATTCCTGTATAGATACACTCAGCAATGCCTTCATCAATCAAATCATTATCCCCCAGAGCATCTATAAATTCATAAATCATCTCACAAGTGGAACACATAGCCGTATCCGACAGGGCAATATCAGCAATATCTTCAGGCATAGGATGATGATCAATCATGATTTTTGTAGCTGAATGTTCCTCCAACAGCTTACCCAAATCACCCGAACGCTTAAAGGAGTTGTGATCGACAATAAAGATCAAATCCGACGCATTGATATAGGTTGTACAAGCTTCTTTAGCATTCTCAAAAACGTCCAATTCAGTTTCGCCATGCAACCAGGTTAAAAACTCAGGATAGGCATTGGGACAAATGGCTTTGACTTGCTTACCCAGCTTTTTAAGGTAACGCATCAAAGCCAATGAAGACCCTACAGCATCACCATCTGGTCCCGCATGAGGGATAATTGAAATCTGATTCGCTTTTAGGATATATTCTTTGGCCGATAAGCTCAGCTCTTGGTTTATTCTGTTTTGCATGGTCTGTTTTTTCTCTCTAATGATTCAAGTTGGCTAAATTACGGAATATTTTAAAAGAATCTGAAATAAACCCCAGTTGAATTAAGTTGACATAAGCTCGCCTTTAATTATTTTAAACATGGGCTATTGAAGCGCTTATTTATTTTTTAAAGCACATCTCGCATCCTCATGGAACACCAGTATTTCAGCCAATTATCAGATCAAACTTATTTTACTTGCATTATTATTTAGAATGATTAAATTTGTTTCAATAACCAAAATTTAAGAATTATGAGAAGTGATAGAACTTTTACAATGATAAAACCAGATGCTGTTGCCAATGGCTATATTGGTGAAATTTTAGCCGCCATTACAAAAGGTGGTTTTAGAATTGCTGCTCTGAAATACACCCAAATCAGCAAAAAACAGGCTGAAGTTTTCTACGAGGTCCACAAGGATAGACCCTTTTATGGTGAGTTGACTGAATTTATGAGTTCGGGGCCAATTGTGGCTGCTATTCTCGAGAAAGAAAATGCTGTGGCTGATTTCAGAAAACTAATTGGAGCAACCAATCCTGCTGAAGCAGAAGAAGGAACCATCCGTAAACAATTCGCCGAATCGATGTCAAAGAATGCTGTACATGGTTCTGATAGCGACGAAAACGCTTGTATCGAAGGTGCATTCCACTTTTCAGGTTGCGAGATTTTCTAACAGTAACGGATTTTAAAAATAGAACGGTCTAAGGAGTAATCAAGCTTTTTAGGCCTTTTATCGTACCACAATATCGTCGATAATTTGAGCATCCACTTCATTATTTAAAGCTCGAATCAAACCCGTTTTGATGAGCATCAATTCATTACGGATGATAGATGAACGGAGCTGTACATACAATTTTCTGTTTTTGATATAAAGGTTGGTTGTGGCATTGGCAACATTCTTCCCAATCACAACTTCCCAGGCCTTAATCAATTCCAGTTCTTTTAGCTTCACATCCAGGCCTTGCTCTTTTAAAACAATCTTGACAAGTTCTTCTATTTTTTGTGTTTTTGATCGGCGCATAGTTTAAGGCTAAAAAATTAAAAGGGTAAAGTGTAAAATTCCTAAAGATCTGTCACAACTCCCCTATCAAGCGCAAAGAGTTTGTAAGTCAAATTAGACGAAGCTAAAATCTGATCCAAATGATCGCGATTGGTATCCGAGATGAAAATTTGTCCAAATCGCTCCTCTGAAACCAAATGAACAATCTGTTCCACACGTTCCGCATCCAACTTATCGAAAATATCATCCAATAAAAGAATCGGATTGTATTCAGACAATTTTTTGATGAATTCGAATTGTGCCAACTTTAGTGCAATCAAATAGGTTTTCTGCTGCCCTTGCGAACCCATTTTCTTGATGGGATAATCACCCAATGAGAGGGTTAAATCATCCTTATGAATACCAACCGTTGTGTATTGCATGATCTGATCTTTCAAACGGGCATGGCGCAACAAATCCCGCATAGAATGGTCGTTCAGCTGAGATTTGTATTCCAGATTCACGAGCTCATTCCCTTGCGATATAATATTGTAATACTCCTGAAAGACTGGCATCAATTTATTCAAAAAATCCTTGCGCTTTTCATGGATTGAGGCAGATAGAATAATCATTTGCTCATCCCATATACTCAGGCTATCCTCCTCGAATTTTCCCCGACGAGCAAAATCCTTAAGCAATTTATTGCGTTGCAAAATCACACGATTGTAACGAATCAGATCATCCAAATACTTTCTATCGTATTGCGATATCACACTATCCATATACTTACGTCTCTCCTCACTCCCATCAGTAATCAAGCGCACATCAGCCGGCGAAACCATTACAATTGGTAAGAGTCCAATATGCTCGGATAACTTTTTGTATTCCTTTTTATTTCGCTTGAAGTTTTTTTTCTGGCCGCGCTTCACACCACAATAAATCAACTCATCCATCTCCTTACGCTTGTAATTTCCTTCGAGAACCATAAAAAGTTCATCGTGTTTGATATTAAGTTGATCAGTAGAGGAAAAGTAGCTTTTGCAAAAACTCAGGTAATAAACAGCATCGAGTAAATTGGTCTTCCCCATACCATTGTTGCCTATAAAACAGTTGATCTTAGGCGACAGCTCTATTTCCAACTCTTTTATATTCTTGTAATTAATAAGGGATAAACGCTCTAAATGCATATTTTATATTTTGCTTTTCAAGGACATGGGAATCTGAATTTATGTTCAGATTTTTTATTCCGCATCAAAAATACGAATAAAATCAGTTTCAGGCTCAATTTCATCCATTAATCAATGCCGAATTCACATTCACTTTTTAAATAAAAGTTGTCGTATTATTCGCAAAAAAAATTACATTTGCGTTAGCAAAAAATAAAACATTAAATATTTCTAATATGTCTACAAACAAAAAAGATCAGGTTCACGAAGATAATTTTGAAAATTTAGAAGAAGCTTTAAGTAGAACCGAACAATATATTGAGAATAACCAAAAGAAATTAACTTATATCGCATTAGCAATTATTGTGATTGCTGTAGGTATCTTTTCATATCAGAAGTATTACAGAGCTCCACTTGAGCAAAGTGCACAGGCTGAAATGTTTCAAGCGCAGCGTTATTTCGAGTTAGACTCTTTTAATCTTGCGATTAATGGTGATGGTAACTATGATGGTTTCCTTGATATCATTGACAACTATGGCTCAACTGAGGCTGGTAATTTAGCTGCATACTATACAGGTATTTCTTACCTACACCTTGGTGAATTCCAAAATGCAATCACTTATCTTGAAGATTTTTCTTCAGATGATTTCATTCTTTCATCACTAGCTAAAGCTGCTATTGGTGACGCTTATATGGAACTTGGAAACAACGAGAAAGCGGCTTCAAACTATATGGCTGCAAGCTCAATCAATACCAACAATTTCACAACACCTATCTATCTTCAAAAAGCGGGTATCGCTTACGAGATGACAGGAAATTACAACGATGCTCTAGCAGCTTACGAAACAATTGAGAAAGATTTCGCAAAATCGTCTGAAGCTCGTGATATTGAAAAGTACATTACTCGTGCAAAATTGAAGTTGAAATAATCAACTCACTCAGATATAAAAAAAGCGAAGATCAATGATCTTCGCTTTTTTTTGTGTGCTATTTCTACTGAGAAATCTAAATATCTTTAATCATCTGGTTTTTTATAAAAGGCCATACCGCTTTTTTCCTAATAAGAATAGACTCATATGACATAGCTACAATTTGCTCATCCAAAATTATCCGAAGGAAATGTCCTTCGCCAGCTTTTGTATCTGTTAAAACCCAATCCCAGCAGCCATTTTAGGTTATAACAATTCCCCCACTTTCTCTTAAAGAATCACTCTATTGATCTGTTGTTTATTCAAATCTTCAGCAAGAAACAATTCGGAAAATCGGGGTCTAAAAAAAGCCCCTAAAAAAGGGGCTCTATAGAAATATGATGATTCAGTAATTACTCAACTTTCTCAAGTTGCACAGTAAAGTGACGCATAATAGGAGCCTCATCCACAATCTTAAGACCGTGCTTAATATCCATACGTCTGTCCCAAACATTTTTAAGTGCTACAGCAACCACATCCATATGATTGTTGGTGTAAGTACGACGTGGAATAGCCAAACGTAACAATTCCAATTTTGGATAACGGTTCTCACGAGTTTCAGGGTCTCTATCAGCTAAAATAGCACCAATCTCAACACCACGAATACCCGCTTCCAGATACAATTCACATCCCAAAGTCTGTGCCTGATACTCTTCCTTTGGAATATGACTTAAGAATTTCTTAGCATCAACAAAAATAGCATGTCCACCAATTGGCATCTGAATAGGTACACCAAAACTTCTTAGTTTCTCACCCAAATATTCAACCTGCTTGATACGTGTTTCCAATGTTTCAAACTCAGTTCCTTCGTCAAGACCTTGAGCCAAAGCATTCATATCACGACCAGACATACCACCATAAGTCACATAACCTTCGAACATGATATTGTAAGTAGATGCCTCTTTCCATAGGTTCTCATCCTTCATTGCAATAAAACCACCCATGTTTACAATAGCATCTTTTTTAGAGCTCATGGTTGCCATATCAGCATATGAATACATTTCCTTCACAATCTCTTTGATTGTCTTATCCTGATAGCCTTCTTCACGAAGTTTGATGAAATAAGCATTCTCAGCAAAACGAGCCGAATCGAAACACACTGGAATACCATACTTATCTGCCAATTCCTTAACAGCTTTCATATTTGCCATTGAAACTGGCTGTCCTCCTGATGTGTTACAAGTTACGGTAACAATAATCATAGGAATCTGCTCTTTAGGGTAAGTTGAAAGCACAGACTCTAATTTTACAAGATCCAAATTCCCTTTGAAAGGATGATCGATTAAGGTATCGAAAGCCTCATCAATGGTACAATCAACCGCCTTAGCTTTTCTGAATTCGATATGCCCTTTGGTTGTATCAAAGTGTGAGTTACCAGGAACAATATTGCCTTCTTTAACTAATACCGAAAACAAAACATTCTCAGCAGCACGTCCTTGGTGAGTTGGTAAGAAATGATCGAAACCCAAAATGTTTTTCAAGGCCGCTTTCATTTTATAATACGAACGAGCTCCAGCGTATGATTCATCACCCAACATTAACTCCGACCACTGTTTATCACTCATTGCACCTGTTCCTGAGTCAGTCAACAGGTCAATGAATACGTGATCGCTTTTTAGATTAAACAAGTTATAATTGGCTTCCTTAAGCCATTGTTCTCTCTCTTCTCTGGTGCTTTTTCTGATGGTTTCAACCATCTTGATTTTGTACGATTCTGCGAAAGGTAATTCCATGATTATATTCTTTTAAATTTTTAAATGTATCGAATTAATCTTCTCATTATAAAACGAGAAACTTTAATTTAAGGTTTACAATTAGATGTACCTGAAACATAGCACCCAAATAAAATTAGGGTGTATACATACAGTTATAGCTATCGCTATCAATTAAAATCTAATAATTACAGTATATAGTGGGAAAGCTTTACTGAAGCTCAGGCAATAAAAACCCTCAACGACTAATAGTGGTATCCGTCGCGGTTCTTAATATTAAGGAAGTTGTTCTGTTTTGGTTTTGAAAGTCGATTATGCTTTTTCATAGTCTCAATTTTTACCATCACCCCAAAAATAAGTTTTTTCAATTTCATAAAAAAGACCTACATGCATTTTTCGCAAACGATTGTAGTTATTTATACGCATTTTTCCCTTTTAATACAGAAATTTATTCTCATTTTTGTTCTTCGTGGAGTTGAAATACAGATCAGTTTATCTGACCTGTCTTACAAATTATCACATACAACTTATACTAAACCCTAAGACACACTCATTGAGATGAATCGAAACCTTTTTCTCTTACTTTTATTCTTTCAATTCTCCTTTCTTTTTTCACAGAAAAGTAAGGCTAGTTCAATTTACAATCAGGTTTATGACACAAAATTTATAAACATTCAAAACTTAGATGGTCTAAAAGATACACCACAGGAGCCAGTAACTTCAATAGAAAGGGATTCAATTGAAATTAAAACACATTCACTTCCAATCAACCTTTATAAAATTGCTCATTCAGAATCAATACAAACCACTTATTTCGATGATTCAATAAAAACAAAAAAATTCACCGATCCATTAAAACACATCGATAATATCGCCTTCAAATATTTACTTGGAGAGCTTAAGGTTGAAGCACATTCAAAAGAAAATAAATCTTTAGACAAGGCCCTAAACACCTTACTCGACTATGTGGAAAATGATAGTCTCAGACATATGGTCAACTATCTAAAATCGTATATCGAACAGCGCCAAACCGAAGAGGCTCTTAGGGAACTGGCAAAAAAAGTGGATCGTGAAAATCAAAAAATTAAACAAGCCGAAGACCTTTCCAAGGAGGAAAAGTTCGATGTGGT
Source organism: Ancylomarina subtilis (assembly GCF_004217115.1). Classification (NCBI taxonomy): domain Bacteria; kingdom Pseudomonadati; phylum Bacteroidota; class Bacteroidia; order Marinilabiliales; family Marinifilaceae; genus Ancylomarina; species Ancylomarina subtilis. Next base: position 413,249 of record NZ_SHKN01000002.1, on the reverse strand, counting down.
AGATGATGTGCAAAAATACAGCCAGTTGTATCATTATATCGAAGATGATTCAGTACACCAATGGATCAGAGAAATCAGCCGCGATTCTGTTGAGTTTGCGGTAAAGAATGCCATGAATGACTCCCTTGCCTTTTGGATAAATAATGGCAATTCGGATTTTAAACGCTTTTGGTTGAAAAAAAACAAGCGAGATTCAATAGGTGTCTGGCTTCAAAATACGCCTAATAAGGGAATACGCATTTTATACGATGACGATGTATATCAGGAATCGGTGAGAAATACCAAAAGAAAAGGAGCAAAAGTTCGTTTGGAAGAGCAACTGTCTCCTGATGGATTCAAACTGGCACGCCTGAAAAAATACAAACGTTATGTCGATATCTGGAAATTTGGAACTCTGATTAAGTTAGATTTCAATCAGGGCCATGTCAGTAAAGACTGGGCTGAAGGGGGCGAAAGTTCTATATCAACTTTAACTGGGATTAAGTCTTTTGCCAAATATCAAAAAAACAAAACCTCTTGGGAAAGCACCCTCGATCTCGAATATGGTCTTCTAAAATCCGGTAATAACGATTTTAGAAAAAACCAGGATAAGTTAGAATTCAACACAAAATTTGGTCAGTTAGCTTTCGGGAAGTGGTATTACACATCGATGTTTAATCTAAAGACACAATTTGTCAGAGGTTACAACTACTCGGCCGACGGCAGCAGGAAACTTATTTCAAACTTCTTTGCTCCTGCCTATATTCTGGGATCAGTCGGTTTAGACTTTAAACCAAAAAAGGACTTCTCAATTCTGATTTCACCCTTTACGGCTAAGTACACCATTGTAAGGGATACGGCGCGTATCGATCAGACTGCTTTTGGTATTGATGCCGATAAAAAAATTAAAAAAGAGGTCGGTTCCTACGTGAAAATCCTACACAAATGGGAGATTACAAAAGACATTAGTATGGAAAACAAACTTGAATTCTATTCCAGTTATACCAACAAACCGAAAAATATTGATGTCGATTGGCAGTTCATCTTAAATCTTCCAATTAATCAATACTTGACAACAACCGTATCAACCTATCTGATTTCGGATAATGATACCGGATCTAAAGTGCAGTTTAAAGAAAATTTAGCCGTTGGCATTAAATATCAATTTTAAAAAAATTAAAGACATCCTCAGGGGTGTCTTTTTTTTGTCTGATTTTGGCATAATAAAATCAAAATTAAGATTTACGCTCAGTCACTTTATTTGTATCTTTGCAAAACTAAATAATCATTTTACAACTTAATTTTTATAGAATGCACAGTTTAACAGCTATTTCACCAATCGATGGACGCTACCGTGATAAGGTTGACGTATTAGGAGAGTATTTTTCGGAGTATGCGCTTATCAGATACCGGGTATTGGTAGAGGTCGAATATTTCATCTCACTTTGCGAACATCCACTTCCTCAGCTAGCCGATTTCGACACCAACAATTTTGATGAACTACGCAGTTTATACTTAGACTTTACTGTTGAAGATGCACAGAAAGTTAAAGACATTGAGGCTGTAACCAATCACGATGTAAAAGCCGTTGAATACTTCATAAAAGAAAAGTTCGACGCATTAAACTTACAAAAATATAAGGAATTCATTCACTTTGGATTGACTTCACAAGATATCAATAACACTGCTACACCATACTCTTTAAGAGATGCGGTACATGATGTTTATTACCCTCTTTTAGACCAACTGATCGAAAAGCTTGAAAACTTATCTAATGACTGGAAAGATGTGGCTCTTTTGGCTCGTACTCACGGACAACCTGCTTCTCCAACTCGTTTAGGTAAAGAGATTCAAGTTTATGTATACCGTCTTAAAAAACAATTGGATCTATTAAAATCAGTTCCTTGTTCGGCTAAGTTTGGTGGTGCTACAGGTAATTTTAATGCCCATCATGTGGCATATCCACAAATCGACTGGAAAGCTTTTGGTAACAAGTTTGTAAATGAGTCGTTGAAATTAGAGCGTGAAGAATACACCACTCAAATTTCGAACTACGACAATATGGGTGCAATCTTCGATAACTTCAAACGTATCAATACCATCCTAATTGATATGAACCGTGATTTCTGGACATATATTTCCATGAATTACTTCAAGCAAAGAATTAAAGAAGGTGAAGTAGGCTCTTCAGCTATGCCACATAAGGTAAACCCTATCGATTTCGAAAATTCGGAAGGTAACCTGGGATTAGCGAACGCAACATACGAACATTTGTCAGCTAAATTGCCTATCTCTCGATTGCAACGTGATCTTACAGATTCAACTGTATTAAGAAATATTGGTGTTCCTTTTGCTCACTCAATCATTGCCTTCAAGTCGGTATTAAAAGGCTTGGATAAACTGATTCTTTCACCTGATGCTTTTGAAGCTGATTTAGAAGAGAACTGGGCAGTTGTAGCTGAAGCTATTCAAACCATCTTGCGTAGAGAAGCATATCCAAACCCTTACGAAGCTTTGAAAGCTTTAACTCGTACAAACACAACGGTATCTCAAGAAAGTATTGCTGAATTTATCGATACACTTGAGATTTCAGACAGCCTAAAAGCTGAATTGAAAACGATCACTCCGAGCAATTATACAGGAGTTTAGTCTCAAACATATCTTATTGAAAGGCCGCAGGAGTTTGACTTCTACGGCCTTTTTATTTTATAAACTGAGATGTAACGACTGCCACTAAATATTGTTAAATCTTTGCGAATAGCTGGTAAGAATCGTATTTTTACCAGCTATTTTGTTTTACTTCATATCTGAAAAACAAATTATAACAAATACATACTAGAAATAATTTAAACTAATAAATGAAAGATTTCATTAAAATATTACGACGATTCCTTCCTCCATACAAGAGTGATTTAATCATGAGTTTTGTGTACAACCTGTTTGCAGCAGTCTTTGGTGTATTCTCCTTTGTGATGATGCAACCTGTTCTCGAAATTCTTTTCGAAGATTCCGAAGTTGTAGCCAACAAAGTACCATGGGAAATCAGTTTAGATGCAATAAAACACAACTTTTATTATTACACAACTCAAATAAAGATAGAGTATGGTGCAGATTCTACACTCCTATTTGTAGGTGTTGTATTACTTGTTGCTGTATTTTTCAAAGTTACTTTTACATATTTAGGTTCTTATCACACAGTTCAAGTTAGAAACTCAGTTGTTCGAGATATTAGAACAAAAATTTATGACAAAATTGTAAGCCTGCCAATTCCTTTCTTTACCGAAGAGAAAAAGGGAGATATCATATCGCGTTCTACTTCTGATGTTCAAGAGGTTGAGAATTCTGTAATGAACTCATTGGACATGTTCATTAAAAACCCAATTCTCATTATTGTAGCCTTGGTTACTATGATTATCATGAGTCCACAAATGACACTTTTTTCATTCATCATTTTACCTATTGCGGGTTATATCATTGGTCGAATTGGTAAAACATTAAAAAAGAAATCCCGTTTAGGTCAAAACAAAATGGGGGATCTTTTATCAACCATTGAAGAAACCCTGTCTGGTCTTCGCATTATCAAAGCTTTTACAGCTGAGGAGAAAGTTTCAGAAAAGTTTGCTATTGAAAATAACGACTACCGTCGTATTATGAACAGCCTGATGCGTAGAAGAATCCTGGCTCATCCTGTGAGTGAATTCCTAGGAACTGTTGTGATTGTGATTGTCCTTTGGTATGGTGGAAAATTGATTCTTAATGGGAACACAAACTTAAATGGTGCAGGTTTTATTGCTTACTTGGTTGTTTTCTATTCAATCATTAACCCAGCCAAAGCATTCTCGAAAGCCTTATATAGTATCCAAAAGGGGTTGGCAGCTATGGAGCGAATCGATCAAATCTTAGATGCTGAGTCGACTATTGTCGATAAAGCCAATGCAAAATCGGTTGACAAATTTGAAAAAGCTATTGAATATAGAAACGTAGGCTTCTCGTACAATGGCGAAAAACAAGTTCTGAAAAACATCAACCTTGAAATTCCAAAGGGAAAAACCATTGCCTTAGTTGGTCAATCAGGTTCTGGAAAAACAACGTTTGTTGATCTTCTTCCTCGTTTTTACGATGTAATTGAAGGTGGTATTTTTGTTGATGGTGAGGATATTCGTGATCTCAAAATTGCTGATATGCGTAACCTAATGGGGAATGTGAATCAGGAATCCATTCTATTTAACGACACCATTTTCAACAATATTGCTTTTGGTGTAGAAAATGCCACAATGGAAGAGGTTGAAGCCGCAGCAAAAATTGCTAATGCTCACGACTTTATTACAGCGACAGAAAATGGTTACCAAACCAATATTGGTGACCGTGGTGGTAAACTGTCTGGTGGTCAGCGTCAGCGATTGAGTATTGCACGAGCAGTATTAAAAAACCCTCCAATTATGATTTTGGACGAGGCAACTTCTGCTCTTGATACAGAATCAGAACGTTTGGTTCAGGATGCTTTAGATAAATTAATGCAGAACAGAACTTCGGTTGTGATTGCTCACCGCTTATCAACTGTAAAGAATGCGGATTTAATCTGTGTTTTCCACGAAGGTGAAATTGTTGAACGAGGCAAGCATGATGAGCTGATTAAACTTGATGGGACCTATAAAAAGCTTAATGATATGCAGATGTTATAGGCTCTGAATAAAATATTTAGTGATAGAAAGATGACTCTAAATTGAGTCATCTTTTTTTTGTTTCATTTTTTTCGCTTTTAACCACCACCCCCTCGCAAACTCGGGGATTCCTCCTTAAAATTTGTCAGCCTGCCGTTAGGCGTGATACTGATGCTACTACATCGAGTATACCAGGATCAGGCTGACTTGATTTTTTGCTTACTTTTTTATCGAAGAAAAAAGTAAGAGCCCTGCTGCTTGAGCGAAAAGTATATAACAGAAAAAGATGATCTGTATAGGATCATCTTTTTCCGTTTAGGGCAATTCGAGAAGTTTAGAATTCCTTCTTTAATTGCTCCACCCAAGCTTTAATACGCTCATCAGTTAATGCAGCCTGATTTTCAATATCCAGGGGCAAACCTAAGAATTTACCATCACGCAAAGCAACTGAACGCTCGAAGGTATACCCTTCAGGGCTGGTTAAACCAATCACCTTGGCACCTCGTTCTTCCAATGCAATAGCCAATAAGCCAATAGCATCCACAAAGTTCTCAGGATAGCCTACCTGATCGCCCAAGCCGAAAAGGGCCACTTTTTTCCCTTTGAGTTTAAGCTGTTCGATAGCTGGCATAAACTCATCCCAATAGTTTGGTAATTCACCATCAAACCAGGTTGGAACACCAAGCAGCATATTATCGAATGATAAGAAAGACTTCTCATCAATTTCCTCAACATTCACCATTTCAATGTCAAAATCCTTACCGAAAGCTTTCTTGATTTTCTCAGCATTCTTCGAAGTCTTAATGGTATTGAAGCTATATATTAATCCTATTTTCATCTCTTAATATTTTTAGAATCTGATAAAAGTTAATCCTTACTCTTAAAATTACAATTTATTCGTAACATATTCGCACATTTACAGATTAACTCATCACTCTTTTAGTAGTCTAACAAATCTTTAGCTGCAGCATAAATTTTCTCATTGTTTGGAAGAATTGCTTTTTCCAAAATTCGATTAAATCCAACCGGAGTAAAAGTTGATCCAACTCGTTTTACTGGTGCATCCAAATGTTCAAAAGCTTCCTCTGTTATAATCGCTGCAATTTCAGCACCAAATCCAGAGAACACCTTATCTTCATGTACCACTAAGACTTTATTGGTTTTAGCAACCGACTTAAGAATACTTTCCTTATCCAATGGAATTAGAGAACGCAAGTCCATCACTTCAACATCACGACCTAAATCCTTAGCAATCTGATCAGCGACCTCAACACACATGTGTGTGGTATTACCGTAAGTTATAATGGTTAAATCAGTCCCCTCACGACGAACACGAGCCTTACCAAATGGCACCTCAAAATCATCAGGAACAACAGCAGCTGCTTTAGGATCATTATACAAAGCCTTTGGCTCCATAAACACCGTCATCCCTTTCGAACGAATACTGGTACGAAGCAAACCTGCCGCATCATCAGCATACGATGGGTAAACAATTCGAACACCAGGGAAAGTTGATAGCGCACCTTCGATATTCTGAGAATGGTAAAGTCCACCACCAATATAACCACCAGAAGCTAAACGAACAGTGATGTTAGGTGAATATTGCCCCTTAGTACGCCAGTATTCGTGAGTCGTTTCAACAAATTGCTCCATAGCCGGCCAAAAATAATCAGCAAACTCAGCACCTTCAACAACAATACGAATCTTATCATTAAAACGGCTCATACCATTGGCAGTACCCATAATAAAGTCTTCGGCAATTGGTGCATTAAATACACGCTCGATACCGAATTCCTGCTGCATGCCTTTCGAAACATTGAAAATACCACCCTTGTCTTTATTGGCGATATCTTGTCCCCAAATAAAGGTATCAGGATTGTGACGGAATTCAGCTTTTAAGGTTTCATTTAAACCTTCGATCAGCTTTTTGGATTCTCCTGTTTCGTTATGAAGTCCTTCCGGATATTTAGAAGCAGGATAGGATTCTGGCATTACAAAATCGTGAACTGAATTTGGGTCCGGATCCGGAGCGGTCAAACCAGCTCGGTGCGCTTTTTTAACCTGCAATTTCACATCGGCCTCAATGGCTTGCAATTCCTCCTCAGTAAAACGCTCGTAACGAATTAACAAACGGCGAAATTTTGCCAATGGATCGTATTTCTGCACGTAATTCAACTCAGCATTATCGCGATACAGCTCATGCTTATCCGAATTAGAGTGTGACCCCATACGCACACAGTTTGCCTGAACGATAGCAGGCATCTGATTTTCGATTGCATAAGCTTTCGCCTCTGCCATGGTATTCATTGAATCAAATACATCTTTACCATTACAATGGAAAATCTTCAAGTATTTTAATCCCTTAAAGTTATCCGCAACCTTACGATTTGCAGTCTGATCTTTCTTAGGAACAGAGATTCCATAGCCATTATCCTGAAAAACAAAAATAACTGGTAATTGTTCTTTCGAAGCTCCATTAATCGCCTCGTAAACATAACCTTCTGAAACTGAAGATTCGCCCTGAGAACTAATGGCAACACCTTTGCCTTTATAATGTTTTAGTGCACGCGCAATACCTACCGCATGTAAGGTATGATTCCCTGTACATGAAGAGACATTGTGCACATTCCACTCTGGTTTGGCAAAGTGGTTCGACATATGACGCCCACCACCAGCAACATCCGTATCTTTTGAAATACCGTTAAAAATAACCTCTTCCGCAGTTAACCCCGCAGAAAGAGAAGTCAACATATCACGGTAGTAAGGAAACAAATGATCCGTTTTTCTATCAAATGTTTGCCCAATAGCCAACTGAATACCATCATGTCCTGCATAAGGAGCATGGTACGACCAGCCAATGGCTTGTTTCAAATAATTAGGTGCCTTTTCATCAAGAGCACGTCCTAAGGTCATTAAGTTAAACCACTCAGCAAGCTGTTTTTTAGGCGTCTCCTTTATGCTATATTTTTTCTTATTTGTCATTGTAAAAGTCATTAATATATTAGTAATACATCTTCAAATGCTTGTTTGACCGAAGCCAATTAAACGCCTCTGTTAAGATCAAACTCCTCAAGATAGTCGGCAATCTTTCTCAAGAAAGCACCACCCAAAGCCCCATCAACCACACGATGGTCGTAAGAAAGAGACAAGAACATTTTTTGACGCGGAACAATAACATCACCAGCAGGAGTTTCCAGTACAGCAGGTTTCTTTTCGATAGTACCAACTGCAAGAATAGCAACCTGTGGCTGATTGATAATAGGTGTTCCCATTACATTTTTAAACGATCCGAAATTTGATATTGTGAAAGTTCCACCTTGAATATCATCAGCATCTAATTTGTTATTTCTGGCTTTATCAGCCAATGTATTCATGCCGACAGTTAAACCCAATAGATTCTTTTGATCTGCATTCTTAATAACCGGAACAATCAAATTACCTGAAGGCAAAGCAACAGCCACACCAATATTGATATCCTTTTTCACAATAACCTTATAATCATCAACTGATGAATTAATCATTGGGTATTCGCGTAAAGCCTTTGAAACAGCCTCAATAATAATTGGCATAAAGGTGATCTTCGTTTTCTCTTTTGCGAAAAACTCATCTTTCACTTTATTTCTCCAATTCACCATATCAGTTACATCAGCCTCAACCATAGCTGTAACGTGAGGTGAAGTTTGTTTCGACATCACCATATGATCAGCAATAATTCGGCGCATACGATCCATTTCAATAATCTGATCATTTGCACCAACTGACATTGAAACCTTTGGCTTTTCAGGACTTGCTATTGTCTTTTCTGCAGCTGGCTTAGCAGGCGTTTCAACAACAACCTGAGCTTTTGCCGACCCCTGTCGCTCAGCAACAAACTTCAAAACATCCTCCTTCTGCACACGACCATTTTTTCCATGACCAACAATTGAATCCAATTCAGCCTGACTAATTTGTTCTTTTTGAGCAATTGCCTTCACCAATGGAGAGTAAAAACGATCTGAATCTGATTTGATCTCAACAGACTCACTCACTACTTTTTCTTCTACAGCCAAAACTTCCTGACTTGCTGTTTCCTGAGTTTGGGTCTCTTCTACATCGTCACCACCACTCAAATCAATAATTGCTACAACCTCACCCACAGGTACCACATCGTCCTCTTTGTAGCGAATTTCAATCACTTTCCCAGATACTGGAGAAGGAATCTCAGAGTCCACCTTATCGGTTGCAATCTCGAAAAGCATATCATCCTCTTCTACTGTATCATTAAGATTAACAAACATTTTGGTGATGGTTGCCTCCTGAACACTCTCCCCCAACTTGGGCATTAGAATTTCAAAACTTGACATATATTCTTTGATTATTAGTTAGAATCTTTATAAATAATGAGACAAATATATCATTTATTTTTATTTAGACTCCTTAAGATTTAACTTTTTTGCAATCTCTGGATAACAAAGCCAAATTCAACATTCATTATCAGCGATTTACAAAGTCACATATCACAAGTTAATGAATAATTATTAAGGAAAAAAGGCGTGATTATCAGAAGATAAAGCCTATTTTCAAAATATCTTCTCAAATAGTTAGCGAAATCTATTATTCAAATTATTTTTGCATTCAAATAAAACAAAGCATCATGAAAGACTACAACTATACTCTGGAGATATCAGCAAATCAAGAAGAAGTATTTAATGCGCTGACAAATCCTTTCCAAATTGAGCTATGGACTGGATATCCTGCAACTATGGATGATCAGGTTGGAACTGTTTTCTCATTGTGGGAAGGTGATATTTCAGGTTGCAATATTCAGGTCGTGAAAGACTACAAATTGGTTCAGGAATGGTTTTTTGGAGAAACTGAAAATCCATCGATTGTCAGCTTTACCCTAAAAAAAGCAGGAAAGAATACCTTATTGGAATTAACGCATACCAATATTCCTGACGAAGCCTATGACGAAATTGTTGAAGGCTGGCAAGATTACTACCTGGGCTCAATGAAAAACTTCCTTGAGTTTTATTAAACTTAGTGAATTAAAACCGATACACTATATAATAGTAAAAGAACCGCAGCTACATTCAGTTGCGGTTTTTTAATGCCCAACTTTTATTAAGAAAGTAATTAATACGATTCTTTACCTTTAAATTTCGGTTATAAATGATTCTATTAAATTGAAACCGCATCTTTAAAGATGGCATTTGAGATTAAAGACTGCTTGATTCCACCTCGAAAATATGAATTAATCATCGTTTAATAATGAAAATCGTGAAGCTTGATTTTTTTTCAAAAAAAAGTTCACAAAATAGTAACTAGGAAATCAAATACTTACATAAAATCACTTCTCTTTTCTCAAAAAAATATTTTTAGAAGGCTTGTATATTCGGGGAAAGCATCTATATTTGCATCGCAATAGGGAGATAACGATCACCCAATAAACATTGCAACTGGGAAGATACCAAAGTGGCCAACTGGGGCGGACTGTAACTCCGCTGACTTCGTCTTCGTAGGTTCGAATCCTGCTCTTCCCACAATATTCTGAAGCAAACAAATTCATTCGATAACGATCGATGAATTGCTAAAGATCTGCGGGAATAGCTCAGTTGATAGAGCATCAGCCTTCCAAGCTGAGGGTCGCGAGTTTGAGTCTCGTTTCCCGCTCAATTTTATTGTAAACATATTGGGGAGATACCAAAGTGGCCAACTGGGGCGGACTGTAACTCCGCTGACTTCGTCTTCGTAGGTTCGAATCCTGCTCTCCCCACTATTACATTTTCCTGCGGGAATAGCTCAGTTGATAGAGCATCAGCCTTCCAAGCTGAGGGTCGCGAGTTTGAGTCTCGTTTCCCGCTCAATTCAGGAGAGATGGCAGAGTGGTCGAATGCGGTAGTCTTGAAAACTATTGTGCGGCAACGTACCGGGGGTTCGAATCCCTCTCTCTCCGCTTTAAAGCATCAAAGTTCTAAAACTTTGGTGCTTTTTTTATACCCTAAACTTTCATAAAACATCATGACTTGGATGAACTCTAAATTTATTAAGTCAGATTTTGAGATTCCGAATTAAATTGGGAGCTTTGTAAACCAATAATTTTCCAATGAAAGACTTCACTACTGGAAACGTAGCACGCCATATATTTAACTTTACGCTACCCATGCTTTTGGGCAATGTATTTCAGCAACTTTATAATATTGTTGATAGTATCATTGTCGGAAAAGTACTTGGCAAAGAAGCTCTGGCCTCGGTTGGTGCTTCATTTCCAATCATATTCACTTTAATTGCTCTCCTGATAGGTATCGGATCAGGCTTTTCCATTGTCATATCACAATTTTATGGCGCGAAGGATATTGATCGGGTTAAACGATCGATAGACACCATGTACATCTTTTTGTTTGTGTCCGGTTTCATCATTTCGATTCTTAGCATCATTTTTAGTGAAGATCTATTTAGACTGCTGCAATTACCCGAAGAACTTTTGCCTCAGGCAACCATCTATTTAAACATTTATATGGCAGGGATGATTCTTTTCTTTGGGTTTAACGGAACCAGTTCAGTTCTGCGTGGTTTAGGTGATTCAAAAACACCGCTTTATTTCCTAATATTGGCTTCTATACTGAACATTGTATTCGACCTGCTTTTTGTAATGGTTTTTAAATGGGGAATTGGTGGGGCAGCCTGGGCCACTGTTTTAGCTCAAGGCATTGCTTTTATTGCTGCATTACTTTATCTAAATCGCAGTCATAAAATAATGAAATTTGCTTTATCCAAACTCAGGTTTGATAAAGAGTTATTTTACAAAAGTTTAAAAATCGGTTTACCTTCGGGTCTACAACATACATTTGTGGCTATGGGAATGATGGCTCTGCTAGGAATTGTTAACACCTTTGGTACCGATGTGATTGCCGCATATACGGCAGCGGGGCGTATTGATTCTTTAGCTATGATGCCTGCCATGAATTTTTCGCAAGCAGTAGCCGCGTTTGTTGGTCAAAATTTAGGCGCAAATAAAATCGACCGTGTCAAAAGAGGATTCAAAGCCACCTTTATCATGTCCAATATTTTTTGTTTGGCAATGACAGCTCTCATAGTCATCTTTGGAAGTCATTTAATGCGAATGTTTACAACAGATCAACAGGTTATAGAAATCGGTCAGAACTATTTAATTATAGTGAGCTCATTCTACCTGATCTTTTCTTCTATGTTCACCATACATGGTGTTCTGCGAGGAGCCGGAGACACACTGATTCCTATGTTTATTACTCTATTTTCACTGTGGATTATCAGAATTCCTGCTGCATATCTCTTATCATCCAAAATTGGTGAAGATGGAATCTGGTGGTCAATCCCTATGGGCTGGGTCATTGGGATGAGCTTTTCATATTTCTATTACCGAACAGGAAAGTGGAAAACAAAAGCCGTTGTGAAGTATTAAGCCCATATTTATTATTTATGAAAGCTAAGTTCAAACAACTTAGCTGACTGTCTATTTGCAAATCGCATTCAAAGCCTTACCTTTGCAAAAATCAACTTTCGCTACTATGTTAATATCAATGACGGGCTTCGGAAAAGCCACTCTTGAATTGGAGAATAAAAAAGTTTCCATCGAAATAAAATCCCTTAACAGCAAACAGCTCGATATCTTCACCCGAATCCCCAATTTATATAAGGAAAAAGATTTGGTGCTTCGTAATGATATAAAAAAGCAACTGGAGCGTGGTAAGGTTGAGCTTTCAATCTTCATTGAGAGTGTTGGTGCTGAAAAAGAGACAAAGATTAATCAACCCATTGTTGAGGCATACTATCGTCAACTTCAGGATTTATCAGAGAAATTAAATATCTCTATTGATAATGAACCCCTTTTAAACACAATAATCAAACTTCCTGACACATTAAAAGTTGAACATCAGGCTTTAGATGAAAATGAGTGGGAATTGATACATAAAGGTGCACAATCAGCTATCCAGGAATTAATCAAGTTCAGAGCTCAGGAAGGAGCAGCTCTTGAAGAAGATATTTTTTCCAGAATCCATATTATTGAAGATCTGCTTTCACAAGTCCCTCAATTTGAAGACGACAGAATCAATACAATCAAAACGAGAATAAACGACAACTTAAACGAGTTTGTTGAGAAGCAACATATCGATAAAAATCGTTTTGAACAAGAAATGATTTATTACCTTGAGAAGTTTGATATTACTGAAGAAAAAGTACGTCTGGCTAATCACTGCAAATACTTTATCGAAACAGCTCAAACCCATGAAGCCATTGGTAAAAAATTAGGCTTTATAGCTCAGGAAATTGGTAGAGAAATCAACACCTTAGGTTCAAAAGCTAACGACACCAATCTTCAGAAAATTGTCATTCAGATGAAAGACGAATTGGAAAAGATCAAAGAGCAATTATTAAACGTGCTATAAATAGCATTTCCAAATACAATTAAGAAATTCAGAATACTCATATCCCGATTTATTTCGGGATTTTCATACTTTTAAAATGTCTGGCAAACTCCTTATATTTTCTGCTCCAAGTGGGGCTGGAAAAACGACTATCGTTAAGCACCTACTGACACAAAACTTCAATCTTGAATTTTCAATTTCGGCTACAAACCGCCCTATGAGACCCAATGAGGTTGATGGTAAAGATTATCATTTTCTAAGTACTGAAGATTTTCAGGCTAAAATAGCGAATGATGAATTTCTGGAGTGGGAAGAAGTTTACAAAGGCTGTTTCTATGGCACCCTGAAAAGTGAAGTTGATCGCATTACAGCAAATGGCAACAATGTGATTTTTGATGTAGATGTTGTGGGTGGACTTAATATTAAAAAATATTACGAAGACAGAGCTTTGGCAGTTTTCATTCAACCGCCATCGGTAGAGGAATTGGAAAACCGATTGAGAGGTCGTTCTACTGATAGCGAAGAAGTCATTCGAAATCGGGTTGATAAATTCATATATGAACTCAGCTTTGCGAATCGTTTCGACACCATTATCATTAATGATAAGCTTGAAGATGCCTTTATAGAGGCTGAGGAAACTCTAAAGAAGTTTTTAAGATAGATATTGATATTATGCCGTGATTTGTGCTATACAAGTATTTCACGGCCTTTTTTCTCTTATATAGTAACTCGAATAACGATGAAAATTGGACTCTTTTTTGGATCATTTAACCCTATTCATATTGGACATTTAGCCATTGCAAATTTCATGGCTGAGTATACCGATCTGGAAGAAATTTGGTTTATCGTAAGTCCTCATAATCCATTAAAGAATAAAGCCAGTCTTTTGAACGATTATCACAGATTGGAGCTAGTTAAACTATCCATTGAAGCCTACCCACAGTTTAAAGCTTCGAATATCGAATTTGGTTTACCTCAGCCCTCATTCACCATTGATACACTTAGCTATTTAAAAGAAAAGCACAGCAATCATCAATTCTCCTTAATTGTTGGCTCTGATAACCTGAATAGCTTTACCAAGTGGAAAAACTACGAGCTTTTACTACAGAACCATGAACTTTACGTCTACCCTCGCCCGGGATTTAAAGATGAGGATGTTAATCTACCAGGAATCATTCATATTGTTCCAGCTCCATTAATGGAAGTTTCGTCAAGTTTCATTCGTCAGGCAATCAAAGAGAAAAAAGAAATCCCTTTCTTCTTGCCAGCCCCTGCATACCAATATATCAAGGAGATGCATTTTTACGAAAAATAACAAACCACACGTTCAAAAAAAACATAATTAAACTTTGTGTAAAGTCTATTTAATTTATAATTTAGTTAACATTTTATAAATTAAAACTAACAGACCGTGACTATTCTAAAGATCCTGGGAAATAGAATTAGTATTATTGAAAAGGACAAACCCATTTACTTCTCTCAAACGGAACAACAAAAATTTGGTGTTAAGTTTATATTTTACACATCGCTTATCTTTCTATTATTGGGAATTACAATTGCTCTTCTAAGCTCTATGCATGCATTTGGTTTTGATGTGAGATGGACAAATTCGGGTTTATTTTATTTGTGTACACTTTCATTTCAGCTGAAGGTATTTGGTTATGGAAAATATATCGTACTTGAAAAACACAAAACCTATCTCAAACGGGTTCTTAATCAAAGCTCAAATTCCAAAGTAATACTTCCTGATTCTTACAATGCTGAATTTGAAAGTGCATTAAAATCTAAGACCATCATTATAATGAATGCTTTGTTAATTGCTCTAAGTCTAATGGGAGGCATCTGCTTTTTAGAAAATTTGGATATTTGGATGCATTTTGACCTGGCTGTCTTCTTTGTATGGAGCATGTACGGACTTTTCTGCTTTCATAAAATACACCTGATCAAACAAGCCATTTCTGCATTCAAACTACAAATAAAACCTTCAATCTAAAATATTAAACAAAAAGCCCTAATGAGATCACTCTCAATAGGGCTTCTGAAATATCTTAAGCAATTCCTTTATAAAGTAAAGGCAAAACTAAAAAGTAAACGTTCACTTACCGGATTCAAACTTACATTTGCGCGAACAGGTAAAGAATACTGCTCGCTAAATTTAATTTTGTCATACACGGTCATCCCCATGTTTACAACATTCATTTCGTCAGCATAAAAACCTTTTGCAGGTGTCATACCCAGTGCCCATGCTACTTTTTTACCACCTATAAAATTAGAATAACCAAACTCAAAATAGGTAGAATAACGCTGATCGTTATTCGCATCACGGTCGTATTCACCGTAAAAGAAAACGGAAGCCATTACAGAAACAGGAAATTTCTCACAGCCTTTATACTTGGCTACCGCATCAAAGAAGTGAACACTTTTATCACTATCGAAATCAAAGAATTTTGAATCCTTAAAGTCGACATTGGGACAATAAAAATCGTAAAGACTAAATTGGAACAAGGGTGTGTTATACTGTAGGTAAAAATCCACCTCCTGGTAAGATTCATCCAAAGCATAGGATCCCCAAACGCCATAAGAAAACTTACCTGTATTGAAATTTAAGGTTGGTTCGATACAAGGTGCATTACCCGAAAAACGAGCACGCCATACATGTCGACTGACAACATCTACACTTAATGACACATCGGTTTTTTTCAATGTCTCTTCTGCATGTGCAGTCATAGTCAATAAGACTGCCATTGATAACAATAGCAAACTTCTAAAAATTCTCATTCTTTTTTTTTGTTGGTTGTTTTAAAGCTTGTCTGATTTCGAAAAACAAAAACATGATTTCAATAACCAAAAGCCCTGAATTACAAGGCTTCTAAGAGATTTCATCTTATCAAAATCGATGCAAAAGTAAAAGAAAAATCCATCCCGGAAGAGTGAAGCTTAAAAAAAATATTATTTTTTTTAACAGCTCCTGACAAACCAAGTCAACTAAAAGAATAAGACACTAATAACGAGGGAAAAAGAAGAACATCAATAAGAAAGTACTGATGCTTAGAAAGAGGGATGTGTTTACATCACTTCGTAATAATCGGGCATTACGAACATCAATACCAAATAAACAATCAGGCCTGGGAAACCTACACTAAAAATAGAAAGCAAAACATAAACTACACGTACAATCGTAATATCTAAACCAAAATATTCAGCGATTCCCGCACATACGCCGGCAACCATTTTATTGGATGATCGTTTTAACTTTTTTTTCATTGCACTAAAATTTGAAACCGAAAATCTTGCAAAAAATAGAGGCAAGATTATCGGCTTTCATAAAATCATTTAAATTAATCTTCAAACTCTTCGTCGTAAAGATCTTCCTGACTTTCTAATTCATCATTATAGAAAGTTTCAGCCTCATCCATAACATCCTCGATTATTTCTTGCTCTTTAGGTTCTTCATCAAGCCAATACACAGTCTGGCTAGAGTTGAAGTCTTCAACATCGCATTCGATAATGCAACGAGGGTCCTTTGTATGAATGATAAACAAAGTGTCTGGTAATTCTTGCGAATTATCCGCTAATAGAAATTTAGGTAGCATAATTGTCGTTTTATAAAAGCTTACCACAAAGATATACATACAAAACTTCTAAAGACAACAAAATCAGTAGAAAAAGAAAAAAAAATCATTCTTAAATAATAATGCAATTATTTTACGATTTTAAAATCTTAGCCCTTTCATAATAAGATCTGTATCTCAACACACTAACAGAATCAAACCTCTGATAATAATCGCCCCATCAAAGTTTATCAACTATAAAATTAACAGCAAATAAAAGACCAGACAAGCTGGTCTTTTATATCTTACTTTCAAATTAGTTACTTAATTTAAATCGAACCAAACGCAGAGGTACCCCTGTAGTATTTTTAAGATTTTGTAAGGCATAAATATACCCATCTCGAAATACCATTTTAGAAGGAGTAATTTGCAAATCGTAATCATCACAAACAAAACTATATTTTCAGAATATTAATTCACAAATCCATAATAAAATTAACATAGATTTTTATATTAACATTTAAAAGTATCGAAAGCTGTAACTTTTTTCAGCCACTTAGCGTCATACATACAGATTAACATTTTCACACAACAAATATTTAATAATATGAAACAAATTAACCGAATTAGTTTATTCCTAATCGCTATTATATTAGGAACAACATCGTGCATAAACGCTCAATTTTCTGGCGAAAAAGGTAATGGGAATGTCGTAAAACAAGACAGAGAGGTTGGACATTTCACAGCTATTTCAGCAGGTACAGGTCTGGATGTTTTTGTCGTGCAAGGCGATAAAGAAGCCATCACTGTTGAAACTGACGAAAACTTACAGGACAATATTATTACAGAAGTTCGAGGAAATAAATTAGTTGTCAAAGTTGAAGACCGTATTCGCAGAGCAAAAGCGATGTCGGTATATATTACTTTAGTTGATGTCAACGAAATTCACATTTCAAGTGGTTGCGATTTTGAAACAAAATCGACCATTAATGCCAAAAACTTAGATATTGAAGTTAGCTCAGGTGCCGATGCAAAACTGGATATTCACGCTGACCAGCTTTCTTGTTCTGTAAGCTCAGGTGCTGATGCTGACCTTTGGGGTACTGCCAACTATTTTTATGGAAAAGCAAGTAGTGGTAGCGATTTAAATGCTCGTGAACTAAGCGCTAAAGTTTGCAAAGCAAAAGCATCGAGTGGTGCCGATGTTACAGTTAATGCAACCGAAGAAATTGATGCCTCAGCAAGCTCAGGTGGAGATGTAAACTATTATGGAAATCCGTCAAAAGTTGACGTAAATACCTCAAGCGGTGGAGATGTTAATCGACGCTAATACTCAATCGCTAAAAGAGCCTGTTCATATTGAACAGGCTCTTTCTTTATTAATTATTTAAAGAAAATTATTTCTTCTTTCTTTTCTTCTCTACTTCTTCTATATAATCATCCAAGCCTTCAAAAGGCATATACGTTTTGGGTATCCCCAGTTTGGCCGAAGGATCGTTAGCCGACAAATCATTTTTTGCACCACAGTCCGGACAAGTAACGGTGTGATGATTCGTAATTTCCAAAATCTTAACTACAATCTCTCCCTGACATTTGGGACATTCAATAATAACATCTTGATCGTTAAAATCCATAATATCTAATTTTGTTCCCTTTTAAGTCGGGATAATAATAAACTTATTTATTGTTCTACGTCTTTCATCGACAATTGAATTCTCTTACGTGCAACATCTACCTCGGTAACTTTTACATTAACATGTTGGTGTAACTGAACCACATCGTTAGGATTTGATACAAATCGGTTGGCTAATTGTGAGATATGTACCAAACCATCTTGTTTAACACCCACATCAACAAAAGCACCAAAATTTGTGATGTTGGTTACAATCCCAGGCAATTCCATTCCCAATTCCAACTGCTCAATTTTATAAACCCCTTCCTTAAACTGAAACACTTTGATCACCTGACGTGGGTCGCGCCCAGGCTTTTCAAGCTCTTCCATGATATCCTTAAGTGTTGGCAAACCAATTTCAGCACTGACATACTGATTCAAATCAATTTTTGATCGAATTTCTTTGTCATTAATCAAGTCCTCAACGGAGCAATTCTGGTCTTTAGCCATAGCTTTCACAATGCCATAAGCTTCGGGGTGAACTGCGGAATTATCAAGAGGATTTTTAGCATTCTGAATACGTAGGAAACCTGCACATTGTTCAAAAGCTTTCGCCCCCATTCGTTTCACTTTCATCAACTCCTTACGTGATGTAAATGCACCGTTTTCTGTACGATAATCCACGATATTCTGAGCCAACTGAGGACCTAAACCAGACACATAATTCAACAAATGCTTGCTCGCTGTATTCAGGTTAACTCCAACCTTATTCACGCAAGATTCAACAACCTGATCGAGACTCTGCTGTAACAAATTCTGATCCACATCATGCTGATATTGTCCCACACCTATCGATTTCGGTTCAATTTTCACCAACTCAGCCAGAGGATCCATTAAACGACGTCCGATAGACACGGCTCCACGAACCGTCACATCGTACTCAGGAAATTCCTCACGCGCCACTTTCGAAGCAGAATAAATAGAAGCACCCGCCTCGCTCACCACAAAAACCTGAACCTTTCTATCGTAATGCAAATTGGTTACAAAGCGTTCCGTTTCGCGACCAGCCGTTCCATTCCCAACAGCTATCGCCTGAATATCATAAGTCTCAACCATATTGGTCAGCTTACGAGCAGCCATTTTACCTTGATTTTGCGGGGCGTGTGGATAGATGGTTTCATTGTGTAACAAATTCCCCTGAGCATCTAAACAAACCACTTTACACCCCGTTCTAAAACCAGGATCAATAGCTAAAACACGTTTTTGTCCAAGAGGCGATGACAACAGTAATTGTCTCAGGTTTTCTGCAAAAACACGAATGGCTTCGATATCAGCAGCTTCTTTTGAACTTTTTGCAAACTCTGTTTCGATAGAAGGATTAAGCAAACGCTTATAAGCATCTTTTTCTGCTAACTCCACTTGTTTTGATGATGCTGTTTGTCCTTTCACAAAAATTCGAGACAAGCGATCCAACACCTCTTCTTCATCGGGAGCAATGCTGACACGAAGAATCCCCTCTGATTCACCACGACGCATAGCCAATAAACGGTGCGATGCAGACTTCTTGAGTAACTCTTCAGAATCAAAATAATCCTTAAACTTAGCGCCCTCTTCTTCTTTTCCCTTTACAAGCTTGCATCGAATCGATGCACTTCGCTGGAAGATATTGCGAACAGTGCTTCGGGCAATTTCATTCTCATTAATCCATTCTGCAATAATATCTCTGGCTCCCTCTAAAGCTTCTTCCTCGTCAGCAACCTCATCATTTAAAAACTGTGAGGCTCTTGCTTCAGGATCGTTTTCATTCTGAGACATTAGAATTTTTGCCAGTGGCTCCAAGCCTTTTTCTCGTGCCTTTACAGCCCTTGTTTTACGCTTTTGTTTGTAAGGTAAATACAAATCTTCAAGCTGATTCAGTTGAGTACAAGCTTTTAACTTGTCTCTTAAATCATCGGTCAGTTTATCTTGCTTTTCAATGGCATCGATAATACTTTCTCTTCTTTTATCCAGCTCTTTCAATCGGGCCAACTCGTCCTTAATGTTCCCAATCTGAACCTCATCCAAACTTCCGGTCCTTTCCTTACGATAACGCGCAATAAAAGGCAAGCTTGCTCCCTCATCGAGTAACTGGACCGTATTTTCAACCTGAGAAACTGAAATCCCCAAGCTCTTAGCTATAATATTGATATAATTCATTCGTGTCGTTTTATTTAATCAGCTAAGCCAATATCAAAAAAAATAACCTAAATAAAAATGCAAGTAACATTCCTATTGGTTATCCAAATACCTTTTAGCTTCTTCCGAAGAACGCTCAACACAATCTTCCAAAGAAAGACCATTAAAAAAGTTACCAGTGATATAAATTCCTGATTTTTGAGCTTCCTCTTTAATCTGAGACATTCGTTCGGTATGTCCAACTTTGATTAATGGCAAACTATGAGTAGCATTTGTGGCTTGTGGTAGATCAGATTTGTCAGCTGATAAAAGTTCAGCCATGGTAGCAACTTGCTCCCCGTTAGTCACATCATTCTTTTGAAAATGACAAGCAAAACCTCTGTATTTTTCGTCCGCTAACACATCACGTGTCACCATAGAATAGCAGGCTCCCTGCAATGGGATAACAAAAGTCAAAGGCTCAATCTTAACCTCTGATTTGTCCATAATAACGGCAGTCGATTCGATATCCTGAATTGGAAATTCAGTCAATAAGCCAGCCAATTTGGGATTCATATCCTTAACCCAACTCGCTACATTCTTAGGAGAAGTGGCAAAAGCCAGGTCTTTAGACTGAAATGAGGTTCCATCCTGAGTCTGAATCGTATAAACATCCGATTTATCAAAGGATGTGACCATTTTATTGTAAGCAATGTCTATATTCTCATGGGCTAAAACAGCATCGACAATTGAAGACATCCCTCTTCTTAAAATGAAACTCTTGGGGTGATTTTTACTCTTAGTTTTTCTTCGTTTCAGAAAATATTCCGCTGAGAAATCATCTGCATTCTGTACAATTACAGCCGAAAACATACGCGTAAAAACCTGATTGAAATTCTTCTTACCCAGAACATTTGAAAAATATTCTTTCACTGTTTTCCCATCACGTTTTGACACAAACAGTTTGGGTAAATTCCCTAATAACTCTAGTTTCGATAAGGGTGCAAATATTTTCTCATGCTTATCAGAGAAGAGCTTCATGCTCAATTTTTCTCTCCCAACAATATCTGACTCCAAGCCAAGACTTATTAGCAAATCAATCACATTGGTATAACTTGCATAAAAGGTATGTGCTCCCATTTCAACCCAATAACCATTCTCTCCATAAAGCGTATTCAAACAACCTCCAGCCTTATCTTTTGATTCAAGCAACAATACTTTTTTTCCAGATTCAGCAATCTTAAATGCCATTGTCAGTCCACTAATTCCAGCACCAACAATTATAAGATCGTAGTTTTCAGAATGGGTCATGATTATTAGGTTTAGTATGGTTAATTCAATTTATTTCTTTTTAAAGGGGCGTTTTTTGAAAAACTTCTTAGGTCCCTTTTTCCTGACTTTGGGATTGTATACAGGTGCCTCACCCAATTCTGCAGGAACAGGAATTTTATATATATCCTTTTCAATCAAATCTTCGATATTCTTAAAATCCAATTGATCCTTTTCTGTGATAAAGGTCAATGCGACTCCCTCAGAAGCGGCACGAGCTGTTCGTCCAACTCTGTGTACATAGTCCTCTGCATCTTTAGGAACATCAAAATTGATAACAAGGTCGATTGAGTCAATATCAATACCACGAGCAATGATATCTGTTGCCACTAAAATTTGATATTTTCTGTTTCTAAAGCCACGAAGCACTTCTTCACGCTCATTTTGCTCCAAATCGGAATGAATCCCCTCAACCTTAAATTTTTGGCGTTTTAACTCTTTTGTCATCGCCTTTACATTCAACTTCGTTGAGGAGAAAATAATCACCGATTTAACGTCTTTATCTTTCAATAAGGTTTCAATCAATGGTATTTTCTGAGGTTCATATACCATATAGGCCGCCTGCAAAACACCTTCGGCTGGTTTCGATATGGCAATATTGATACTCTCAGGATTCACCATGATGCTGCTTGCCAATTTTCTCATTTGCTCTGGCATAGTCGCTGAGAACATTAAATTCTGACGTTGCTTTGGCAGATGATTAACAATCTGCATCAAATCATCATAGAATCCCATATCCAACATTCTGTCTGCCTCATCAAGAATCAGGTGTTTCACCTGTTTGGTATTCACATAACCCAAATTCAAATGAGAAATCAATCGCCCGGGTGTTGCGATAATCACATCGGCACCCGTCATCAAACCTGTCTTTTGCTGATCCCAAACGCTTGAATCGCCCCCCCCATAAACCGAGAGGGATGAAATGGATAGGAAATAGGCAAAACCTTGCATTTGTTGATCAATCTGAAGAGCGAGTTCACGTGTTGGAACCAATATCAAAGTACTGAAGCCATCAATCTGATGCTTTTGGATTTTATCCATGATTGGCAACAAATAGGCAGCCGTTTTTCCGGTACCTGTTTGAGCACAAACAATTAAATCCTTATTATCTATAATTTGTGGTATGGCCAACTCCTGAACAGGAGAAGGTGTTTCGAAGCCCATAGCATCAAGTCCTTCCATGATGTCGGGGCAAAAATCAAGTTCTGAAAATTTCAAGTTTTCTTAGAAATTATTATATGAATATTATGAAACATGAGATTGAGTTTCCTCCAATTTTTCAGCTTCTATAACTCATAGAACCCATCTCACTATAAAAATTAATTTATCTATTTATTTAAAGCTACATACACTTGTGCTTACAGCTCACAAATAGACTCATTCGAAGATACAAAAAAGATTTGAAACGCATCATAAAGAAACGTTTAAGCAGTTCTTTTTGTATCGAAAAAAACACGGATTGAATCGCAAAATTCAAACATATAAGGCAAGATGATCTTACTCGACATACAGTACCAAACCTTTCAGATAATCACCTTCAGGATGGAATATGTTTACAGGATGATCTGCTGGTTGATTCAATTGGTGCAGAATACGCACACGACGTCCTGCATTAGCTGCTGCAATAAAAACGGCTTTTCTAAAATCCTCTTTACTTACAGCCTGAGAACAGGAAAACGTGAACATGATCCCGCCTTTTTTGATCGCTTGAAAGCCCTTTAAATTTAAACGTTTGTAACCTTTAAGCGCATTTGACAACACCTTTTTGTGCTTGGCAAAAGCTGGAGGGTCCAATACAATTAAATCATATTTCTGATCCGATTCTTCAAGATACTTAAAAGCATCAGTTGCAAAAGCTTCGTGACGTTTATCTCCCGGGAAATTCAACTCCACATTTTCGTTGGTCACCTCAATCGCTCTGGATGAACTATCTACCGAGTGAACCAAATTAGCTCCACCACGCATGGCATAGAATGAGAATCCTCCAGTGTAGCAGAACATGTTCAATACAGAACGACCTTTTGAGTAACGCTCAAGCAAAGATCTGTTCTCTCGCTGATCAATAAAGAAACCCGTTTTCTGTCCTTCCAACCAGTCTACTTTAAATTTCAATCCATTCTCAAGAGCCGTAAAATCTTTTGTCTCTCCCAGTAAATACGCGTTGGTGGGCTCTATGCCGGACTTAAATGGCAGAGTTCCTTCCGATTTGTCGTATACTGCAATCAGCTCATCGCCCAAAACTTCTTTCAAAGCTTCTGCTATTTCAGCACGATGTAAATACATACCTACCGAGTGAGCCTGCACTACTGCCGTTCCGGCATAGAAATCAACAATCAAACCAGGAAGATTATCGCCCTCGCCATGGACCAAACGACATACATTATTATTCTCAATGCCTAATAAACCGATCTCGCGACGCACACGACATGCCGAAGCCAATCGATCAACCCAAAATGCATGATTAATTTCAATGGGTTCGAAACTTAAAATACGAACAACAATGGAACCAATGGCAATATGTCCCAATGCTAAAAATTCGTCATCATTACTGTAAACTGATACCAAATCCCCTTCTTCCAATCCCTCATCAACACGAGCTACAGCTCCTGAAAAAACCCAAGGGTGAAAACGTTTGATTGAGTTTTCTTTATCTTTCTTTAATACAACTTTGGGATAACTAATCATGAAAATTCTTATTTGAAATTAACTTTAGCAAGTGCTAAAATTGGTTTATTTTATACGTTAGTTGGGAGCGCAAGCTAAATTATTGGGAAATACTGGCTCTTAATGCATTATAAATTTCTAAAGAAACCCAGGCATCAGTAGCAGCATATCGCAATTGTCCAAGGCTCAATTCAGCAGCCTCCCAGTTTGAAACCTGCTGACGTTTCGAAATTCTAATTTTCAGAACAATAGCAGCCAATTTTTTAAGCGAATAGTTCTCAATACCAAAACTGGATACATATTGCTGAAGTTCTAAAAATGAATTGCCATCAAAATCTGTGATATCCTGCAGACCTCTGATATCATCCTTTATGGCTGCTCCTACTTTTATAATTTCAGGATCGCTCAATAAATCAATAAGCGGAAAAGGCAAACCGATCCGATTCAATCGAAACAAAAAACTCTTTTCAAAACTCGATAATTGCAATAAAGCAACGGGGTTCATACTCCCTTTGGTAAAGGAGGGTTTGGTCTCTGTATCGAAACCCAAAACCGGAAATTGCTTCAAATACTCAACAGCCTCATCTAAGCCTTCATTACTGTCTATTATAACGATTTCACCTTCGAAAGCTTCTAAAGGGAGTTCATTTATTTCTTCTTTTGTTATACTCTTCTGAAAACTGATCATTCCTTATATTTTTCATCGTCCGCTGATCATCTGCAGGCTGGTCATATTATTGGCTAACTAATAGCTATTCTTCTTCATCTCCCCACTGTTGCTGGCGCTGCGAGAAAATTGACTGGCTCATATCTAACCGATCTAAAGAAGATGGTCCTTGTTCATTCAGATCATCTTCCAATTTTTCCGGATGAGCTAATAAATAATGAATCGCACGCAATGAGTTAACGATAGATTGTCCCCAATACTGGTGGAAATTAGTATTCAAATCCCAAAGGGCATCATTCATAATTTCGACGCTTGCAATACGATATGAGGTCAAAAAGTCTTTAAGATCCTGATAAATATCGGCAAAATTCTCAGAAATTGAGGCCACTATAGGCTCATCGCTATCACGCATACCATCATCAAATACCTCAAGATATTCATCATTAGCCCCCATCTTCTCAAGTACGGCCGTTCTGATATATTCCCAATCACCTTCTCCTACAAATTTTTCTATCTCTCCTTCAAACTCGTTCTCCACCTTAGGCAACAAACTTGCCTTTAAGTACAAGAGAGGCAATAGTTTTTGTGCACGTTCTATGAAATCCATTTTAGAAATTTTGCCACTCGATTCCAGGAGTATGCAAAACTCATTAGCAACAGTCACAAATTCTATTGTATTTTTATCGTAAACCGGATGTTCAAAATTCTCTTCCATTTCTCAAATTCTAGTGTAATCATGCAAAATTAATAAGATTTTGACAATAATGATTCTTCTGAGTACAAATCTCACAGATTCAAGCCAATCCTATCTTATCACCTTTGACCGTTTTCAGCTCGCCATTATCCATCATGAGACGAATAACTTCCAATAATTTCTTTTCAGGATACTGACTTGTTTCCACCAATTCGTAAACAGAACTTTCCTCTTCAGTCAAAGAGGTCTTCACTTCCATTTGAATGGCCTGATAAATTTTACTTTCTATCTCCTCATCCTTTTCTTTACACACATCACATTCTCCACACAAGGGCGCATCTTGCTGACCAAAATATTCCAACAAAAACTTAGACCGACAAATATCAGTTGTTTCGGCATAAGATATGACAGCATTAATTTTTTCTTCAAATTTCTCTTTTCTGGATTGATAAACTTCTTTTGTAAACACTAAGTATTTAAGAGGTAAACGCTCCTGATTAAAAATAATAAAAGGGGTCTTTTTTCGAGGAATGTATTTGATGATACCGTGCTGAGATAAATCTTTCAACCGATCGATCAAAAGCTTGACATCTATTTTTTTCCGATAAGCCAGTGCATCTAAATTTACAGGAACAAAATCAGTAAACAACCCCGTGTACGTTCTCAGCAATAGTTTAATAAAATCATCTTGCTGCTTATTTTCCAACTGATAACGATACAAATCATCACGACGAATTACAAAATGAATTTTAGTGGCATGTTCCAAATCATCAGTCAACTCCAGATAACCGGCACGCTGCAGTATTTTTAGACTGCTGTAAGCCTGCAAAACATTGAATTTGAAATTCTGACAGAAAACAGCCATATTAAAATCAAATACCGCATCTTTCCCTGCCCCTTCGGCAACTTGCAAAAAATTACCAACTGCCTGATAAACTCTTTTAATGGTTTCAATCTCAGGAAAGGATGTTTTGATTCGCTTCAACAACTGAACTTTGTCAGGATTTGAAAAAAGCATTACGGCATAAGCTCTTTTCCCATCTCGCCCTGCCCGACCCGCTTCCTGAAAATAAGCTTCTAGAGTATCCGGCAAATCCATATGCACCACCGTACGCACATCAGATTTATCAATCCCCATACCAAAAGCATTGGTCGCAACCATAACCTGCACCTGACCTTCTCGCCAGCGCTCCTGCCTCATATCCTTTACGGCATTATCAAGTCCGGCATGATAATATTCAGCCTTAACTTGATTTAGTTTCAGGAATTCAGCAATTTCCTTGCATTTCTTTCTGCTGCGCACATAAACAACCGAACTCCCCTTCTGCTTTCTCAGAATTTTCAACAAATAACGATTTTTATCCTCCACATGCCTTACCAGATAAGACAAATTGGGACGTTCAAAACTTTTTCGAAAAACATTTTTCTTCTCAAAACCCAAACGATCCTGAATGTCGTCGACAACTTCAGGCGTAGCTGTGGCAGTAAGTGCCAACACAGGCACATCAGGCAAAAGCTCTCTTAGCTTAATAATCTTGAGATAAGAAGGTCGGAAATCGTAACCCCACTGCGAAATACAATGCGATTCATCTATAGCAATCAAGCACACATTCATGCTTTGCAACTTTTCCTGAAATATTGATGTGCTTATACGTTCAGGAGATATGTAGAGAAACTTATTCTGACCATAAAGGCATTTATTTAAGATCAGTTCAATCTCATCCCGAGTCAAGCCTGAGTAGATTAGTTCAGCTTTAATCCCTTTCTCTTTCAGATTTAAAACCTGATCTTTCATAAGAGCAACCAAAGGCGAAACAATAATACAAAGCCCATCCATCGCAAGAGTTGGGATCTGAAAAGTCAACGACTTCCCTCCTCCTGTTGGCATTAGGCCCAAAGTATCGCGACTTTCGGCCACTGATAAAATAATATCCTCCTGTAAAGGACGAAATTCATCGTAACCCCAATATTTTTTTAAGACTTTGTGATACACACTCATTTAACTCAAAATTTCAATAAACTTCTCAATCTACTTAGCAAACAACCCACTATATCAAAGGGAAATATAACCGATTAACGAATTTAATATACACATAAAAACAACAGTAAATACTGCATATATTGGCTTTATTTTCATACAAAAATAAGCATCTAAAATCAATTAACACTTTTTTAGATTATTGAACAAGACGAATCACACTATTTTTTTGTAATTTCGCATGCAATTTAAATCTAAAATTATTGCATAATGTCATTCGTATCTGATAAAATTGTTTCCGATGGATTAACATTTGACGACGTTCTTTTGGTACCAGCTTTTTCTGAAGTTTTACCTAAAGACGTAAGTCTAAAAACTCAATTCTCACGCTCCATTACGCTAAACACCCCAATTGTTTCAGCAGCAATGGATACCGTAACCGAATCAGCTCTAGCTATTTCTATTGCTCGTGAAGGAGGAATTGGAGTTATCCACAAAAACATGAGCATCGCTGCTCAAGCTAAACAGGTTTTAACGGTTAAGAGAGCCGAAAATGGGATGATTTATGATCCTATTACCATTGCTCCAAACAAAACAGTTAAAGACGCTCTTGCTCTTATGAAAGAGTACAAAATTGGAGGGATTCCTGTTGTTGACGAGAAAAAAGTTCTTCTTGGAATTGTAACAAACAGAGATCTTCGTTTTGAGTTGCAGATGAATAAGGCCATTTCAGAAGTTATGACTTTTGAAAACATCATCACAACACACTCAGGTACTAACCTTGATCAGGCTGCTGCGATTCTTCAGTCTCACAAAATTGAGAAATTACCTGTTGTTGATGCTGACAACAAACTCATTGGATTAATTACTTACAAGGATATTACTAAAGCTAAGGACAAACCTTTAGCCTGTAAGGATGAAAAAGGTCGTTTGCGAGTTGCTGCAGCTGTAGGTATTGCTGGAGACACACTTGAACGAGTTGATGCTTTAGTGAAAGCAAGTGCTGATGCGATCATTATTGATACAGCTCACGGACACTCCAAAGGTGTAGTTGACTTATTGAAAAAAGCAAAAAAGCAGTATCCTGAAATGCAATTCATTGTTGGAAATATCGCAACACCTGAAGCTGCTAAAATGCTTGTTGAAGCAGGTGCTGATGGGGTAAAAGTTGGTATCGGTCCAGGATCAATTTGTACAACACGTGTCATTGCTGGTGTAGGTGTACCTCAGCTAACTGCAATTTACGAAGTTAGTAAAGCGCTTGCCGGAACGGGTGTTCCTGTAATTGCTGATGGTGGATTACGTTACTCAGGTGATATTGTTAAAGCTCTTGCTGCTGGTGCTAACTCAATTATGGCTGGCTCATTACTTGCTGGTGTTGAGGAGTCTCCAGGAGAAACGATTATTTTCAATGGCCGTAAATTTAAGGCTTACCGTGGAATGGGATCAATTGAAGCAATGGAAAAAGGTTCTAAAGACCGTTATTTCCAGGATGCGGAAGATGATATCAAAAAATTAGTTCCGGAAGGAATCGTAGGACGTGTACCTTACAAAGGAACACTTTACGAAGTAATCTACCAGTTACTTGGTGGTTTACGTGCTGGAATGGGCTATTGTGGATCGGCTAATATTGAAGCTCTTCACAATGCCAAATTTGTGAAAATTACAGCTTCAGGTATGGCAGAAAGTCATCCTCACGATGTCGCAATTACGCGTGAAGCTCCTAATTATAGCAGATAATCTTTTTAAGATTAACATGATAATCGGCAATTGGTCTTAGGACTAGTTGCCGATAATATTTGAGTTTGAAACCTATTAAAAGCTGACTATGACAAGAAATCTCATCTTACTATTTATTCTTTTAGGATTTATATCATGTAACTCAAATAACAACATTGATAATCCTACCGTAGCAAAAGTTGATGATTCTTACTTGTATCTAAATAAAATACGAGAACTCGTTCCCAATAACATCTCAAAAGAAGACAGCTTAAGAATTGCTCAAAACTACGTCCACCAATGGATCAAAAAACAGCTACTTGTTGCAAAAGCTGAACTCAACCTTTCCGAAAAAGATCAGGATGTTGAAGAAATGGTAGAAGATTTCCGTTCTTCACTCATCATACATAAATACCAACAGCATTTAATCGAACAAAAGCTCGACACCGTCGTTACACATGCCGAAATCGATAAATACTATCGTGATTATCCTGGCAATTTCCTACTAAACCGTAATATTGTTAAGGCTGTTTATATTAAAATCCCCAAACCGCTCCCACAAGCTAAGAAGATCAAACAGATCTATAAATTGAAGAAAGATGAAGATTGGGAGAAATTAGAGGACTACTGCTTTCAAAATGCCACAAAATTTGATAATTTTAGCGAGCAATGGATTTATTCTCAAAACTTACTAAGTCAAACCCCTATTAAGATTAAAGACGAAGACAGTTTTCTAAGACGCAATAAGTATTTTGAAACTGAGGATAGTACATTTCATTATTTTATAAATATCCAGGATTACAAACTGAAAAAGGAAATTGCTCCTCTATCATTTGTTGATGAGGATATTCGAAAAATAATTATCAATAAGAGAAAAATTCAGTTTATTAAAAATATGGAGGAAAGCATCTTTAAGGATGCCGAATCAAAAAACAAATTCAAAATTTACTAAACTATCACATATGCGCAACATTTTTTTTAAAGTCTGCACGTCATTAGCATTGTTGGCTATTCTTTTTACAACAGCTTTTGCCCAGGATAATTCTATTGATAAGATTATCGCAGTGGTCGGCAATCAGGTTGTATTAAAGTCTGACGTAGAAAATCGTTTTTTGGGCTTAAAAGCACAGGGCTACCAGTCTGGGAGTGTAGATTTGAAATCAGAGATTTTTGAAGATCTTTTGATTGAAAAATTGATGATTGCACAAGCACAGGTCGATAGTATTGAGGTGACTGAACAAGAAGTTGAGAATGACCTGCAACGCAAAATCGAAATGTATATTCAGCGTATTGGTTCAAAAGAAAAGCTTGAACAATATTTTAAGAAAAGTATTGCTGATATGAAAAATGAGTTGCGTGACATGACGCGCAACGACAAGATTAAACAAAAAATGCAGGCTGAGATTACGAAAAACATTACAGCAACACCTGCTGAAGTCCGTGATCTTTATGACAATATCCCAACAGACAGTTTACCTGTCATTCCTGGTGAACTACAAATTCAGCAAATCACCAGAAGTCCAAAAATAACCGATACTGAAAAAGATCGAATTCGTGAGAAACTAAGAAATTTCCGTGATCGAATTATGAAAGGTGAAAGTTTTGCAACACTGGCTGTTCTTTATTCTGAGGACCCGGGTAGTGCCCAGCGTGGTGGTGAATTAGGTTTTACACCAAGAGCTAATTTAGTTCCTGAATTTGCCAATGAAGCTTTTAACTTAAAGCCTGGTAAAATCTCTAAAATTGTGGAATCAGAATATGGTTTCCACATCATTCAACTTATCGATCGTAAAGGAGAAAGAATTAACGTTCGCCACATTCTTCTTAAACCTCGTATCCAACAGGAAGACAGAACTGCTGCAACTCAGCAACTGGATAGTATTGCTGATATGATTCGTAATGATAAAATCAAATTCGAAGAGGCTGCATTCTATTATTCGGATGATAAGGATACCAAAAACAATGGCGGTTTAATTGTAAACCCATACAATGCCAGTTCAAAATTTACCAAAGAGAGTTTGGCCCCTGCAATAGCAAAGGCTGTCAATAAACTTAAAGTTGGAGAAATTTCTGAAGCCTTCCTTGATGATCAAAGAGGTCAGGAAAGTTACAAAATCATTAAAATAAAATCACAAACTAAGCCTCACAAAGCTAATTTAGCTGATGACTGGAGCCAGTTTGAAAACATGCTTAAGCAGCAAAAGCAACAAGACTTGCTAAATAAATGGATCAGCGAAAAACAATCATCAACATATATCAGTATTGATGATTCATATAAGAATGCTAAATTCAGATTCAAAAACTGGATTAAGTAATATTTAAACATACATCAATCAGACACAGCATGAGTTGTGTCTGATTCTTTGTTTTTGTTATTCATGAAAATTTAAATTTTCTGTGATGAATTTTAGAACTGAAGTTGAGGCTGCCAATGCCTTAAAAAGCAAATACGACGCTTTACTCTCCGAAATCAAGAAAAAGATTTACGGTCAGGATGATATCATCAAAGAGGTATTAATTTCAATTTTCAGTAACGGACACTGCCTTTTGGTCGGCGTACCAGGACTAGCAAAAACATTGCTTGTAAATACTATTTCACAGGCCCTCGATTTGAAATACCAACGCATTCAGTTCACTCCTGACCTGATGCCTTCTGACATTATCGGTACCGAGATTCTGAACAGCGACAGACAATTCAAATTTATTCAAGGCCCGCTCTTTGCCAATATTATCTTGGCAGATGAAATCAACCGGACACCTCCTAAAACGCAATCGGCTTTATTAGAGGCCATGCAGGAAAAAGAAGTAACCGTTAATGGTAAAAATTATCAGCTTGACAAGCCATTCTTTGTTCTTGCAACTCAAAATCCAATTGAACAAGAAGGAACGTATCCTTTACCCGAAGCGCAACTGGATCGTTTCATGTTTAGCATTTACCTTGACTACCCTAGCTTTGAGGATGAAATTAGCATTGTTGAAAACACAACCTCGGGAAAGATATTTGAAATTGAAACCATCATGTCTGCTCAGGAAATAAGTTATTACCAGAGCCTAATTCAGAAAGTCCCTATCAACCGAAATGTGTTGGAATATGCTGTTACTTTGGCGGCAAAAACACGCCCCAATACCGAGCATGCTAGTTCAATCACAAATAAATACATCAATTGGGGAGCTGGTCCCAGAGCTTCTCAATATCTGGTTATAGGAGCCAAAGCTCACGCTATTATATCCGGTAAATATTCTCCGGATATCGAAGATGTAAAAGCCGTAGCCGTTTCAATTCTTCGTCATAGAATCATGAAAAACTACAAGGCCGAAGCAGAAGGAGTCAGCATAGAAAACATTATCGAAGAACTCCTTAAATAAAACTAGAAACAACTTTCTTTAAGAAGTCATTTCATTCATATTTATCATCAATGACCAAGATTGTAAAAAGATACTTACCCCTAATATGCTTGTTGGTAATTCTACTACCACAAACTTTAGAGGCGCAGAAAAAGTCCAAAATTGATATAAAGAATTCAAATTCTTTAATAATTGATCGTGCTTTCAACCCTGATATCCAAAAATTAATTGGTGATGTCTTTATGATGCACCAAAACATGAAGTTGTATTGCGATAGCGCTTATTATAATGAAAAGAAAAGTGAATTTGAAGCCTTTAGTCATGTTCATATTATTAATGCTGACACCGTTCACATTTTTGGCGACTACTTAAAATATAATGGAAATACTCGCAGAGCTGAATTGAGACAAAATGTGACACTTAAAAACCAAAGTGTAAAACTAACAACGGACAAACTCGATTACGATATGGCTCTTAACATCGGTTACTACGATGAAGGAGGTACAATTATAGACTCAACCAATGTTCTCAACAGTACCATTGGACGGTACTACACCAACGAGGATCTATTCTTTTTTAAGGATAGCGTCGTTCTTGTCAACGCCGATTACACCTTATATTCTGACACTCTGAAATATCAAACTATCAATAAAACGATAACCATTCTTGGACCGACTCGTATTGTTAGTGAAAAGGAAACACTTTATAGTGAGTCTGGATGGTATAATACCCAAACAGGCATTTCACACCTTCTGAAAAACAACAAAGTCAATAGAGATACTTACCAAATTAAAGGTGATAGTATCCATCTTGACAAGCATAAGCAGCTTGCTATGATCTACAGAAATGTAGAGCTACAAGATACTCTCAACAAACTCATTGCAAAGGGACATTACTTAGAAATGCATAAGGATACCGAGGAAGCATTTTTAACTGACTCTACCCTCTTCATTCATGCAGGCGAACAAGATAGCCTATTTTTACATTCTGACACCATCCGCATTGAAAAGGACACGAATGATTTTAATAGAATACTCGCTTACAATAAGGTGAAATTCTTCCGTAAAGATTTACAAGGCAGATGCGATTCATTGAGTTATTCGCTTCAGGATTCAACCATGCGAATGTTTAACGATCCAATAGTATGGGCGCAAGGTAACCAGATCACAGCAGACTCTATCAGTATTGAGAGTCATAACAATGCGATTAAATACCTCCATTTCAGAACAAATGCCTTTTTGTGTTCCAAAGAAGACAGCACTTTATACAATCAAATTAAAGGCCGAAATATGCTTGGGCATGTCAATAACAATCACCTTGATAAACTTGACATTATTGGAAATGGCGAAACGCTATACTTCCCAAGAGATGAACATGGTCTTATTGTAGGTATGAACGTCGCAAAAAGCAGCACAATCAGTATTGACATTAAAGGACAAAAAATCGATCAGATTCTATTTACAAAAAAGCCAGACGGCAACATGTATCCTCTTTTCGATATTGTCAATCAGAAACGTTTCCTAAAAGATTTCGAGTGGCGGGATCAACTTCGTCCCAAAACCAAAGACGAAATCTTTATTTGGGAATCTGCCATTGAAAAACTCCAGAATAAACTAAAGAAAAGACTTCGAAAAACGATGTCGGAAGACAAAATAGAATCACTTCCCAAACCAAAACTAAAAGGCACAAAAAAACGTGAGATTTAAAATCTCACGTTTTTTTTTAATATTCGTCTTCGTTAAATAGAAAATCTCCTTTGCTTGGGTAATCGGGCCAAATATCCTCAATACTCTCATACACATCTCCTTCGTCCTCGATCTCTTGCAAGTTCTCGATCACTTCTAATGGCGCTCCCGAACGAATTGCATAATCAATTAATTCATCTTTAGATGCTGGCCATGGTGCATCTTCCAGCTTAGTAGCTAATTCTAGAGTCCAATACATAGTTTTATTTTTGCTTTTTTTACAGTTTGCGAATATAATTTTTTTTTCTGAATTTACAAGTTTGACTCCCATTTTATTTCTGCCTTACCCATATCAATTAAAACCTTACGGGAAAGAATAAATAAATAATCAGAAAGTCTGTTTATATATTTCAACAATAGGGGATTAATATCCACTTCAGCAGCCAACTGATTGGCTCGTCGTTCAGCACGACGACAAACAGTTCGAGCAATATGACAATAACCATTAAGAGGATCACCTCCTGGCAAAACAAAATTATTTAATTCCGGTAAGCTCTCATCCATTCTGTCCATTTCGTTTTCCAACAAAAGGATATCCTCCTCAGCAATAATCAGTTTATCTTTCAAATCCGATTTTGTATCATCTGTTGCCAGTCGGGAACCTATTAAAAATAATTTATTTTGAACTAAAAGTAATGTCTCTTTTGACTTGCTCTCAATCTCATGTGATCGAATCAAACCAATATATGCATTCAATTCATCAACTGTCCCATATGCCTCAAGACGCAAATGATGCTTAGGAACCCGAGTGCCCCCAATTAATCCTGTGGTTCCTGAGTCTCCTGTTTTAGTATATACTTTAAACTTCGTCATGATTGTGTGTTTTTATCGTGATAAAAAGGGATCTAAAATGACTTTCCTATTTTCTATCAGTTACACAAAGATAAAATTTAGACTTACATTTCATAACAAATTATTAAAGATTTTATATTAATAATTCCCGACTATTTATAAGATCGAGCACTCAAGTTATGCTCTTGTTTTTTCAACCCCTTTCTGGCTATTAAAATTCCCACATCAAACAGATCTAAACCCACAGTAAAACGGTCCATTTTTTTTAAACGATTCCACAAGGACATCATTTTTTCATCCCTATTGATATTTTCAATGATCAGATAAGATTCTTCATTCAGATATTTATCGATATTGTCTTCAAACGCCAATAAGACTTCCGGTGAAACCGATCTTGAGATTTGGATAAAATCAAAAGTCAAGCCCAAACTTAAATCTGATAAAATAACATTCGACACAGCCTGTTCCCTTAAAATTTGTCGAGCAAAATCATGAACAAAAACACGTGCCCCTATGCAATACAAGTTTCGTCTTGTATCAGTCTTGGCCAAATAAATTAAATTTAAGGCCGAATCGTCCCCAATAAAAGCAGCGGTTTGAGGATTCACAAAATTCATCAGGCGAAATAAAAATCGATTTAATTTTGTACAATCTTTCAGATGTTCCAACTCCGACTCAAACCAAACCTTTTGCTCTTCATTCAAATTTTCATTTGAAATTTTCTCTTCTAAAATTGAATGTATATTCTGACACAGTCTATCCAATTTTTTAAAAGGGTAATAGTGCATTTTAGCCTCGATCACATTTCTAACAAAATGATAAACAAAAGGCGAATCAAGGCCAAATCCTCTATAATGCTTGGAAATTAATCGTGTAAAACGTTTTTGCACGTGGTACTTAAAGTGGGGCATCTGGCTATAATTTAAGATTCTAAGCTGAAGATAAAAAAAAGTATTAAAATCAATAAATCTCCATTTAAAAAGTATACGAAATTTAATTGTATTTTTGAATTCGTGAATCACTATTGGGAGTCCGATAGAGGTTTGTATTTCTCTAACTAAACGATGTAATCGGCTATTTAAATGTCAGAATTAGCAGGACAGGATATTAAATTTTTAACGGGAGTTGGGCCAAAAAAAGCACTACTCCTAAAGCAGGAACTATCAGTACATAGCTACGAAGATTTGCTATACCATTTTCCTTTCAAATATATTGATAGAACAAAATTTTATGCCATATCTGAAATTCATTCAAAACTTCCCTACATACAAGTAAAGGGAAGAATAACCGATATCCAAACCATAGGTGAAAAACGCCAGCAAAGACTTGTCGCAAACTTTACTGATGGACAAGGTATACTTGAACTGGTTTGGTTTAAGGGGATTAAATTTGTAAAACCCAATTTGAAAGTTGGCGTGGAATATGTTGTTTTTGGTAAACCCAATGAGTTCAACCACAGAATCAACGTTGTACATCCCGAACTTGAAGAAGCCAAACCGAACAAAAACAAAATACAAGCTGCCCTGCAAGCCTTTTACCCCACTTCGGAGAAGATGAAAGCCGGCTTTGTGAATTCAAAAGCCATTCACAAATTTCAGGAATCTATCTTGAATTCGGTAAATGGTAAAATCCCTGAAACACTGCCTGCATATTTGGTCAAACATCTGGGCTTAATCAATCTTCACGATGCTTTGTGGCAAATTCATTTCCCTGAAAACACCGAGCTTCTTAAAAAAGCTCAGTATCGTTTAAAATTCGAAGAACTCTTCTACATTCAGTTGAATATCCTGAAAAAGAAGATGAAGCGGAAGATTCTTTATCAGGGACATCAATTCATCAAGATTGGTGAATATTTCAATACCTTTTTCCAAAACAACCTTCCTTTTGAACTGACTAACGCTCAAAAACGGGTTTTAAAAGAAATTCGCAAAGAGGTCGGTGTCGGCAAACAAATGAACCGCCTTTTGCAAGGTGATGTGGGAAGTGGAAAAACCTTAGTTGGCCTTATGAGTATGCTGATGGCACTTGACAATGGCTGCCAGGCTTGCCTGATGGCACCAACTGAAATTTTAGCAACTCAGCACCTGGAAACCATTGCTGAATTCCTTGATGGGATCAATGTCAATTATGCCTTACTGACAGGATCTACCAAAGCTAAGGACAGAAAAGTGATACACGAACATCTCTTAAGCGGCGAATTACAAATTCTGATTGGAACGCATGCCTTGCTTGAAGATGTGGTACAATTCAAAAATCTGGGCTTCGTTATTATAGACGAACAACACCGGTTTGGGGTCGCTCAACGTGCCAAATTATGGGCTAAAAATCCGATTCCACCTCATATTTTGGTCATGACAGCTACGCCTATTCCCAGAACATTGGCCATGACGCTATATGGCGATCTGGAAGTTTCTGTTATTGATGAACTCCCTCCCGGACGTAAACCCATTCAAACCGTTCACTACTTTGAAAACAAAAGACAAGAGGTTTACAAATTCATGAAAAAGCAGATTGATTTGGGGCGTCAAATCTATTTAGTTTATCCAATGATCAAAGAATCCGAAAAAATGGATTACAAAAACCTGGAACAAGGCTATGAATCTGTTTCCAGTTTCTTTTCACCGGATAAATACAGCATCAGTATGGTTCACGGCAAGATGAAACCAGCAGAAAAGGATGCCGAAATGCAACGTTTTGCCAAAGGTGAAACTCAAATTATGGTTGCCACTACGGTTATCGAAGTTGGCGTGAATGTACCCAATGCATCTGTCATGATTATTGAATCGACCGAACGATTCGGTCTTTCACAACTCCACCAGCTTAGGGGACGGGTTGGTCGTGGTGCCGATCAATCTTACTGCATTCTCATGTCGAGTTACAAACTGTCAAACGAATCGAAAAAACGAATAGAAACCATGGTCAGAACCAATGATGGTTTCGAAATTGCAGAAGTCGATTTAAAACTTCGCGGACCTGGTGATATTGAGGGAACACAACAAAGTGGTATTGCCTATGATCTGAAAATTGCCAATTTGGCAAAAGATGGACAAGTGCTGCAATATGCCCGAGACATTGCTCAAAGCATACTCGACAAAGACCCTTTACTCGAAAAAGAAATCAATTTTACTCTAGCCAAACAAGTCAAGCGTTTAAGCAAAGCACAATTCAACTGGAGTGTTATTAGCTAGCGAGACACACTGACGACTGACTTAAAATAAATGACGAATAATCAAAAACATGTGATTAATCTTAATAATTAGATTATTTTTGGCTCTCATTATTTAAAATCTGTATAACCAAAATCTATAAATTAATGAGAAAGATCACCTTAGCTATCTTAGCTATTACACTCTCTGCCTTGCTGTTGCCCCAAACAGCTAAATCTCAAGTCAATTTCGAATTCGAAAGTTCTTTTGACAATATCAATCAGATAGATTCTATCAGCCTATTTTCAGCTGCATTTGGCTATGCACACATTGGAGAAAAAAACTATGCTGGTGTGCGTTTAAATCCCGAACTGAGATTGGGTAAACTTGGTGTTGGTTTCGATATTCCGGTTTATTTCAATCTGGACAATGGTAAAATGTATACCGACGAGTTTAAAGATGGAACTGGTGTGCTTCGTATGATTTCATACTTAAGTTACGGACGTAAGAAAAAAGATCCTCTTTATATTAAAGTCGGTCAACTTAGAGGCGAACACGTCGGATACGGTAGTTTGGTTAACAACTACAATAACTCAATGAGTTTCGAAAAACGTAAAACGGGACTTAGCTACGATATCTGTATAAAAAAAATAGTGGGTATTGAAGGGATGTATAGCGATTTCGATGCCAGTTCTTTCAACCTTTTCGCCATTCGGCCTTATGTTCGTCCATTTGGAGCCAGCGAAATTCCCGTGATTAAAACACTGGATATGGGTTTCACTTATGTAACGGATAAAGACAAAAGCAAACGATACGACGAAAGTCATGATATCAACCACTTTCTTAAAGATGGTATGAATGCCTGGAGTGTCGATATGGGAATTACCCTTGTGAACTCATCAGTGTTCAATTTAGGATGGTATGCTCACTACAGCAAATTAAGAAAAGTTGAATCGGATAGTTTAAAAACCTATTTTGCTGCCCCTGAAACACTGGCAAATTACGATAGTGGTACAGGAATGGGTATCGGTCTGAATGCAAACATGAAGATCATTGGCAACCTGTTTAAATTAAATGCGCGTATCGAGAGACTATGGTATAGCGACAATTACATGCCACAATTCTTCGATGCCATGTATGAATTGAATAAAGATGCTAAAATTGCTCAATTGGGCAGAGCCGAAAAACAAGAAGGTATTTATGGCTCATTGAATGCAAGCATTCTTGATAAAATCATCATAGGTGGAAATCTTCTGCTACCAGATGACATAAACGAAACATCACCTGCTTTCATGCAACTTCACCTAAGAACCAAAGACCTTTTCGATAAAATTCTGATTGAAGGAAGTTATAGTAAAGGAAATCTAACCAAGCTAGACGATGCATTCAAGTTTGATGAGAACTCATTAGCAGTGATGCGTTTTGCTTATAAAATCAATCCATTTCTTTATACCGGGGTAGACTACCGTTGGGCTTGGATAGAAAAAGAAGATGGCAACTACAAAATTGACAATTCAGTGATGCCCTATGTGGCTCTAAGGTTCAATTTCTAACACCACGATCAACGACTTTAAAACGGAATTTGCCTTGTGTAAATTCCGTTTTTGTTTTCCATACAAATCAACTTACTAATTTTAAACAGGATACCATCACCCCTCATTTGCAAATAGTCAGGCAGAACAATCAAAACGAATAGATAACAATGATTAAATGAGGTCTGCAACAAACATTTTATCTTAAAATCATTCTAAATTGAAAATGCTTTTTTTGAAATCAAAAAATAATGATTTATTTCTGTAATCCAGCAAACAGACTGTGTTCAACACAGATAGATGAAAAATTGCAATCTCTAGTTTACAAAACGAGTGAAGTCCCTCTATTTAAACAAATAATAAATAAACCAGCCCCCTAATGCTATCTAACCTAAAGTGTTATTTTTGCTGGTGTGAGATTAAAAAATATGGATATTTCACTGCTCATCATACCTGGTTAATTAAATATAAACCAAACAGATACAACACAAATATCCAGACTTGAATTTTAGTTAAAATCACACAACTAAACAGTGAGACTACTACATGCAGAACAATAAGCAAATAGATCACGTCGGTATTATCACTCAGATAAAAGACGAAAAGATTACAGTCAGCATACTTAATGTATCGGCTTGCTCTGGATGTCATGCCCAATCGGCTTGCTCCAT
Source organism: Ancylomarina subtilis (assembly GCF_004217115.1). Lineage (NCBI taxonomy): Bacteria > Pseudomonadati > Bacteroidota > Bacteroidia > Marinilabiliales > Marinifilaceae > Ancylomarina > Ancylomarina subtilis. The sequence goes on along the minus strand of NZ_SHKN01000002.1, from coordinate 372,626 downwards.
GTCCGATATGAAAGAGAAAGAGATCGATATCATCGACTACAGCAAATCTTTCGAAATGGGTGAACAAGTTAAAGTGGTTTATAGCGAATCGTTAGGTTGGCTGGCTCTTGTATTAGCCTATGTGTTGCCCTTTATTATAGTTCTTATTACTCTGTTTATAGCTTCGGCATTTACCAATGAACTAACAAGTGGCTTGTTGGCTTTGGGTATCTTAATACCCTATTACGGTTTGCTCTACTTTTTTAAAGACAAACTAAAGAAAACGTTTTCATTCACTATACATAAAATTGTAAATATCTAAAAACAATGAACATTATAGTTATCACAATTATTGCTTTGTGTGCTATTGGAATTGCGGCTGCAATCATCCTTTACTTTGTAGCACAAAAATTCAAAGTATACGAAGATCCTCGCATCGACGAGGTAGAAGAAGCATTGCCTGCAGCAAACTGCGGGGGCTGTGGTTATCCGGGGTGTAGAGGTTTTGCCGAAGCTCTGGTTAAGGCCGACGACATTTCAAATATGAACTGCCCGGTTGGTGGCGCTCCGGTTATGTCTCACGTTGGTGCCCTTTTAGGACACGAAATAAAAGCAGCAGACCCAACAGTTGCGGTTGTTCGTTGTAACGGAACTTGTGACAACCGTCCCAAAACAAATGTATACGATGGCGCAGCTTCTTGTACCATTGCAGCTTCTCTTTACTCTGGAGATACAGGTTGCCAATATGGTTGCTTGGGATTAGGCGAATGTGTGGATGCTTGTAACTTCGATGCCATGTATATGGATAAAGAAACAGGATTGCCTGTTATTATCGAAGACAAGTGTGTGTCATGTGGGGCTTGTGTAAAAGCCTGTCCAAACAGCATCATTGAACTAAGAAAGAAAGGCCCTAAGAGCCGTCGTATTTTTGTTTCATGTGTGAACAAAGATAAAGGTGGTGTGGCTAAAAAAGCATGTTCTGTGGCTTGTATTGGTTGTGGGAAATGTGTGAAGGAATGCCCATTCGATGCTATTACGCTTGAAAACAACTTGGCTTATATCGACTACAATAAGTGTAAATTGTGTCGCAAATGTGTTGTGGTTTGCCCAACACAAGCTATTCATGAGCTAAACTTTCCTCCACGTAAGGAAAAGCCAGCCGATAAGCCAACTGCTGAAACAGTGAAACCTGTAGCAAAGCCTACAGTTGAAAAAGCAGAAAAAAGCGAAGAGACTAAGAACGGAACATCTGATAACAAATAAATAGGAGGACAATCAGTGTTAAAAACATTTTCAATAGGGGGTATTCATCCGGAAGAAAATAAACTTTCTGCCAACAGTGCAATCCAAGAATTGCCAATTCCCCAAATAGCGACGATTCCAATTGCTCAACATATTGGTGCACCTGCCAAAGCCATTGTCAAAAAAGGTGATGTGGTTAAAGTGGGTCAAGTTATTGCTCAAGCGTCAGGTTTTGTATCTGCCAACATTCACTCTTCAGTATCGGGAACGGTATTTAAGGTTGACGATGTTATGGATGCTACAGGATTCCGTCGTACATCTATCATCATTAAGGTAGAAGGCGACGAATGGTTGGAGCACATCGACAGAAGCGAAGATTTAGTAACAGAAATTGCTCTCACCAAAGAAGAAATTATCAAACGTGTTGGTGATGCAGGTATTGTTGGCCTTGGTGGTGCAACCTTCCCTGCTCATGTGAAACTATCAGTACCTCCTGGCAAAACAGCTGAGGTTCTTATTATCAATGCGGTTGAGTGTGAGCCTTATTTAACTTCTGACCACAGAGTGATGCTTGAAAAAGCGGATGAAATTATGGTTGGAACCGAGATTCTAATGAAAGCGCTTGATGTTAAAAAAGCCATCATCGGTATTGAAAACAACAAGCCCGATGCCATCGCTCACATGACTCAAGTAGCAACAAAATATTCAGGTATTGAGGTTTGTCCTTTAAAAACACAATACCCACAGGGTGGTGAAAAACAATTGATTTCTGCGACCATGAACCGTGAAGTGCCTTCAGGAGCCCTTCCAATTGAAGTGGGTGCCGTAGTCCAAAACGTAGGAACTGCATTTGCCGTTTACGAAGCTGTTCAAAAGAACAAGCCCTTGTTCGAACGTGTGGCAACCATCACTGGTAAATCATTAAAAAATCCATCAAACTGGAAATTCCGAGTTGGAACACCTGTTAGCGACATTATTGAAGCAGCTGGTGGCTTACCCGAAGATACGGCTAAAATTGTTGGTGGGGGTCCAATGATGGGAAAAGCATTGGTTAGTATTGATGTCCCTTTAACCAAAGGAAGCTCGGGTTTACTCTTATTAGCTCAGGAAGAAACAGCGCGTAAAGCTACCAAAGCCTGTATCCGTTGCGGGAAATGTGTTTCAGTATGTCCTATGGGATTGGAGCCCTATCTGCTTATGGTTTTGGCTGACAAAAAAGAATACGAGAGACTTGAAAAAGATGCCATAATGGACTGTATTGAGTGTGGTTCTTGTAGTTTCACATGTCCTGCAACCCGACCACTGTTGGATTACATCCGCTTGGGGAAAGGGAAAGTTGGTCAAATCATGCGAAGTAGAAAATAAGGTTAAAGGATAAAGGACAGAAAGGTTAAAACATATCACCCTTCAATTCCTTTATTTTAAAACTTTTTCACTTTAACCTTTATACTTTAAACCTTTTAATTTTTAAAATATATGAACACCAAAGTACTTGTCGCTCCATCGCCACACATACACAGTGGCGATTCCATACAAAAAAACATGTATGGTGTGGTTTTCGCGATGCTTCCGGCTCTATTATTATCCTTCTATTACTTTGGAATGGGTGCCCTTGTTGTAACCCTTACTGCCGTTGCATCATGCTACCTATTCGAATTCTTAATCCAAAAATATTTACTTAATGTAGAACCTACTATTAAAGATGGTTCTGCTTTAATCACAGGTATTCTTCTGGCCTTTAACATGCCAGCCAACCTTCCAATCTGGATCATTATTATTGGTGCATTGGTTGCAATTGGCGTAGGTAAAATGACCTTTGGAGGATTGGGAAACAACGTATTCAACCCTGCACTTGTGGGACGTGTTTTCCTATTAATCTCCTTCCCTGTTCAGATGACATCCTGGCCTAAAGCTCTTGGTTTTGAAACCTCCTATTTCGATGCTGCTACAGGTGCAACACCTTTAGCAATCATCAAAGAAGGTTTAAACAAAGGGGATTCATTAACTGATTTGATGGCAAAACTACCATCCAGTATGGATATGTTCCTTGGAAACATGGGTGGTTCACTAGGGGAAGTTGCCGGAGCAGCACTTGTCCTTGGGCTAATCTACATGTTGGTTAAAAAAATCATCACTTGGCATATTCCTGTTTCAGTCATTGCAACTGTAGCAATCTTCTCAGGAATTTTAAACTTATCAAATCCTGAGGCCTACGCAGGTCCGGCTTTTCATATCCTAACAGGTGGTTTATTATTAGGAGCTATTTTTATGGCAACCGATTATGTGACCTCGCCTATGTCAAACAAAGGGATGATCATCTACGGTATTGGTATTGGTATTCTAACCGTTGTGATTCGTGTATTCGGAGCTTACCCGGAAGGGGTATCATTCGCAATTCTTATTATGAATGGATTTGTACCACTAATTAATGTATCTGTTAAACCTAAGCGTTTCGGCGAAAAAAGGAAATAATCATGGCTGGTAAAAAAGAATCTACATTTACAAATATGGTTCTGGTGTTGTTTATAATAACACTGGTAGCATCAGCTGCTTTGGGTGGACTATACGAACTAACCAAAGAACCAATTGCCGCAGCTAAGCTGGCAAAAAAATTAAAAGCAATTAAAGAAGTTGTTCCTGCTTTCGACAACAACCCTAGCGACGAAATGTCTGAAGTAGAGATGCCTGGTGGCGATAAACTGGAATTCTATCCTGCTACTAAAGAGGGTAAGCTGGTTGGAACAGCCGTTAAAACCTATACTACACAAGGTTTCGCTGGCTATGTTTGGGTTATGGTCGGTTTCCTACCCGATGGTACAATTAATAACTATTCGGTACTAGAACACAAGGAAACACCTGGTTTGGGTACAAAAATGGGAACTTGGTTTAAGCCAACAGATCCTGCCAAACAAAAAAGCAGTATTATCAATAAAAACCCCGGCACAACAAAATTTACTGTGAGCAAAGACGGTGGAGATATTGATGCGATTACAGCAGCAACCATCAGCTCTCGTGCATTTCTGGATGCCGTACAAAAGGGTTACAACGAGTATATGAAAACCAAAACGAAGGAGGACACAAGTCATGAATAACTGGCAGAATTTTTCAAAAGGATTTTTCAAAGAGAATGCAGTATTTGTACTGCTGCTTGGAATGTGTCCTACATTGGGTGTCACCTCATCGGCAATCAATGGTATGGGAATGGGCTTGGCAACAACTTTCGTTCTTATCATGTCGAATTTAGTTATCTCTTTAGTAAGTAATCAAATTCCAGATAAGGTGAAGATTCCTTCTTTTATAGTTATCATCGCCTCTTTTGTTACCATGGTTGATTTGGTAATGGCAGGTTTCGTACCAGCTCTACACGAACAATTGGGTGTGTTTATTCCTCTGATTGTAGTAAACTGTATTGTATTGGGACGTGCAGAAGCCTTTGCTTCAAAAAACAAGATTATACCTTCTATTATCGATGGTGCAGGAATGGGACTGGGGTTCGCTATGGCATTAACAATTTTAGGATCGGTTCGTGAATTGTTGGGTAGCGGAAAAGTTTTCGGCATCAGCATATTCAACGAAAATTATGGCATGCTAGTATTTGTCCTGGCACCAGGTGCTTTCCTGGCATTGGGTTATCTGATTGCAATTATTAACCGATTAAGAAAAGCTTAAGGAGAACTAATCATGGAATATATTTTAATTATTATATCAGCCATATTCGTTAATAACGTTGTATTGGCACAATTCCTTGGAATTTGTCCATTCCTTGGGGTATCGAAAAAAATATCAACAGCCGTAGGGATGACAGGAGCCGTAACCTTTGTTATGATATTGGCGACTATCGTGACTTACCTGATTCAAAAATTTGTATTGGATGCCTTTGGTATCGGTTTTATGCAAACCATCACCTTTATTTTGATTATTGCGGCATTGGTGCAATTGGTTGAGATCATCCTTAAAAAAGTAAGTCCTCCACTCTATCAGGCTTTGGGTGTATTTCTTCCGCTGATCACAACAAACTGTGCCATTTTGGGTGTAGCCATCATGACCATTCAGAAAGATTACAACCTTTTAGAAGCCGTTGTATTCTCAGGGGCAACTGCCATTGGTTTTGGTTTAGCTCTTGTATTATTTGCCGGTATTCGCGAACATCTGGATCTAATTGATCTGCCTAAAGGAATGAAAGGAACACCCGCAGCGCTAATTGTAGCAGGTTTACTTGCAATGGCCTTTATGGGATTCTCCGGAATTGTTTAACAAAAAACTAGGTTATTTAAAATATTGTACTATATTCGTACCTCGTTTCAGAAATAACCTAAATCCCCATATGATCGTGCCCTGCGCACACAAGAAAAAACAGCCAGTTCGACCTATCGAGCTGGCTGTTTTTTTTATATGCTGATCCATTACAAACGCGATTAATCGCCTTGCTGATTTCCCGACCATTTTAACGGATTATTTCGAATATAATTTCTGATTCTTTGCAGGGCTTCATCATTTCGAATGATATGATCATAAAATCGCGATTGCCACATGAAATCGACATGAATTTTTCTCGATTCAAACGATACTCGGCCTTTATACCATCTGACGATTCTCGATAAATTATCCGATAACATCGGATTTTTAATGCCTGTAACGCCTCCTACATCCGTACAGACGCGATTAATCGCGTCTCTATCAGAACACAATCCATTATCATCCTGCTTACTGATAATGATAATACCATGAATATGGTCGGGCATCACAACAAATTCATCGATGGCTGCAAATGGAAAATGCAATGGGATTTCATGCCAATATATTTCAGCCAATTTCCCTATTTCAGACAATTGCATCAGCCCATTCCTGATATTTCCAAAAAAAGGCTCCCGATTCGCCGTACAGATAGTTATAAAATACATGCCGGCATTCGAATAATCCCAATTTTGCAAACGAGCAGATTCTATTCTGTATTGTCCTTTAAATTTGTCTGACATATTTCATTTATCCAGGATTATTGGTTTGCAGACACCTACAAAGCATGAATATATTCCCTTATTAGAAATCATCTTTTTTTGACATTGCAATTTTAAGTGATGGTAATATTGTGTTTATTGCCTCCAATTCAGAATCAATAAATTTAGTATTGCTTTCTATCCCTGAAGTTGCGTATTTTATTTGTTTCTCTATATTGCTCACATCGCAGTGGTACCTTTTCAACTGCTTTCTTTTATAAGACGATGTGTCTATCTTTTTTAAATCCTCCAATTCTTGATTAAGTCTTTCAATCTTATTTTTTGACGATTTAATATCATTTATTCTTTCAAAAATTGAACTGTCCCAAGTCTCTCCATCATTATGTAAGGACACAACAATATTATCCATTATATATCTGTATCTATTTTCTTTACACTCAATGGTTAATGTAAACTTAATTGTTTCTCTATTTATTATATGAATTCCAGCTATATGCACTTCAACAAAATGCTTAACATTATTTACCCCTTTCAATATTAATTTTCCATTCACTTCGTCTTCGAATTGAATCACTTTTTTATAATCCCCAAATGTTTTTGCAATCCATTCCTGGGCGTTTGAATAGAGCTTGCTTTTTGACAGATTACTATTAATTACCTCTTTGAAGACAATATTTCCATTTGAGTCTATTGGTAGGTTATACTTTTGAGAATAACCATTAACAAATAATGAAAACACAAAAAGAAGATTTAATAATATTGTTATCATAATATTATCCTTTTTAAGATTATAATTACCATTCTTAATTTATATCCAACATTTTGTAAAAAATCATACTAAAAATAATTATTCGTTCATTTATTATAAAAGAGAATCAATAATCCCCTATAGATAGGTAAGCCACAAAAATAATATCAACATAAAAATCGAACCAAGAAATGTCAGGTATCCAAAATATTCAACACGAATAAAAAGCTTGCTCTCTTCAACCAAAACATTAGGAAGAAGTTTTCCTTTTTTAATTGCCTCAGAAGCTTCATCGTGGTATCGCAATATTGCTTTTTTTATTGTCAATATCTGTCCAAATAATTTCAACAAAAAACAAAGTATTGTTAATCCTAAAAGGGTTAATGCTATAACAAATATTATAACCGAACTTCTCTCCTCATTAACAAGAGGGCTTAAAGAGATTAGTATTCCAAATAAACTTGAAACCAAAAGAGTAATATGTTTATACCATTGAGTTCGTAGGATTTCTAACTTTTCAATTTCAATTGAATAAGTTTCCCACATATCTTGACAACTCGAGTTCATATCTACAATTCTTTTAATTAAACATCAATTATATTACTCCTCTATTAATACAGTATAGAATTTCTTAATTATAAAAGCCATCATTATCGATCCAATCGAAATACCCTTTATAATGCATGTCCCATGGAAAAACAATAGTTATATACCTATCTGAAGTTGGCATATCTTTGGTAATAGTGATTGTTTTATAGGAATAGCCTTCACTACAATAATAGGGATGACCACCATGTATAACTACCACCAAATATTCTCCTATAGATAAGGATATCGCATTTTTAGTCAGAACATCATTCCATTCATCATCATTATGAGCATCTACTACTGTACTCGCATAACCTCTTTTATACGTACCATTATCTAAATTGCGAATATCGATCTGTATAGAATTAACAACTGAACCATTGGATAGCTTCAACTTCCCTTGAGTTTCTAAAAGACCAACCACCTCTGATTTATAATCGGAATAATCAGTAAGATTATCAATTGTTATAATATCCTTTTGTATAGGAACAACAATATCTTTTGCATTGAAAAAATAAAAATCAGCTGATGTTATCGGACCATCTGAGGCAGGATACAAATTATCATATGGATATTCACCTATTGCTGTAGTATAGTAAGAATAAACGACTAAATTTTCCATCTTAGAAGTACTATCTTCTTTGCTACAACAGTAAAAGATTACAATAATCGACACGAGTAAGAGTTTCTTCATGATTCCAGTTTTATTAAGTTTCACATCTATTATCATGCGATAGTTTAACTGATATATAATAATGTTCAAGCATTTTTATCTCTCGAAAAAACAACCTAATTATCGAAATATAAATCAAAGTCCCAACAAGTTACAAAATTGATAACTACCAGACAACTAATACTTAACACAGCCAACAATTGATTTCAGAAATAGAATCCTTGTATATCACTTAGTACAAAAGTTCAGTTATTCCTCCCCATGTTAAAACAAAAGCTCCCATGTCAACTTTAAGGCCGTCATGTTAACAACAGACTTACCATGTCATATTTTATGTACTCATGTCGTAAAATAAGCTGCCATGTTGGGTTTTCGGTCGTTATGTTGAACATGGGCATTAAATAAGTAACATGAAAAGTAAAATATTGACATGACCAGAAAAATAGTAACATGTGAGGCTAAAAAATGAACATGACCATCAATATGGGAACATGATCATTTAATTTTAGGCGTAAAAAAAACTCCGCTTACGCAGAGTTCTTTTAATTGAGCTTTATATTAATCAACGATAACTTCTTCTATTTCATCTTTTTTGCGTCTGGCATTTTGGCTCTTCCAATGAGAACTTTCGTAGCCTACCAAACGTTTTTTGTCTTTCCAGAAAAGGTATTTGCCACAGGCGCGAACTTCATCCACCACTTCTTTTAGGTGAGTATAAGCTTTGTCGCGAGCAACCTTCTGCACATTGCCTTTTAACTTGCTCCCATTGGCCTCAGCCAGCAAATTAGCCCCTTCATCCGACATCGTACTTGCCGCATCCAACTTGGCTACATCAAAACCAATAGGTGTAAGCAAATCCTGATGTTTTAGACCTAATTTCGAATAGGTTTTTAAATCCTGAATCATATCAGCATCACCTGTGCCTTCAGCAATCTCATCCACACGTCTCAAAAGCTCGGGCTCATTTCTGAATGCATATTTAAAGGCATGTTTCATTTCGCTACATAAATCGTAAGCGCCCGTAGCAAAGGCCTTCCACTCTTTTTCGGCGTCTTTACCGGTTCGGCGCACAATAATCCAATCGGCTTGGTATTGCCGAAGGACTGTGGCCCGCACAGCTATTTCAGCAATTCGTTCTTCGCTAACGCCAGCCGTAGCCAGCTTTTCTTTATCCTGCATGGCCCAGGTTTCAAGGGTTTCAGTTTCGGCAAGGTAAACATTGCATGGCATGTTGGGCACTACAATTTTTTCATCAGGAATTGCAGCAACCTGCGCTTTACATGTGGTAATTTGTTCTTCTGTAACCATTTTAATGAATTTGATTAATGAATAAATCGAAACCCAATTAAACTTATCAGACACATAAGACCAATGAGCTTCTTGTTCCTTCTAACAGATTCAAGAATTACAAGTTTACTTATGAGTGGACATCTGTTATGCCAGGCTTTAAAACAAAATAATGACATAAGAGAAATACCAAACCAATGTATTATGTAATCTTAAACGCATATTGAAGTTAATTAAAAACACATCATAAAACAATCAAACACAAAGCAATAAGAACAAAACAGGGTGTAGACATTTCACACATTAAAGAAATAATCAGCTATTCAATAAAATCGGACAGACCTAATTTAAATTCAATCAAAATAACAAACACCTATTAATCTTAATACAAAAAGCTCATCAAAAGCAATTTGCCTTTGATAAGCTTTTCTCAAATTGTCTGTCATTAATTACAAGAAGAACAGGAATGGCAAAACAATACCAATGGCAATAAGCCATTTCCCTATTCCACGAATGCCTTTTTTACCTGGCACCATCAACATGCCTGAAAGAGCAAATATGAGCATGGCAATGGCAAATATATCGGCCATTAGTGTCCATCCTAATTTACTATTGTAATGCAGCTTATTAATGAAAAACACCCATAGTTTCTTCTGATAAACCTCAAAATTTAACTCCCCGGTCATCGGGTTGTAGGTTCCCAAACCACCCTTTAAGTAGAGGTTGTATGATTCGGATTCGGGTATAATTCTGTTTAAAGCATAATCCGATATATTCTCATTCCAATACGCTGTCACTTGATTCGGACTAAGACCGGAGCTTAATTGATAACTGATATATTCGGTTTTATAAGCCGGATCTTCACCCTTTTTTTTATGATTCAGGATAATGCCCGATATGGCATAAATAAGAGTGATTCCCACAAAGAAATACCCCAGATAACGATGAGTCAGTCTTAACCACTTACGTATAGCTTTCTTACTCCACAACTTCATAATCTGTTCCGTCTACATAATAAATGGCATAATAATCTTTGTTGTTGGCTTTCATCCAATCGCGCATTTCCTTAATGTTTGCCATCTCTGAACTGCAATGCTTCCCGCCTTCTTCACTTTTAGACTTTTCTTTCACTTGCATTTCCCACTCATCAATTTCACTCGTGGCTAATCTTTTCTCACGAAGAATACCGGTCACCACCAAATCATTACCCGCGATTTCCTTATTAAAACCTTCAAGATCTCCCGTCGCTTCAACTCGGATAGACAAATTTCCCTCCGCATTTTTCAAAATACATCGTTTTCCGGAATGGGCACACACATGATTGACCAAACCTTTGAAACAAACCTCTTGTCCGACCTTATCTGCAGCCACCGTCATTAATTGATCGATACTGAGTGTTGCTGATTTCACCTGACTGATAACTTGTTGCTCTGCATTCTGTTTTTTCGAACCAGACTGCGTTGAATTACATGACATAAACACCAGGACCAGGGCTAATAAACTTAGATACTTCATCAATTTTAGGATTTAGGTTTAAATATTTATTGTTTCATTTATTGAACATCAAATTTATAATTTAGTAAACATATCTCCAAAGAAGATAACAATTCATTAACAACATAATACAAGACAAAAAACTCCTTTTATATTTATCATCAAAGCTTTTATTAAGCCTGGAACAATCCAAAGTTTTAAACTAAATACTTCTAACTATCTTTACAATCGGAATCCAGATAATCACATAAAAAAAAACAAAATGAATCAGGACGACTTTAATAAGATCAAGCAAATAAAAAAAGAAAATAAGGAAGCCTACAAGCCATGGAGTAGAAAAGATGATGATGACATGATTAACCTTTTTTTCGATGGTGTCCCGGTTTCAGAAATCGCTATCAAATTAAACAGAACCAAAGGGGCTATTCGTGCCCGAATCCGTAAAATGGAGCTTACTCAAATTAAAAAGAAAACATCTCCCTCTTCTGACTCTTCAAAAAAATAATACGGAACGAAGTCCGTTTAGGCTTTTATTATTAAAATATTTCCATACATTTGACAACGTTTTACGGGGGTGCCTTATACCATTTCATTTAAACTTGTGATATTTAATTCACTTTTTTTATGGTATAATTCCGATAGACAATCAGACAAGTAACTTGAGTTTAAAGCAAAAGTAAACCTAGCTGATTGCTAATCGGTATTAAAACAGGCTGAGATTATACCCTTAAGAACCTGATGCGGATAATGCCGACGAAGGGAGTTAATATCATTCTGATTTCAGTTTACCAGCCTTCTGTAAAACACACATTTTTTTTTGAATATAGTAATTGATAAGGGGTGCCCTATGGGCTGAGATCACACCCTCATAACCTGATTCGGATCATACCGACGTAGGAATATCAAGCATTGGCTTAAGCCTCTTCTCATTTACTACAAAACTAACTCGTATGAAGGTTTATGTAAATGATGAAAGCATCGATATCGCTGATGCCTCAAGTATTTCAAAGCTGCTTTGCCAGCTCAATACATCCCCCAAAGGCATAGCCGTTGCCATAGGGCAAGAAATTATCCCCTCAATTCTATGGGATAAACATCTGATAAAGGAAGATGATAAGGTTTTGTTGATTCGCGCCACACAAGGCGGTTAATCTATTATTCAACAAAACTAATCTCAAAATCCTATGACACCTATAGTTATTACACCTGAAGAAATCCTTCCGGATGAAGTTCGCCTTTGGGAAGCCCTTTTTAAATCGGGACTTCAGAGGCTACATGTTCGGAAACCACATGCTTCAATCAATGAATTAAAGCACATGCTTCATAGCTTAGCAAAGCAATACCATTCACGTGTGATTCTGCATCAGCACCATATTCTGGCTGAAGAATTCTATCTGGGAGGAGTTCATTTCAAAAGCGTCCATCAAACAGATGAATATCCAATAAAACGTCAAAATATAAGCCGGAGCAGATCCTGCCATACGCCCCTTGAAGTTTTAAACCACTACAAAACGCACGACTATGTTTTTTTGAGTCCGATTTACAATTCAATCTCTAAACAAGGCTACCCTTCTGCTTTCTACCCCAACGAGATCCAAACTTTATTTCAGGATCATCCTGAAATTAAAAACTGCATCGCTCTGGGCGGAATAGACCAAACAAATATTCAGGATTGTTTGGATTTGGGATTTATGGGTTGTGCGCTTTTGGGAAGTATTTGGGAAGGCAATCATCTTAGTCCGGAACTGGTCTCCAAACGTTTTTATGAGATTCAAGCAAATAGTAAAATGATGATAAAAAACACATCAATTTCAGATTTTCAATTCATCACAAACGATTTTTCCAAACTGAACGAATTGGAACAAATCCAACAGGTGTGCAAGGCAGGTGCCAAATGGATTCAACTTCGTCTAAAAAATAAATCAGATGAAGATATTTTAAAAATGGGCAAGCAAGCAGCCGATATATGTCATCAGTATCAAGCAAAACTTATCCTAAATGATCATGCACATCTGGTAAAAGAAATCGGTGCCCACGGCGTTCACCTGGGTAAGGCTGATCTATCTCCCGTCACAGCCCGAAAACTATTGGGACGTGAATACATTATTGGCGGAACGGCCAATGATATAAATGATATCCGCCAACTACACCAGTCAGGTGTCGACTACATCGGCTTGGGTCCCTTTCGTTTTACGCAGACCAAAAAGAACTTAGCTCCTGTTTTAGGGCTCAAGGGCTACAAGCAAATCATAGAGCAGTGCCAAATTGAAAACATCCATTTGCCTATTGTTGCCATCGGCGGAATCAATATTGAAGACGTCTCCGATCTTGTGGAAAGTGGTCTGCATGGTATTGCTTTATCCTCAGCCATTACATCAAGTGAAAATCTCATCTCAACAACAACAAACTACCTTAAACAACTAATAAATCCGTTATGCAACAACTAACAATTGCGGGCCAGGAATTTAATTCCCGGCTTTTTCTTGGAACCGGAAAATTCAGTTCCAATCAACTTATGGAAGAAGCTCTGATTGCCTCTGGCAGCGAAATGGTCACCACTGCTCTGCGAAGAGTGGATATTCAGAACCCGGAAGACGATATCCTGAAGCATATCGATCCGAATCGTTTTAGATTATTGCCCAACACATCTGGCGTACGAACAGCAAAAGAAGCCGTATTTGCGGCAGAACTGGCAAGAGAAGCCCTGCAAACCAATTGGCTCAAACTTGAAATTCATCCCGATCCGAAATATTTACTTGCTGATACTATAGAAACACTAAAAGCTTGTGAAGAGTTGGCAAAAAAGGGGTTTATCGTTCTGCCCTATATGCAGGCCGATCCCATTCTGGCCAAACAGCTTGAAGAAGCGGGTGCTGCTGCCGTGATGCCTCTGGGTTCACCAATCGGGAGCAATAAAGGCCTCATTACACGTGAATTTATTAGGATTATTATTGAACAGGCAAACATTCCTGTCGTAGTTGATGCAGGCATTGGGGCACCCAGTCATGCTGCCGAAGCCATGGAGATGGGTGCTGATGCTGTGCTTGTCAATACGGCTATTGCTGTTGCAAATGATCCGATAAAAATGGCTGAAGCGTTCAAACTGGCCGTTCAAGCGGGTCGAATAGCTTTTGAGGCCAAACTGGGTACACAACTCAACCAAGCAGAAGCCAGCAGTCCTCTAACCTCATTTCTAAACTTATAAGCATGAGTTTTTTTGACACCTTAAAACAATACGACTGGGAACAAATTAAGGACAGCATCTATGCTAAAACGGAGCAAGATGTTTTGCATGCTCTTAATCAAACCCAATGTGGACTGGAAGACTTCAAGGCTTTGATTTCTCCTGCAGCGGCTCCCTTTTTGGAGCAAATGGCTCAGAAAAGTATGCTGGCGACACAACAGCGTTTTGGTAAAACCATTCAACTTTATGTCCCCTTATACCTTTCCAATACTTGTTCAAATTCATGCGTGTACTGTGGATTCAGTCATCAAAACAAAATTGAACGCGTAACCCTTAGCGAAGATCAGATTCTAAAAGAAGCTATGGCCATTAAACAAATGGGCTTCGAACACCTCCTTTTAGTCACTGGCGAACATCAAAAGGAAGCTGGTTTTACCTACCTGATGGGAGCTATCGAATTACTGCGTCCTCATTTTGCCCAAATTTCGGTGGAAGTACAACCCATGAGTACCGAAGAATATCAGCAACTGAGACAAGCAGGATTACATGCCGTTTACGTTTATCAAGAAACCTATCACCAGGAAAATTACAAAAACTATCACCCTGCCGGAAAAAAAGCAAACTTTCAATATCGACTTGAAACACCTGACAGACTGGGTAAAGCAGGCATTCATAAAATCGGTTTGGGTTGTCTTATCGGCTTAGAAGATTGGCGTTCGGATATCTGGCATACTGCTCTTCATCTATCCTATTTGGAAAAAACATATTGGCAGTCTCGCTATTCAATCTCCTTTCCACGCTTGCGTCCTAATGCAGGAGGTTTTCAGCCTAACATGGCGATCTCTGACAGGGAGCTATTACAGGTCATTTGTGCCTTCAGAATTCTGAATCAGGAAGTCGAACTCTCACTCTCAACCCGGGAATCACCCACTTTTCGCGATCATGTCTTCAAACTTGGCATAACAGCCATGAGTGCAGGATCAAAAACAGAACCTGGTGGCTATGCGGTACACACCAAAGCCCTGGAACAATTCGAAGTTTCGGATCAACGAAGTCCTCAAGAAATTGAAAGCATGTTGCACGAGAAAAAATACGAGGCTGTTTGGAAGGACTGGGACAGGTATATGTAACAAGGGAAAATAAGGTTAAAAGTAGAACAAGGATAAAGTAAAAAGAATTGGAAACCACAGATGACACAAAATATCACAGATTAGTTCATTAAACTGATTTTCGAAACTGACAACAATAAATGAATGACCATTTTGACTTTTGAATTATTGGACTTTTACAGAAAATTAAATAATCTATGGACACATATAAACTAAGCGATAAAGAACGGGATCGATACCAACGCCAGATCATACTTCCTGACTTTGGAGAAGAGGCACAAATCAAACTAAAGAATGCGAGTGTTCTTGTGATTGGAGCCGGCGGACTAGCCTCTCCTCTGCTTAAATATCTCTGCTCAACCGGGGTCGGGCGGATAGGCATCATGGATGGTGATATCGTTGAAGTGAGCAACCTGCAACGACAAATCATGTATGATGAAAGCGACGAGGGGCAATATAAAGTTGAAGTCAGCGCACAAAAATTGAAAGAACAGAACCCAAATATCACGATTGACTGTTTCAATTACAGATTAACAAAGGATAATGCTGTTGCCTTATTTAAAAAGTACGACCTGATTATTGATGCCTGTGACAACTTTGAAACCCGCTACATCATTTGCCGTGCGGCACAAAAAGCTGACAAAGCCTGGATTTTTGCTTCTGTATTTGAATACGGCGGACAAGTTTCTGTTTTTAACTACAGAACTAAAACTCAATACAGCGATTTGTATCCTGAAGCACCGGATCAAATTCCTCTTACAGATGGAAAAAAAATCGGCGTACTTCCTGTCGTACCTGGTTTAATTGGCCTTATACAAGCAACCGAGGCCATTAAAATCATTACAGGAATTGGCAAGATACTCGATGGAGAACTACTGCTCTATAACGCTATGGACTTAAGCAGTCAAAAACTAAAAATTGGAAAACAAGGCTAAAGGTTTAAAAGGGTAAAGGATAAAGTTATTCAAATTTAAAGGTGATATCCTGAAAACCGATAACTGAAAAGTAAAAAATGAATACTAAACAAAAATATACGATGAATAAAACAGACATTAATAAACTGATATCAAGGGATGGATTCCCAAATTCAGAAAGAATTTATATCAAAGGTAAAATGGACGGCGTCAATGTTGCCATGCGTCAAATTAAGCTAAGTCCAACACGAAATTCAGATGATACACTTGAAGAAAATGCACCACTAACGGTTTATGATACATCAGGTCCATTCACCGATCCAAGTATTGAAATCGATCTGAATAAAGGTATCGACAAGATCAGACAGCCGTGGATTGAAAGCCGCAAAAAAGAAATCATCCAAACCCAAATGTACTTCGCAAAACGAGGCATTATAACCCCTGAAATGGAGTATGTTGCAATTCGTGAAAATCAGGGGTTAAGTGAAGACCAACTGCAAAAAGGCGAAAAACTGATTACGCCCGAATTTGTACGCGAAGAAGTGGCTAGTGGTCGTGCCATTATTCCAGCCAACATCAACCACCCAGAGAGTGAACCTATGATTATTGGTAAAAATTTCTTAACCAAGATCAATGCCAATATCGGAAACTCGCCGGTTGATTCCAGTATCGAAAAAGAGGTAGACAAATCCGTTTGGGCTTTCCGATGGGGAGCAGATACCATTATGGATTTGAGTACCGGAGAAAATATTCATCAAACTCGCGAATGGATTCTTCGTAACTCACCCGTACCGGTAGGAACGGTGCCTTTGTATCAGGCTCTTGAAAAAACAAAAGGTAAATCCGAAGATTTAAGTTGGGAAATTTTCCGTGAAACACTGATTGAACAAGCCGAACAAGGGGTCGATTACTTTACCATTCACGCTGGCCTGCTTTGGCGTCATATTCGCCACACCATCAACCGTACCACAGGTATTGTGTCCCGTGGAGGTGCCATTATGGCCAAGTGGTGTATGTACCATCACCAGGAAAGCTTTTTGTATACCCACTTCGATGAAATTTGTGACATCCTGGCCAAATACGATATAGCCATCTCTTTAGGTGATGCTTTACGTCCTGGTTCCATTGCCGATGCCAACGACCAGGCTCAGTTCGCTGAATTGAAAACACTAGGCGAACTTTGTCAACGCGCCTGGGATAAAGATGTTCAGGTAATGATTGAAGGTCCCGGGCATGTACCCATGCATAAAATCAAGGAGAATATGGAACTGCAAGAGAAGTATTGCCACAATGCCCCTTTCTATACCTTAGGCCCTATCACCACCGACATTGCTCCGGGTTATGACCATATAACATCTGCTATTGGAGGTGCCATGATTGGATGGTTAGGAACTGCCATGCTATGCTATGTGACTCCGAAAGAACATCTGGGATTGCCTAATAAAGACGATGTTAAAACGGGCGTGATTACCTACAAGATTGCCGCTCATGCTTCTGATTTGGCAAAAGGTATTGTTGGTGCTCAGGTTCGGGACAATGCCATGAGTAAAGCCCGTTTCGAATTCCGATGGAAAGATCAATTCTGCATCTCTCTGGATCCGGAGACAGCAATGAAATACCACGATGAAACCCTTCCTGATGAAGGTTCAAAACAATCACACTTTTGCTCCATGTGCGGCGAACATTTCTGCTCTATGAAAGCCAGTCGCGATGTACGGGATATGGCTGCAAAAAAAGAAAAGAAACGTCAGGAATTTATAGAGGCCGGAGGTGAAGTTTATAATTAATCCTTTGCCCTTTTAATCAATACATAAAATCGCCCTGCTTATTGAGCAGGGCGATCTAAAAAAACAGACTCTTATTCGATAATAATCTTCTTCATGACAGTTCTATTATCCAGCTCAACTTTTAAGAAATACATTCCTGATTTGAGTGATAAATTTAGGTACGTTTTCTTCTCATAAAGTTTCTGACTATAAATAAGCTTACCACTCAGATTAATCAATTCAAGGGCAGCACCATCAGTAGGACGCTTATTTAATTCAATATAAAAAGCGCCTTTTGAAGGATTCGGATACAAAGAGACATTCACGGGATCACTATCGATCTCTTCAATTCCGGTCACATTATCAACAGTTACAACCACTGAACTTTCTTCTGAATCTAATTCGCCATCATTGACAATAAGCTTAAAAACAAAATCAGTCAAAACAAGCACATTCGGAGACATAAAGGTCGGTTTAGGATCATGAACATCTGATAACTCGATCCCTTCAGGTGCAGACCAAACAAAGTCTAAATAATCTCCATCCGGATCATAGGAATGCCACGCATTAAGTTCCACCCTCGAATTATTGGGCACAAATTGATTTTCTCCAGCATTAGCAATCGGTCTTTCATTCACATCAATAATCGTCACAAAAACGTCCTCTATCGCCGAGATATTCTTGCCATCACTCACGCAAATACCCAAAGTATAATGATTCGTTCTTTCAAAATCCAAATTTGTATTATCAAAAATACGGAGTTCTCCTGTTGAAGAATTGATTCCAAAAATACCGACGGAATTTCCCGACATTATTTTCCATTTACTAAGGGCTGTTCCTGAATCATTATCGGATGCTAAAACCATTCCTAAACTCGTATTATTGGCCTCCATCTCATTAACTGAGAAACTTTGATTTTCTATTACTAAAGGCTTATTATCATTAACATCAACGACATTAACATTCACATTTTCTACAGTGGAGGTATTTATACCATCACTAACCATAATACCCAATGTATAAGATTCAACCTTTTCAAAATCAATTTTTGTATTATCAACAACACGTAATTCACCTGTAGTAGAACTGATTGCAAATATGGCCTCAACATTTCCATCAACAATTGACCAACTACTTAAAATGGTCCCTGTATCAGCATCAGTTGCCAAGATAATTCCAACACTTTCATCATTAGAAATATCCTCATCTATTGCAAAGCTCTGACTTGATGTAATAACTGGTCTCGAATCATTATCCGTAATCGTATAGGTATGAACCGTATTACTGCCTAAGGTCGCATTCGTCGGATTTGAAAGGGTCACAATAACCGTCTCATTATTCTCATCCAACAGATCATCGACAATACTGGCAATGGTAATGTTCTTATTAAGATCACCCGCTGCTAAAGTCAATGTCCCATCAGCTAAAGTATAGTCGGCACTCGTTGCAGTTCCCGTGACCGTATAATCAACTGTAACAGTTAAACCACTTGCTGCCGAAAGATCCACTTGCAGATCAGCACTGCTCACCGACTCTAATCCATTTGAAGATGTCGAATTAAAATCCACTACTCGGATACCATCATTATCATTTATCGTGTAAGTATGAACCGTATTACTGCCTAAGGTCGCATTCGTCGGATTTGAAAGGGTCACAATAACCGTCTCATTATTCTCATCCAACAGATCATCGACAATACTGGCAATGGTAATGTTCTTATTAAGATCACCCGCTGCAAAAGTCAAAGTCCCATCAGCTAAAGTATAGTCGGCACTCGTTGCAGTTCCCGTTACCGTATAATCAACTGTAACTACTAAACCACTTACCGTAGAAATATCCACTTGCAAATTGGCACTACTTACCGATTCCAAGCCATTCGAAGATGTCGAACTAAACTCAATTGTTGGCGTCGCATCATTATCCGTAATCATATAGGTATGAACCGTGTTACTTCCCAAGGTTGCATTCGTCGGATTTGAAAGGGTCAAAATAACCATCTCATTATTCTCATCCAACAGATCATCGACAATACTGGCAATTGTGATGTTCTTATTAAGATCACCCGCTGCAAAAGTCAAAGTCCCATCAGCTAAAGTATAGTCGGCACTCGTTGCAGTTCCCGTTACCGTATAATCAACTGTAACTACTAAACCACTTGCCGTAGAAATATCCACTTGCAAATTGGCACTACTTACCGATTCCAATCCATTAGAAGAAATCGAACTAAACTCAATTGTTGGCGTCGCATCATTATCCGTAATCGTATAGGTATGAACCGTGTTGCTACCCAATATGGCATTCGTCTGATTTGAAAGAGTTACAATGACCGTCTCATTATTTTCATCCAACAGGTCATCAACAATACTGGCAATGGTGATATTCTTATTAAGATCGCCCGCTGCAAAAGTCAACATTCCATCAGCTAAAGTATAATCAGCACTCGTTGCAGTTCCTGTTACTGTATAATCAACTGTAACATCAAAACTACTTGCAGCTGATAAACCTACTTGTAAATTAGCACTGCTTACCGATTCCAAGCCATTAGAAGAAATCGAACTAAACTCAATTGTTGGCGTCGCATCATTATCCGTAATCGTATAAGTATGAACCGTGTTACTTCCCAAAGTTGCATTCGTTGGATTCGAAAGGGTCACAATCACCGTCTCGTTATTTTCATCCAAGAGATCATCAACAATACTTCCAATGGTAATATTATCACTGGCGTCACCAGCTGCAATCGTTAAGGTACCATCTGCCAAAGTATAGTCAGCTCCAGTTGCTGTTCCGGTTACCGCATAATCAACCGTCACAGTCAAACCACTTGCCGCTGATAAATCAATTTGTAAATTGGCACTACTTACCGATTCTAGTCCATTTGAAGATGTCGAACTAAACTCAATTGTTGGCGCAGCATCGTCATCATTAATTGTATAAGTATGAACATTATTTGTTGCTAAAGTTGCATTTACAGGATTCGACAATGTAACAATAACTGTTTCGTTATTCTCATCTAAAAGGTCGTTTATAATACTTGCTATTGTGATATTATCTGATGCTGACCCTGCACTTATTGTTAATATTCCGTTTGCAAGAGTATAATCAGTCCCATCACCAGTTGCTGTTCCTGTTACTGCGTAGTCAACTGAAACATTCAATCCACTTGCTGCTGATAAATCGACTTGTAAATCTTTACTACTTACTGATTCTGCTCCACTAGAACTTGTTGCAATAAATTCAATAGTCGGAGCGACATCATCATTAAGTATTGTATAAGTATGAACAGTGTTTGTTCCTAAAGTTGCATTTACAGGATTCGACAATGTAACAATAACTGTTTCGTTATTCTCATCCAAAAGATCGTTTATAATACTTGCTATTGTGATATTATCTGATGCTGCCCCTGCACTTATGGTTAAAGTTCCATTTGCAAGTGTATAATCAGTCCCACCGCCAGTTGCTGTTCCAGTTACAGCATAATCTACAAGAACATCTCTACCACTTATACATGAAAGATCTACTTGAAGATTAGCACTACTAATTGATTCCAATCCATTTGAACCAGTTGAGTTAAATGCAATGGTCGGTAAAGCATCATTATCGTTGATAGTATAGGTATGAACAGTATTTGTTCCTAATGTTGAATTTACAGGATTCGATAATGTAACAATTACTGTTTCGTTATCTTCGTCTAATAAATCATCAACAATACTTGATATTGTTATATTATCTGATGCTGCCCCTGCACTTATGGTTAAAGTTCCATTTGCAAGTGTATAATCAGCGCCTGTAGCCGTTCCTGTCACCACATAATCTACAAAAACATCTCTACCACTTACAGATGAAAGATCTACTTGAAGATTAGCACTACTAATTGATTCCAATCCATTTGAACCAGTTGAGTTAAATGCAATGGTCGGTAAAGCATCGTCATCAATAATATTTATAGTTTGTGAAGTATACATCTGAGGTATTGCATTAGCAACTAAACCAATATCAACTATAACAGTCTCATTATTTTCATCTATAGCATCTGAATTGATAGTAACAACAATATTAATTTCATCATCTCCAGCCGGAATAACTACAGGACTTGCTGTTATAGAATAATCTGCACCAATTGTAGCTGTGCTAGAACCATTAACAGAAAATGGTATTGATATATCTCTTCCACTTGCAGGAAATACTTGAATAGTCATATTTACAATTCCTGACTCACCAATACTATTCTGTTCTTCATAAGTAAATGTAATAGCAGGCTTTGCGTCATCATCAAGTATTGTTGCTGTAACTTGTTGTGTCCCCAATTCGACACCATTTATAACTGTTGATATATCAATTATTACAGTTTCATCATCTTCATCTAAAACATCACTAACAGAAGTAAGTTGTACGGAGTTATAGGTATTCCCAGCTGATATTACTATTGATGATGCAGCTAAAGTATAATCAGTGCCTGAACCTGTTGCTACTCCTGAAACAAAAAGATTCACTGTTACATTTTTATTAAAGCTATGCGATAATGTTGCCTTAACATTCGTAGTTCCTCCATCTTCGACCATAGTAGATAATGGTTCCAAGCTAAGTGTAACAGTTGGCTCTGGTATAACCGACAATGTAGCAGTATAGGTAGAAGCACTGAAGTCGGTTCCATCGTTCACATCGAATGTAAAACTAGATGATGTTCCAGTTGTATTCAAGTATTTTAAATAACCTGCGTCTAAATCTGCTTTTGAAACAGTGCTATTATTTGATAAAGCAATTTCTGCTCCGTTAACTGTTTCACTAGCATCTGAATCAATCCATAATGTTCCATTACTAGGAACTGCTGTTATCCTTAAATGATCAATGGGATCGCTGTCAATATCAGAGTAACTAAAATTGGCTGTTGAAAATTCATAAGCGGTATTCTGATAAATTAAAGAGGCTGTGAAACTGGAAGCAGTGGGAGTATCATTAACAGCAGTAATATCGATATTCACTGTTCCTAAAGAAACATCGGTTCCTCCTCCCGATCCGGTATATCCTCCATCATTAGCAGTCAGTGTTAAAGTAGCAGCATTGTTACCATTTACATTCGAAGCACTTGTATATTTTATATTCGATGACGTATTTAGATAAGTATCAATATTAGCTACAGAACCTGTTAAACTTAGTGTTCCTGTACCTGAACCTCCAATGGTGACTGAACCTCCTGAACTGGCAGTGAGAGTCCCTGCTGATGCATAAATAGTTAATACAATACTGTTTGCTCCTGCATCAACATCATTAAAAGTGGCAGCTGAAAGATCAACATTGCTTGCAATATCCTCCGAAACAGTTATATCTGTTGGCAAACCTGAAATGGTTGGATCATCGTTAACAGCCGTAACACCAATTGTACGTTGAACAGTTTTACTGGCAAGAACTGCATCCAAAGCAGCAATGGTTATTACCCGATTTGAAGTTCCAGGATTATCAGAAGTATTCCTGTATCGTATAGATTGAAACACTTCCTGCACAATGGCATTTGTAGCATCAGAATCAAATCCGATAGCGAGTTGCGTGCCCCCTGTTGCTACTCCTCCACTGGGAACTAAATCTCCTACGTCAGTGCCATTAGCAAATATATTGGCTCCGCTAATGGTAATTGCTATTCCATCTTCATCGGTATCACTAATGCTAATTTCATCTGCTGCCTCATTATATAAATCTATTTCTATAGCCAGTTGTCCACCGTTCCATTCGGCATCACCGTCAGGATCACTTACAGTTGCCGATGCATCAATTTGAATAGCTGTATTATTTTCGGTATAAGATAAAACAGATCCCTCAATTGAAATAATTGGAGCATCGTTAACAGCTGTTATATCAACATTAACTGTTCCTAAAGAAACATCTGTTCCTCCACCTGTTCCGGTATAACCTCCGTCATTAGCTGTTAGAGTTAATGTAGCAGCATCGTTACCATTTACATTCGAAGCACTTGTATATTTTATATTCGATGACGTATTTAGATAAGTATCAATATTAGCTACAGAACCTGTTAAACTAAGTGTTCCTGTACCTGAACCGCCAATGGTGACTGAACCTCCTGAACCAGCAGTAAGAGTTCCTGCTGATGCAGAAATAGTTAATACAATACTGTTTAATCCTGCATCAACATCGCTTAAAGTGGCAGCCGAAAGATCGACATTACTTGCAATATCCTCCGAAACTGTTATATCTGTTGGCAAACCTGAAATAGTTGGATCATCGTTAACAGCTGTAATATTAAAAGTAACTGATGCAGTATTTGAGTTTTCTGTACCATCATTTGCATAAAACGAAATTACACCAGCATTTGTCCCGTTTAGGTTAGGTGTAGGAGTAAAAGTTGCAGCATCCAGGGCGGTATTTATTGCAGCCAGTGTACCGGCTGCTGTAAAACTAGCTGATCCATTTCCACTGCCACCAAATATAATGCCTGTAGTTCCTGTAGTAAGTGTACCACCTGTAATTGTAAATGTAACCGTCTGGTCATCTCCATCGGTATCTGCTACTTGAATATCATCAGCCAAAGCAACATTTGTGTCATCTTCGCTTACAATTGGAGCACTTGGAGCAGTGGCTGTGGGAGCGGCGTTGGAAGACCCTGCTGCAATATCCACCTCAAAAAGGAAGTCCGCTACACCAATTACACTCCCCTCATAATAAGCAGTTCCTCCAGCATAAAAATCACTATTTGCATACTTGAGAGAAACAGTAGATGAACCAAAATAAAAGGTATATTGACTTCCATTAGTAACTGAAATATTTAATGAGGAAACATCTATTTCCGAAAAACTCGTAAAATCACCATCTGGGGCAATAATGAGACTTACACCTGATACTGAACCTAGAGGCGAAATTAAACCAGCCCCTTCATAAATAGTAAGCGTCTTATTACTGTATGCAGCTGTACTTAATACGCGCACTTTTGTAAGAACACCATCCTGGCAAGCTGTAAAACTCTGACCGACATTAGTTTCAATACTATTAGCACTATCATTACTAGATACGAATGATTCTGTACATTGAGCAGAAGCATCATTACCTGAAACAAACAACATACTGGCAAGCAAAAAAGACATCATAATCAACTTGCTTAGACCTTTTGTAAACTCTGAAAAATTTCTTAATTGCTTATGGAAAGTAAAAATGTAAACCTTTTTCATAATGCTATTTTTTAAGTTACAGCAATTCTAATTTGATTAAACGCATAAATATGGATTTTGCCATCCACTTACATTTTCCTTATGAATTTTTTCGTAAGCTAGACTATTGTATTCCAAAGCTCTACCCTGATCAATAACAATTTTCGTTACTTGATTATTTGCAAATCCAATTTTTTCAATATCGATTAATGGAGTGGCATATTCTGAATTCAGGAAAAAAGAGCGTTTACCTCTTGGTCCATCAATAATTTCTGTTTTAAGTCGTTTTTTAATTTCTGACCAATCCTTTTTTTGAAACTCAGGAATTAATCGTTCGAAAACCAACCCCGTTTCATAACCTAAAAGCGTGTATAAATCGGGCTTTTGACCAGCAAACTGGTTAACTTTATGTTTGAATTCGATATTTGCTTTATCTTTTGAATGATAATTCCACATAGAAGCAGAGTATAAATTTAGATCAAGATTACTTACTTGATTTAAAATATCATCTGACGACATGTGTGCACTTACTACAAGTGGAATTTTATTATTTAATCCTGATTTACAATATTCATAGTAAAATTCTAATGCTTCGCTACCGCAAAATAGAGAATGAATATATGTTGGTTGCGTTTTTTTTATTTCATCGAACAAACCTTCTATCTGACCTTTCAACTGAGAAGCTCCAGGCTGATATTTCAGTATATACATATCCATGTTTGAAGCTCCAGCCATAATCGCTCCTTGTCTAAAGGCAGACTGCAAATGGTATCCTCCATCGTAAATTGGCATAATAACAGCTCCTTTTTCTCCATATTTTTGATGAGCCCAATAACCTAATGAAAACTGCGATTGCCACATCTGGAAACTATTATTAAAAACACTATCGGATATATGATGCGTGTAAGGGATGTACTCTCCTACATCAAAAAAAAGTCCAAGTTTTTGCCTGTTTTCAATACTCGGTATTACAGATGGTAAAACTTTATAACTCACAAAGCCAGAAACAATATCGACCCTATTGAAATTTAACAATTTATTTACGGCTTCTGTTGTAGCTTTATCTCCACCCTGACCAACATATTCCGGAAATATTTGAAAAAGTTGATGGTACTTCTCGGGAATAGCAGAATAAAATCCACTAACTAAACTAGGTACCATGTCGGGATAAATTGAAGAGTATGGTGCAAGAAATCCAATCTTAATATTTTGATTCATAGACATATGGTAAAAAGAGAGTGTCAATTAAGCTAATCTTGAGAATTCTTATACAGAAATACAACTCAGAAGACACTCTCTGTAATTAACTAAGGACGTTGAGGATAAACACCATCCATACAAATAATATAATTAACAGTAGTAAAAGGTTGACGATTCTCAACATACTGATCACCACCTGTATCAGAAACTAACACATCTCCACCTGTAGAATAAACACCGTTAAGTTCTACAGTCGGACTTTCTGTATTATAAAGAAAATCCCCTGCTCCCATTGACTTTTTTGTTGCAGCTAAAGTTGTTGCATTATTTGCACCAGGAGTACTTTCTGTTCCACCTAAAGCACTAGCCATAAATCCGATCTCTAAACCACTAATAGTAGCCTCATGATTATGACTTGGCATCTGTGCTTCATTTAAAACTATTCTTTCAAAACCGTACTTCATACCAAGTTGATACGATGCAAGACCTGGTCCTACTCCTGCACCAACAGGAACTCTACCCCTGAAATCAGGCAAGCCAAAATCATTTCTTCCATCACCACCATAATTTGCCCCAATTAATGAATAAAGAGAAGGGTTTTGACTTACGGGAATAAATTGTCCCCAACAAAAAGACCAATACTTTGGTGCCCAACTAACAGGCCACAATCCAATAAATGCTAAAAATGCGTCCATAATTTAGAATGTTAGTTATTAATAAAAATTGCTAATAAAAAAATCAAATCAACACTTAACAGAACCTAATTAATCAACCAACATCCATTCAACAACACAAACCTTAAACTTCCACAAACAACTTCAAAAACATGACTAAATAAACTTTATCTAATTGTAAAGTGACAGATCGGGATTTAACCCCAAAACACTACTAAATATAAAAAACAATATAAAGCAAAACAAAAAAAATAATGCAAAACAATAAACTAATAAAAAGATAATCAAATACTAACAATAAATACAACAACTAAACATCATGTAAACATGCGTATTTTTTACGCGTTTAGAAAGGACAAGTAAAACCACAATTCCAACTTCACTTTTCTTAATCGCATACAAAAAAAGCCATGGCCTCGCGACCACAGCTTCACACTAATTTATATTACGAACCGATTAAAGACTAATCAGCCGGGTTATTTTTATTAAACTCTTCAATCAAGGCAAGTGCTTTTTCCTTATCTCTGGCAAAAATCTCAACTTCTACAGGATTAAATCCTCCTGCAGAAACATACCAAGGTGCAATACTGCTCATCAGTTGATTTTTTAAACTGGCAACAATTCCCTGATCATTCAAAACATCCTTTATAATTTCGGAATCAACTGGGTTTCCTCTATAAATAACAATTAAATCCATACCCTTTTCTTTTGTCGACATACTATTCATATTTTTAAATTATTCGCTTTGCGACAGCTTTTCACTCAACTCAAACATTCTGTAAAACGCTTTCAATTCATCCTTTTTTTCATGATCAAGCCCATGCCATCGAATTCCCTGTATAGCACCCTCAAGAGCATAAAGCATGTTGATACAAACGCCACTTTTCTCAACTGCAGCGATTTTAATTATAGCATTCTCACTGCCAACTTGCTTTAAATCTTGCTCATTTTTTATCCCAATCCTATTGAGTTTATCTGCAAGAGTCTTTCCAATATTGGGTAAATCGGTAAGCGTTTTCATTTATCAAAATCGTTCTAAATTTTCTCTCAATAATCTCACTAGCCATAATAGCAAGACAAACAGTCAAAATCTGATATGACTAACAAAAAAAAATATTTTCAGTTTCCTTAACCATATAAGGTTTTCAAATTTATAAAAAAACAAGCCATTAATAAACATAACAACCTGCTTTTCTCAAAATAAAACCACTCGAAACACAAGCAAGACTAATAAGAATACCCTATTCCCAATCAAAACATATATTTTCAATAATAAAGACAAAAATTCATATATTTTTTTTGTAGATTAGAGCCTGATTTTTCAGTAGACCCTCGACATACTATGCCAAAAAACAAAACCCTATCCATACCCCAAACCTTTCTTCTATACGTTGTTATATTTTTTGCACTCTCAGCAATCCTAACAAGTGGTCTGTTTCTTTATTTCGAATACAAATCGTTCGAAAAACAAAGTAAGCTAAGTAAAGAAAACCATATCCAAACACAAGAAAAATTAATTCAAAACGAGGTCGATCAGGTGATTGAGCATATTGCCATTAGTCGAGATATTCGAATTAATCAGGTTAATGACATCTTAATTCACCGAGTTGATCAGGCCTACTTATTGGTTGAAAATTTATATCGAACCAATAAAAACAGATATAGCAAAGAAGCCATTCTTCAAATGGCTAGAGAAGCGCTACGTCCTCTTAGGTCGAAAGAAATTCGAGGTGATTATTTTATGATCAAAACAAATGGAGAAGAGATTCTCTACCCAGCTCATCCCGAAATTGAAGGAACAAACTTTTTACAACTCCCCGACTCCCCTGAAAAAGCCGTCGTACAGGAAGAAATCCGAATCGCTCTAGAACAAGGGAAAGGTTTTATTAGGGGGGAATCTACTTCTTTTACCGCAAACCAATCCTTTAGCTCTCCATCGGTTATATATCTGCGATATTTCAAACCACTGGACATTGTACTGGGGACGGGTGAATACATACCTGATATTGAAGAAGACATAAAGAAAGAAGCCATAGAATATATCAAAAACATCAAATATGGTGTTAATCAGCAAATTTTCATCAACGATACAAAGGGTAATGTCATTGTATCAAATACAACACTATACAAAAACGGCGATAATATTATCGATTTTAAAGATGCCAAGGGATTTGCTCTAATTCGGGCTGAAATTGAAGCATCGAAAAGACCTAATGGTGGCTTCACAAATTTTGATTGGCCAAATGAAGCTAATGGGCAAATAGACAAAAACAGATCCTTTGTAAAAGCCTACCCCGAATGGGACTGGGTGATTGGTGCGTGGTTTGACCTCAGTCTGATTGAAGCAGAAATTAATGGTAGCATCAAGAAAATGCAAAAGACTCAAATCAGAAAAGCAAGCACAATCCTAATTCTCATCATACTAAACCATTTAATTATCCTGTTGATATTTAGATACCTAACCAACAAAACCAAGAAAAATACCACAACCTTTATTCGACAATTAAAGAAAGCCATTTATTCCAATACCAATATCGATAAAAGGAAACTAACCTATTCGGAATTCCACACGATTTCTGATGCCACAAATCGCATTATCGAAGACAAACAAAAGGCTGATGAAGAATTAAGGAAAAGTGAAATGCAATTCAAATCCTTATTCGAGATCGCCCCCATTATGATTCTTGGTGTTGATGCAAACAAAAGAATTTGCCTATGGAATAAAGAATGTGAAAAAGTGACAGGCTATACCTTGACCGAAGTTCAAGCCATGGACAATCCTTTTAAAATCCTCTTAAAGCACCAGACTGACTTTAACGATTTTAAGACTCACCTTTCAAAATCAAATGGGAAATTCCATGAATATACCGTGATTAATAAAGAAAAAGAACCCAGGAATCAATTCTGGGCTGCCTTTACCAGTTCTTCAGATCTAATCATTGGCGTGGGATACGACACAACCAAACTAACCAAAACCCTAACGGAACTTAACACAACGGCTGAGAAATTACAAGAAGCCAATTTGACTAAAGATAAATTCTTATCCATTATAGCTCATGATCTTAAAAATCCATTTAATGCTATTATTGGTTTTTCCGATCTTTTAAGCATGAGTTATGAAGACCTGGATGATGAAACCAAGCTTGATTTGATTAAGGATATTCAGCACTCAGCTAAGCTTAATTACAAACTTCTTGAGAAACTACTCGAGTGGGCCATGAGTCAGTCTGATCAAATCCCATTTAATCCTGAGCTTTTAAATCTCCAACCGATTATTGAAGATTCTATTTCGTTTGCTTCGTATCAGGCCAATCAGAAAAAAATTAAAATCCAAAGTTCAAACGAATCAGGTCTGCAGATTTATGCGGACGATAACATGCTAACCAGTTTACTTCGCAATTTGATTTCGAACGCTATCAAATTCACTCCTGAACATGGTGAAATAACAATAAAGACTGAAGAAAATAATCAACAGATAAAAATCTCAATAAAAGACAATGGAATAGGAATGAGCCCTGAAAATGTAGTTAAACTCTTCCGAATTGATACTAAAATACAGACAACAGGTACTATGGATGAAAAAGGCACGGGCCTAGGCCTACTCATCTGCAAAGAGTTTGTTGATAAACACCAGGGGAAAATATGGGTCGAAAGTGAGCTAAATAAAGGCTCCAATTTCATTATGAGTTTCCCGAAACAAAGCCATTTGAGCAATAACGTCTTGAATAAAAAAGCATCCTTAAATTAAGAATGCTTTCCTGGGTTAAGTACACTTAGCCCTCCAACATAGCTTCAAATACTTTGACAAGATTCTTAAAATCAGGGTAAATTTTTTCGGCATTCTCTATTGTCTGGTCCTTCAACAGCAAAATAATTTTTCCCCGGCCTGCCTTATTGATTAAGAAATCGATAAAAGCACCACCCATTGGATAAGATAAATCTCTCTCATAATGTGTTGGTGATTCCCAAAGCTCAAGCAAATGAAATTCTCCCTTGGGTAGAACTTGTCTGGCTGCATCCATCTTATTGTGAATCGTCTGATCTAAATAGACACAAACACCTTCGTTTATCAGTAGACTCTTCTTTTTTGGCTGAATGGCCACATCACAAATAATATGGCAAATTTCATATCCCCTAGTTTGCTTATACCAGACATTTATTATTTTTCTTTCCGAGTTTGCAAAACCTAAAGGGCGTCCCAACACATCATAAGCCTCTTCCCTATCCTTCCATACAAAAAAGTCAATCTTCTTACCTAGTTCAGCCTTAAAAAATTGATTAATTACTTGATAAGCTTTTTCGTGCTGAGCGATATATTTTTCAACATTATCAACTACAGATTCATCTTGAAAATGAAAACGAAGGTGTTCTGTTTCTCGAACTTTCCATTTTTGAAAATATTTGTTCTCTTGAAAGCGCTTCAAACAATTTTGAGCAAAACGTGAACAACTCCTGGTTGCCTGCATCTCAATGGCCTTTTTCAAATATGCCAATCCTTTTTCCCTCTGTCCCGTATAGTAATAAGCATTACCCATTTCAGCCAAACACCATGCCTTAACCGCTGAATCTTGTTCTTCTGCCTCGACACCCTTTTGAAGAAATGGAATTGCTGTTTGATACCGATTCATAGATGCGTGCGCTCGGCCGATTATCATATTTAAGATCGCATCGTCAGGCGATTTTTCAAGTCTTACAACAGCTTGTTCAATCACTTTTTCAAATTTTCCTTTAGAAAAGAGTTTGTTTAAATCTTTATGCTGTGCCGAAACGGCAAAACTGGAAACCAACAACAATACGATCAAAATTTGTTTCATCTAATGTTAAATATTTTATATGTTAGTAATTATCTAAATCTACAGTTAAATCAATAATAAACAATACCTTTCATATTATTTTTTAGGCTTATTAGTTACATTCTATCTAACACTTACATTAAGCGATTCATCTACAAATAAAGTGTATTCATTTTATTTTTGACTATTTTTGTTTAATAATACATGAGAGAATTCAACCAATATTAAATCGCTATGAATCTGCCTATATCGAAGTTTCGAGATTGGAAAATAAAATCCAGACTATTTCTTCTAACAGTCGTTTCAATTATAAGCATCATCCTTTTAGGCTTTTTAGCAAATTTCTTTTTTCAATCCAGTCGAGTCCTCACTCTGTTTATGAATGCTGATCGTATTCATAACAATACTTTTAACAATGGACTTCAAGACTATTATAAGTATATCGCTTTAAACGACAAAACTTATTACATTTCATCTCTTAAAAAAATTAAAGAGGCTAACACCATGGCCTATACATTTTCAAGTATTGATGAACATATTCAGAATTTATCCAGAAAAGATTTTATCGCACTCTTTTATAGTGCCTTTCCAAGTAGCCATCACCCCGAAGAAAAAATTGTCAATATTCTCTACGACCGATTAAAACTCCTCAATAAAATTAATCCTCAAAGACTGAAAGAAAATCAAGCAATAGCCAAATATGGGTATAATCTTGGCATGCATATCCAAAAACATATCGAAAATCATAAAGATGGCGAAATCAATTTTGAGCTTCTAAACGATATTAATGAACTAAAGACTCATTTTGGTGATTTTGCAAAAGAAACGGAGCAAATTTCTAATAATGTAAACACTGCTCTCATCTATATTATTGGCTTTTTTATTCTATTCATTGCTATATTCATTTCGAGTATTTCCTATATCATTAACAGATCAATTTCAAAACCCGCTGCGATTCTTGCTAAAAGTTTCAAGCTTCTCAACAAGGGGATTCCTCAAAAAAAATTGAACTATAAAAGCAATAGTGAACTTGGAATATTGACTCAATCTTTCAATGAAATTCAATTTGGATTCACGCGCATTATTCACAATATCCAAAAAGTTTCTGAAGGAGACTATACAGCCAAATTAAAGCCAAGATCTAAACAAGATGAATTTACACATACCTTCAATCGTATTGTTGATCAACTAAAAGCTTCGCACATTAAAAATGAAGAAACCAATTGGTTTCGCACAGGCTTGAACCAACTGAATAAAAAATTACGCGGCGATCAGGAAATCTCTGAAGTTGCAAACAATGCGCTTCAATTTACAATCAAATTTCTTAATGCCGAGCTTGGTGCCTTATACATTTATGATGAGGGAGATGAAGTTTTCAATCTAAAGGCAGCATATGGCTTACCCGATAAAAACCAATTCAAATTTATTAAAAAAGGCCATGGATTAGTTGGCTCTATTACTGATTCAACAGAGATTAAACACATTAAAGATCTGCCTAAAGATTATTTCACAATATTTTCGGGAACTGGTGAAATCTCACCTAAAGAAATTCTCTTAATTCCTCTGGTATTCAACAACCATTTATGGGGCGTAATGGAGTTGGCCTCGATTCAAGAATTTACGCTTCAAAAAATCAAATTCCTCGAAACAGCCAACGAAACCATAACGGTCAATATTGCTTCATCCATTGCTCGCGAACGTCTTGAAAACCTATTGAGAACAACTCAGGATCAAGCCAATGAACTACAAGTACAACAAGAAGAGTTACGTGTTGCCAACGAAGAACTTGAGGAACACACTAAAATTTTAACCGAAAACGAAAAAAGACTCCAGGTTCAGCAAGAAGAGTTACGAGTTGCCAACGAAGAACTTGAGGAACGAAGCAATCAGTTAGAATTACAGAAAAATGAGATTGAAAAACAAAACCAAAACCTTTCTCAAACACACGACGAACTCGAATTAAAAGCAAAAGAACTTGAGCAAGCTAGTCAGTATAAATCAGACTTCTTAGCTAATATGTCGCACGAATTACGCACCCCGCTCAATTCGCTGTTGATTCTTTCCGGCATGCTTGCAAAGAATAAAAAAGGGAACCTAACCCAATCAGATATTGAATCTGCTGAAATTATTCATAAAAGTGGCAAAGATCTCTTACAGCTAATAAACGAAGTACTTGACTTATCCAAAATTGAAGCAGGAAAGATGACTGTTGAATTTGCTCCTACAAATGCAGAGGAAATTAAACAGGAAATTATGCTCGATTTCAAACATCAGGCTGAAAAGAAAAAATTAGCTCTCTCTGTTGAAATAGATAAGAACATTCCAAAAACCTTTATTAGTGATAAGCAACGATTATCTCAGATTATTAAAAATCTGCTTTCGAATGCTATCAAATTCACAACAAAAGGAAGTATCACCGTGAGCTTCGATAAGCTTGATGATAAGACTGCTTTAATGAGAACAGATTTAGATCCATCACAAGCTCTTTCTATTTCGATAACAGATACTGGGGTTGGTATTCCTGATGACAAAAAAGAAGCAATATTCGAAGCTTTTCAACAAGCTGATGGAAGCACATCAAGAAAGTATGGCGGTACAGGCCTGGGCTTATCAATATCCAAAGAGTTGGCTTATATGCTTGGAGGAGAAATCCATTTGGAAAGTAAGATCGATCAAGGCTCTACATTCACGATCATCATTCCTGAAAAACCCAATCATGAATCTGAGATTAAACATGAAGTCATTCGAAAAATGCCTCCTGCAGAAAATGAAAAACCCAAAGATGTAGAGATTGAATTGTCTGTACCAACTCAATTCATTGATGATGACAGATATTCTGATTCAAATAAAGCTTTAGTTCTTTTGATTCATCCTGAGAAAGAGAAAGCTAAAAAACTGCTGCATTTAATTAATCAAAACGATTTTAAGGCTGTAGCTGCCGCTGATATAAAGTCTGCTATAGCATTGGCCGAAACGTATCAGCCATCATCAGTGATTATTTCATCTATTCTTCTATTAACTGATGGTGAGGAAAAATTGGAACTATTAAAAAATAATCCGCTTACATCCAACCTACCCTTACACGTCGTATCTCCTGTTGACGGTTTAAAAGAAGACGAAAAAGATCAACTAACAACTGTTAATGCCGTCGATTTTGATTCGGCTATGAATGAAATAAACAAACAACTTTTTTCAAATTCAAAACACATATTAATCGTTGAAGATAATGCGAACACCAGACAGGTTATAAACCTTTTGCTGCAGCAAAATGATGTGCAAATTGATGAGGCTGTAAGTGGTACCGAAGCCCTGACAAAAATTAAATCAAAACAATACGACTGCATTATTTTAGACTTGGGATTGCCTGATTTTTCAGGACACGAACTGCTCAAAAAACTAACGGCCCTTAATATCAGGATTCCTAATACCATTATATATACAGGTAAAGAACTTTCAAGAGAAAAACACAGGGAATTGAGTAAATACACCAATTCAATTATTTTAAAGGGGTTAAAATCTGATGAAAGATTAATGGATGAAGTCAGCTTGTTTTTACATCATGTTTCTATAAAAAACCCACAATCTCAATCACTACACAACGGAACTCTGGACGAATCGATATTTAAAGGAAAAAAAATCCTGGTTGTTGACGACGAAATTCGAAACATATTTGCCCTAGGAAAAATCCTTGAGGATAAAGATATGGAAGTCCTTGAAGCTGAAAATGGGAAAATTGCTCTGGAAGTCCTTAAGGAAAATAATAACATCGATTTGATTCTAATGGATGTCATGATGCCTGAGATGGACGGTTATACCGCCATTGAACATATCCGAAAAACACCCAAAATTAAAGATATTCCCGTAATCTGTACAACTGCTAAGGCAATGAAAGAAGATTACGACAAAGCGATTGCACATGGAGCCAATGATTATCTATCAAAACCGATAGATGAAAATAAGTTGTTTTCAATGCTAAAAATCTGGTTATACAATTAAGTCATGAATAAAGATAAAATATTAATCGTTGATGATAAGGAAGAGAATTTAATCAGTCTTGAATATATTCTCAGCGATTTTAATGTCGAAATCGTTAAAGCTTTTTCTGGAGAAGAAGCTTTGAAATACAGCCTGAAAGATGAATTTGCAATGGCAATTCTTGATGTTCAAATGCCAGGCATGGATGGTTATGAAACATTAGAATTAATGCGTCATCGGAAAAAAACCAAATATCTACCCGTCATCTTTGTTTCTGCTATTCACCAAAGCGATTTTCATATCATGAAAGGTATAGAAACAGGAGCCGTTGACTTTATTCCGAAACCAATTATCCCAGAAGTTTTAAAGGGAAAGGTTAGTGTTTTTCTGGATCTGTATCGCCAAAGGAAGGAACTAAATCTGGTTTTAAAATATCTTGAAAATAAAAACGAAGAACTTATTATTGCCAAAGATAAAGCCGAAGAAGCCACTCGTGCAAAATCGATGTTTCTAGCTAATATGTCACATGAAATTCGTTCTCCGATGAATGGTATTTTAGGCTTATCCCGATTAATGCTGAATGAAACGGAGAATGGCGAACACCAGGATATGTTAAAGGTTGTAACCACTTCAGGTGAACATCTGTTACAAATTATCAACGACATTCTGGATTTTTCAAAGATTGAAGCCGGACAAATCGACCTGGAATGCATCGACTTTGATATTAGAAAACTGTGCGATACCATATACCAGCTTCTGAATTTCAGAGCCATTGAAAAAGGGATCGATTTCAGTATTGATATTGACGAAGATATTCCTGATACTCTTAGAGGTGATTCATTCAGACTCAATCAAATCATTATGAATTTAACCAATAACGCAGTTAAATTCACATTGAAAGGAGCCGTAAAAGTGACCATTAGGTTGCTTGAGAAAAACGAAGACTGGGTCTCGTTGCATTTCTCAATAAAAGATACAGGCATTGGCATTCCTGACAAGGCTCAGAAAACCCTATTCCGGGAGTTTACACAATCTGACAGTTCAATCTCCAGACAATATGGGGGAACCGGATTGGGGCTGGCTATCTCAAAAAATCTGACCAATTTAATGGGAGGTAAAATCAAGCTTCAAAGCAAACAAGATGTCGGTACAGAATTCATGTTTGAACTCAAATTCGAATATAAAGAAAAAGAAATGACTACAATCCCAGAAAGTAATACGGATTTTCCTCAAGACCTTTCAATACTTGTAGCTGAAGACAATCCAATTAATCAGAAAGTTGCAGTCTTAACTCTAAGACAACTTGGTCTAACCTGCGATGTGGCTAAAAATGGTCTCGAAGCTTTACAAATGTACAAGCAGAATAATTACGACATCATCTTAATGGACATGCAAATGCCAGTTTTGGACGGAATCAATGCATCCCAAAAGATAAGAAGCCATGAAGCCAATGAAAACATTGGAAACACAACTTATATTATTGCGCTAACTGCGAGTGCTTCCTCTGAAGACAAACAAGTATGTCTGGACGCAGGCATGAACAATTTTATTAGCAAACCGTTTAAAAAAGAAGAACTGGAAGCGGTATTAAGTCAGGGAGTCAAAACTACTCATAAATATGACTAGCATTCAAAATAAAGTCGAGCAAGATGAGAATATAGATATTGAGATCCCTCTGATTCTTGAAGCTATATATCAAAAATATGGTTACGACTTTCGAAAATATTCAAGATCTCATATAAAAAGACGATTGCTTCATCGTATGGCAATTGGTCATTTCGAAAGCATATCTCAAATGCAGAATATGGCCTTGCGTTCCAAAGATTTTTTTATGGAACTGCTCGAAGATCTATCTATCAATGTAACTGAGATGTTTCGTGACCCTGAATTTTACGCCTCATTTCGAGAAAATGTGATTCCTAGTCTTAAAACCTACCCCTTCATTAAGATATGGCATGCGGGATGCTCAACGGGAGAAGAAGTCTATTCTTTTGCCATACTTCTGCGTGAAGAAGGCATTCTTGATCGCTGTCAGGTTTATGCGACTGATTTTAACCGTAAAGTCTTAGAGATCGCCAAACAAGGGATTTACCCCATACGTAACTTGGAACAATTTGAGCGAAACTACAAAAAATCAGGTGGAAAATCTAAGTTATCCGATTTTTACACCATGAAATATGGATCGATAAAATTAGATCAAAACCTGGTGAAAAAAGTGGTTTTTGCAGACCACAACCTTGTTACAGATTCTGTTTTTGCTGAGGTAAATCTCATTATCTGCCGAAATGTTCTCATCTATTTTGATAAAGATTTACAAAGTAGAGTGATCAATTTATTTCATGAAAGCCTTTCTTCGAGTGGGCATTTATGCTTAGGCACAAAAGAAAGCTTAAAGTTCACCAGTAAAGAATACCATTTTTTAGATATAGACCCGAAACAAAAAATTTACAAAAAAATCTGGGTAAAGCATGTATAAGGCTTTAGTTATAGGCACTTCATTTGGAGGACTGGAAGCTCTAAAAGCGACCCTTCCCCTTTTTCCAAAGGACTTCCCTTTGGCCATAATTGCTGTGCTTCATATTGGTGATAACCCAAACGATTCCTTTATTCGCTATTTGAATGAAATCTGTGAACTAAAGGTTAAAGAAGCTGAAGAAAAGGAAAAAATAACAGCAGGAACAATCTATTTTGCACCACCAAATTACCACCTACTTGTTGAAAGCGATGAAACATTTGCACTCTCAACTGATTCAAAAGTACATCACTCTCGCCCCTCCATTGATGTTCTGTTTGAAACAGCTGCCTGGTGCTATAAAAATAAATTAATCGGACTTGTCCTTTCCGGATTGAATGAGGATGGTGCTTTCGGTCTTCATCAAATAAACGAAATGGGAGGCATTTGCATTGTAGAAGATCCAGAAAATGCAATTGCCCGAATTATGCCTTCTGCTGCATTTAAAATTGCAAACCCTCAGTTTATAATTCCTCTTCATCAAATTTCTGAAAAGATTATTGAACTTGTGAATTCTCAGGACTAAACAACAGTCCCGTAAACCAATTAATGTTTACTTTTGAGGCTCAATCTTTATTCTAAAAAACGATGCCAATAAATATCGAAATAAAAGCCCATTGTCGCGATTTAAATAAAATCAGGGAAATTCTTAAGTCTCACAAGGCCGATTTCAAAGGGGTCGATCATCAAATCGACACATATTTTCATTCAAAAAATGGACGACTAAAACTTCGGGAGGGGAATATAGAAAACAACTTAATTCATTACGAAAGAGAAGATAAGCAAGGCTGCAAAGAAAGTCAGTTTTCCTTATACAAAACAGAGACAGAATCTGGTCTTAAAAATATTTTAGAAAAAGCATTGGGTAAAAAATGTGTTGTCGAAAAGGATAGAGAAATCTATTTTATTGAGAATGTCAAGTTTCATTTGGACACAGTTAAAAACTTAGGAACGTTTATCGAAATTGAAGCCTCAAACAAGGATCATAATCTCACAAAAGATAAGCTTCAGGAACAAAGCAATTTCTACATCAAGCTTCTCCAAATAAATGCAAAAGACTTTATTTCAGAATCCTATTCCGATCTGCTTCAGCAAAACAGTTTATTTTCACAAATACTTATTGAAGAATAAGATGATTTTCAGTCAGGGTTTTTATGTTGATTCATTTTTAAGTAACTTGAATACAATATTAAAAACAAAATGCTATGCTTCAATTCGAATACGATATCAGAAGTCATAAAATTAAAGCCCTCAATGCTAAAAGCAAACAATTAGCTGTGGGCATAGCCTTTATTATCTCTGCAGTTGTTTTATATTTTTTTGTGAAAGACTTAGAAATGATTCCTCTTTGCAGATACTTTGCCCCCTTTATTGTTACTGTTGCCACCATATATACAATTGGAATTCTCCTGGGCTGCAAATTCATGTACCCTCGTGAATACTTAAAGATTAACTCACGACGAGTAAAATACAAGTATGGGTGGTTTAAACGACGAACCAAAATCTACAGAAAAGATATCAAAGGATTCAAAATTGAAAATGATGAACTCATTGTCTTAACAAAGGAACAGGAGGAATTCCGGATTTGTTTAAAAGATTTCTCAGAAGATGCCATTTTGGTTTTAAAAGGCTACTTAAATATTAATACGGAATAGATCAATCGCTTTTGTCTCATAAAAAAAACAGCCTTGAAATCTTAATCTCAAGGCTGTTTCGTTTTATTTTATAGTCATTCGTGCAAACGGAGCCGTATCCTGTTCCACAAAATCCTTGTTCAAATATTTAAAATAGCCGGTAATGGCAACCATCGCCGCATTGTCAAGAGAATAACCCAACTGCGGGATATAAACTTTCCAACCTTGTTTTGATGCAGTCTCTTTCATTGCATTTTGCAAACCAGAATTAGCAGAAACACCACCTGCAATAGCAACCTCTTTTATACCCGTTTCGCGGACGGCACGCTTAACCTTATTCATTAGAACATCAACAATCGTGTATTGAAGTGAAGCACACAAATCATTCATATTTTCCTCAATAAAATTAGGATTGACTTTCACTTTATCTCTGATGAAGTATAAAAATGAAGTCTTTAAGCCACTAAAACTATAATTCAAGCCTTGAATTTTTGGTCGGCTAAACTCAAAAGCCAAAGGATTACCTTCCTTAGCTCTTTTATCAATTACCGGGCCTCCCGGATAAGGAATTCCCATTACCTTTGCACACTTATCAAATGCTTCACCTGCAGCATCATCAATCGTTTCGCCGATTACCTCCATTTCCATATGATCTTTCACAATAATAATTTGTGAATTACCTCCTGAAACCAAAAGTGCCAGAAATGGAAAACCTGGATGATCGTAAGTGTTTTTTAAATCATCAATAAAATGAGCCAGAATATGAGCCTTTAGGTGATTCACCTCAATCAGAGGAATATTTTTTGACAAAGCGAAACCTTTAGCAAATGATGTTCCAACCATCAAAGACCCCAAAAGCCCAGGGCCACGAGTAAAGGCCACAGCGTCAATTTCATCAGCAGTCACATTGGCTTCTTTTAAAGCCTGATCAACCACCGGAATTATATTTTGTTGGTGTGCACGTGAAGCAAGTTCAGGCACAACCCCACCATATGCCATATGCACCGTTTGAGTGGCAATAATGTTAGAATGAATCACCCCATCTCTCAAAACAGAAGCTGATGTATCATCACACGAAGATTCAATTCCTAATATCGTTATACTCATCAAATTAAAAATTAACGTAAAAAGATTAAAAAAGAATACAAACACAGCTTTCAACCGCTGTTTTCTATTTCTTTTTGTCTAATTTTGTGCAATTGCACTCAAAAGCACAAAACTATTAAAAAATTCCTCAAAATATCAATTTGGTCCATAGCAAGTATCATTATGGTACTTATATTGGCCTATCTTGTATTTTTGAGTCCACGTGTGCAAACCTATTTTTGTCAAAAGATCGCCAAATCAATCTCTGAGAAAACGCATACGCCAGTAACTATTCAAGGTGTCGATTTCTCCCCTTTCAAAAGTATCATTTTTAAAGGTGTCTATATAGAGGATCATAGAAAAGATACTCTCATTTACGTTGGCGAATTGAATTCCAAACTGGATTCAATTAATTTCAAATCGAAGAAAGCGTACATTGGGAAACTCAATTTAAAGCAAGCCTATTTTAATTTATACGAGGGAAAAGATCGAGTACAGAATCTTCAAATTTTCTTAGATTCGCTCTCAAATAAACAAGAAATTCCTGACACATCAGTTCATAAAAAAAACTGGGTCATTAGTGTTTCAGACCTCGATTTAATCGATTCTCGTTTTACTTTCTTAACTCTGGAAGCTCAAAAACAAGCTTTTGGTATGAACTACGACGATATCGATGTCCGAAATATCAAACTTCAAGCTCGAAATATTAAAATCATTGGTGATTCGGTCGATTTTGATCTGAAACACATGAGTTGTATTGAAAAATCAGGTTTTATCATAAAAGATTTCAAAACCCATTCCTGGATTACACCAACACAATGGGGAATGTCAGATGCGACCATTAGCTCCCCAAGAAGTGTACTTTCTGCAGGTCAAATACTTCTGAATTATGTGAGTGGACAAGGCTATTGGAGTCATTTTACGAAAAAAATGCAACTTGACTTCAAGATTAGATCCTCAAAAATTAGTTTTGAAGATTTGGCTTATTTTAATGATAACCTTTTAGGTTTTAGAGAATCTGGATTTTTATCGGGGCATGTTTATGGAACAATTTACGATCTTAAAGGGCGTAATATTAATGTTATATATGGAAATCACACCAATTTTAAGGGACGCTTTTATCTAAATGGCCTTCCATCAATTGAAAACTCCTATCTCGAAGCCGATTTTGATGAATTAACGACCAGCATCTCTGATCTTGAGAATGTTTACATCCCAAATTACGAGGGCAACTACATTGAACTCCCTAGGCAATTAGACAATCTGGGACTCATCCGTTACAAAGGTAAATTCAATGGATTTATCAATGATTTTGTCTTTTATGGAAATTTTAAAACCGATCAGGGAAATATCAGAACAGATATTCTATTAAAACCCAGCTTAGTTGACAACAGCCTAAGTTTTAGAGGTGATATCAACACACAAGATTTCGACCTTGGGCATCTTCTAAGCCAGG
Source organism: Ancylomarina subtilis (assembly GCF_004217115.1). Taxonomy (NCBI): domain Bacteria; kingdom Pseudomonadati; phylum Bacteroidota; class Bacteroidia; order Marinilabiliales; family Marinifilaceae; genus Ancylomarina; species Ancylomarina subtilis. The sequence goes on along the minus strand of NZ_SHKN01000002.1, from coordinate 330,206 downwards.
AAAAAATCGGCAAAGTTTCTATGAATGTGTCCTTAAAGGGATCAAGTTCAAAAAAAGGAACTCAAGGCGCAATGATGGGTAATATCGAGAAATTCAATTTCTTTAATTACGAATACAAAAACTTATCATTAGATGGCTATTTTGCAGATAAACATTTCGATGGAAAATTATCCCTTTTAGACCCCAATATTGAATTTGACTTTGCAGGAAAAATCGACTTTTCAAAAGAAACGCCAGTCGTTAATTTTGATTCCCATTTAAAAAATGCAAAATTATTCCCTCTCCATTTAAACACGAAGGATGAGCTTTCAGAGCTCAATTTAAACTTAAATGCAAACTTTACAGGGGATCGATTTGATAATGCTAATGGTCATATTTTAATTGATAGTATACAATACAAAAATGGTAGGGGGAAATTCAATTTAGATGAAATTAAAATCGATTCTAAAACCACACCAACACTCAAACAATTTGATTTAAAATCAGATCTGGCCGATCTAAATGTAATAGGGAATTATGAACTTGATAAACTTGTTTCTTCATTATCAAACATGATATATTATTATTTGCCTGCTTATGCCCCTGATTCATCATACACTAAAATAGATTCAACCAATAACTTTAAAATCGATCTTTTGATAAAGGAAAATTCCGGATTAATCCAATTAATTTATCCTAACATAGGCTTATCCCCCAACAGTCAACTAAGTGGTGAAATCAATGCAAAAGAACATTCTTTAAATTTAAACCTACACATTCCATCTTTAACCTACGATTCAAAAAGCATTGAAGGCATAAAAGTCAACTTAAACACGAATGACGACAAACTAATATTAAAAGGACGAAGTGATAAATTAGCTTTTAGTGAAGATTACAACATCTTCAATCTTTCACATCAAATTGAAGCTCAAAACAATCATCTTAAATACGATTTAAACTGGAATAATTGGGGAGCCAAAACATACAGCGGTTCCTTATCAGCTATTGCGACTGTTGATTCTAAAGCAATGGGTACCACTCCAAAATGGGAAATCGATCTTCTTCCAAGCACCATCATTCTAGCTGATAGTACCTGGCAGATTAATCAATCTCACATCCAAATTGACAGTACAAGTTACAGTATTGATCAATTCAAAATCAGTCAGAACCAACAGTTTTTCTCAATCGATGGAAAAATATCAACTTTGCCTGAAGACATCATAAAATGTCAGATTAATAATATCAGCTTAAAGAATATTAATACAATAAACAACAGCAAGAATTTAGGAATTGATGGTAACACCAGAGGGTACTTTCAACTTTCTGATTTTTATGGCGACCGCTTAACCAATACAGACCTTGTATTGGAGAATCTAACATTTCATAATGATACCATTGGAGATTTACATCTTAAAAGTGATTGGATTAAAAATGAGCAGAAACTTTCTTTAGAGGCATATGCCATTCATAATGATAAACGAGAAATAAATATTCAGGGGAGTTATTATCCTGAATTGGATTCTGTTGCTCTAAGTCTCAACTTAGATTCCATGCGAATGAACATTATGCGTCCATATTTGGAAGGAAATATTTCGGAACTCGAAGGTCGTCTTGGCGGTTTTATGCAAGTGGAAGGACCAACAAGTTTACCTCGTATTAATGGGAAACTTAAATTCTTAAACACATCATTTAAAATTGAAGAGTTGCAAACCAAATATACGTGTAATGACAGTATTATTTTCACCCCAAAAGAAATACAGTTTAATAACTTTAAATTTTACGATTCTGAAAATAATATGGCTGAAATTTATGGAGCCATCGCATTAAATAATTACACCAAGTTAGATCTGGATCTTGCCTTAAGCACAAACAATTTTAAACTTCTAAATACAAAGATTACTGATAACGAATTGCTTTACGGACAAGCCTTTCTCACAGGAATCACTCACCTATACGGGTCTCCGGATGATATCGAGATTGAAATAGATGCCAAAACCAATAGAGACACACGTATATACATTCCTCTTAATAAAACAGGGGATATTGAAAAAAGTGATTTTATAACTTTCATCCATACTTTTGATACGGGTGAAATTGAACCTGAGAAATATGATATCGACCTTAGTGGTATTAAACTAAACTGCAACCTGGAAGTTACGCCGGAAACAGATATCCAAATCATTTTCGATTCAAAAATTGGAGATGTTTTAAAGGCAAATGGAAGTGGCAATCTCCAGCTTGGAATTGATACCAAAGGGGATTTTAAAATTTATGGCAACTACACCATTCAAACCGGAAGCTATTTGTTTACACTTCAGAATGTGATCAATAAAAAGTTTGATTTATCGAATGGAGGAACAATCAAATGGGATGGTGATCCCTACAGTGCAACAATTGACATTAATGCCGTTTACAATGTAAAAACAACACTTTACGACATTCTATTAAATACCCCTTACGTTGACAATACTAAAAAGATACAGGTCCAGTGCAATATGAATCTGAGTCAACAACTCAGTAACCCAAATATCCGTTTTGATATTGATTTCCCAACTCTGGACCAACAAACTCAAAGTATCTTAGCAGCACTCTTTTCTACCGAGGATGAAATGAATAAACAAATTCTTTCCTTGCTGGTTTTGAATCGTTTTTACACACCTGAATATATGCGATCAACTGATGCTAATTTTGAGAATAAAAACTCAAGTTATGCCGTTGGTGTCACCACAAGTGAACTGCTTTCAAATCAACTATCCAACTGGTTGAGCCAAATCAGTAATAAATTTGATGTTGGTTTCAGCTACCGACCTGGTGATAATATCACAAGTGATGAGATCGAATTTGCACTTTCGACTCAACTTTTCGACGATAAAGTTACCATTAATGGCAATCTCGGAACGAACTCGAATTCCAATCAGAATCAAGACAATGATATCGTTGGAGACTTTGATGTCAATATAAAATTGGATAAAAAAGGCAAGCTTCAAATGAAAGCTTTTACTCGCTCAAACGAATATTTAGCCTCCGATGCATCTCGAAATACTCAAGGTGTTGGAATTTTTTATAAAGAAGATTTCAATACCATTTCCGAATTATTCAGAAAATACCTAAGCTTTCTAAGAAAAAACAACACGAAGAAAGACTCTGAATAGCAAAACTTTAATCCAAAAGAATATCCATTTTTTCGTTTTCGAAAGACCTAAATTTAAAGTTCAATTCACAATTAATGCTGAGTCTAAATTACTGAATTAAGACTAAAATTAGGTACATGCTAACTTTTTGCATTCTCTAGATAGCTAAATATGATTATATTAGTGCCTGACAAAAAGCAACTAATTAACTATTAAAACGAAAATAATATGTTTACATTAATGGTCGTGGTTTTTGTTCTTGGCTATATTGCAATCGCTCTGGAACATCCATTAAAAATTGACAAAGCAGCTTCAGCTCTTTTAATTGGAGTTATAACCTGGGTAATTTATGTTGTCGGAGGTGTTGATATTCTAACATCAGGAGTGAGCCGGGCATGGAACGAATACGTTTCGATAAACCCAAGTATGGATAACACGCATGGTATGCTAAACTTCATTACCCACCATGAAGTTCTTCACCACTTATCCGAAATTTCTGCCATTCTTTTCTTCCTTTTGGGAGCTATGACCATTGTTGAAATTGTAGATCAACATCAAGGTTTTAAGATTATCACTGATAAGATTAAAACAACAAATAAAATTAAACTTCTTTGGGTATTAAGTATCCTAACATTCTTCATGTCAGCAACTCTGGATAATTTAACAACAACAATTGTTCTGGTTGCCTTAATTAGAAAATTAATTGATGATCAAAAAGACCGATGGTTCTTTGCATCGATGGTTGTACTAGCTGCAAATGCAGGTGGAGCTTGGTCTCCAATTGGTGACGTTACAACTATTATGCTGTGGATTGGTGGACAGGTATCTACTATTAATATTGTCACACGTGTATTCTTACCTAGTCTGGCTACAATGATTGTTCCTCTTGTAATTGTTAGCTTCTACATGAAAGGAGAAATAACTCGACCACAAGTGTCTAATAATGGTAATGATAATTATATCACTCAAAAAGAAAGTCTTTTTATTCTATGTTTAGGTGTTTCTGCACTTCTGTTTGTGCCTGTATTCAAAACAGTAACACACTTACCTCCATATCTGGGCATGTTATTCGGACTGGGCGTTATGTGGGTTGTAACAGAAATTATGCATCGCCACAAAGGTCATGAATCTAAATCCCGTTTAAATGTTACCGGTGTTTTGAAAAAAGTCGACGTTCCAACGGTCTTATTCTTTTTAGGTATTCTATCTGCTGTATCAAGTATGCAGTCAGCGGGTCACCTTGACATTTTAGCTTCATGGTTGGATAAAAACATCCATAACATCTATGTCATCAACCTAATAATTGGAGCTCTCTCATCAGTGGTTGACAATGTTCCTTTAGTCGCTGCAGCTATGGGCATGTATCCGATTGAAGGTATTCAGGCTGTTGGTTATGCTTCAAACTTTGTTCAGGATGGATTATTCTGGGAATTCTTAGCCTATTGTGCCGGAACCGGAGGATCTATGTTAATTATCGGTTCTGCTGCCGGAGTTGCTGCAATGGGAATGGAAAAAATCGATTTCATTTGGTACTTGAAGAAAATCAGTCTTCTCGCTCTAATTGGATACCTTGCTGGTGCAGGTGTTTACATCATCCAGGCTATGATATTGCATTAAAGAAAATTTTCTCATAATTTCTATGAGGAAACAAAAAACAATAATATTACTTTAGCGAGATATAATATTCTATATTATATCTCGTTTTTTATATACAGATAAATCAGAAAATTGACAATATGAATTACCTTTTGATGTTTGCAAGTCTTCAGAACATAGCTCAAACTGAAGATATTATCAACGAAACTGGAACCCAATCAAGTGAAATAACACTTAATTTTATCGATTTAGCTTTCAAAGGTGGCTGGATCATGATTCCTATCTTTGCCTTATCAATTATTGCGATTTGGATTTTCTTTGAGCGTTTTCATGCCATTCGGAAAGCTTCAAAGAAGGATGATAACTTCATGAATCGAATTAAGGATTACATTCATGATGGTAAAATCGATTCTGCTCTATCGCTGTGTGAATCGCATAACACCCCGGTTTCAAGAATGATTTCAAAAGGGGTAAAACGCATTGGTCGACCGCTAAACGATGTGAATGCAGCTATTGAAAATATTGGAAACCTTGAAGTTTCAATGCTTGAGAAAAATTTACCAACCCTTGCAACTGTTGCTGGTGCGGCCCCTATGATTGGTTTCCTGGGTACTGTAATGGGAATGATTCAGGCCTTTTATGCCATGGCTAATGCTGGAAATAATATCGATGTTTCTCTTCTTGCAAATGGTATTTACACAGCTATGGTTACAACTGTTGCAGGACTTGTCGTGGGTATTATTGCCTACTTTGCCTACAACATTTTGGTTGCCAAAGTTGAAAAAGTTGTTTTCACAATGGAAGCGACTACAACTGAATTTATGGATCTTTTGAATGAACCTATCAAGTAAGTCACACTATGGCATTAAAATCAAGAAATAAAGTCAACGCCAATTTCAGTATGTCATCTATGACTGATATTGTCTTTTTACTGTTGATCTTTTTTATGGTAACATCGACTTTAATTGCACCCAATGCATTAAAATTGTTATTGCCAAAAAGTAGCAGTCAAACGGCTGCCAATCCGATAACATCGGTATCGATAGATAAGCACTACAACTTTTATATCGAAACAACGCCTACACCATTCTCAAAACTTGAAGGGAAACTACAACGAATGCTGGCCAAACACGAAGATCCAACAATTTCGCTTCACGTGGACAAATCCGTCCCTATGGAACAGGTTGTAAAAGTGATGAACATAGCCAAAAACAATAAATACAAACTGATTTTAGCAACTTCAGCAAAATAATATATGAAGGATTCCGGAAGTAAACGTGTCGGTTTTGTGGGAACTTTATTGTTTCACGCAGCAATTGTTGCACTCCTGTTTTTTCTGGGTTTCCGTACTCCCCTGCCTTTACCTGAAGAGGAAGGTATCCTTATTAATTTTGGTAATACCGATCAAGGAGCCGGAAACAAAAGACCTGCTCCAACACAATCGCGATCAGCAAAAAAATCAAATCCTAAGCCGGTTGTTAAAAAGAAAAACGTTGTAAAAGCAGTTAAAAAAACAGCCAGTTCGCCAAAAGAAAAAATCCTGACTCAGAACACCGAAGATGCGCCCAGCCTTCCATCTGCTGAAGAAATTGCAAAAAACAAAGCGAAGGAAGAAAAGGCAAAAAAACTAAAAAGAGAACGAGAAAAAGCAAAGCAAATCGAAACCGAAAAGAGACGTCTTGCTGAGCAAAAAAGACTTCAAGAAGAAAAAGCCGAGCAAGAAAGATTGGCTAAAATAGAACGTGATAGATTGGCCGAGTTGGCTCGTCAGGAAAAGATTGCCAAAATCAATAATAAAACAAAAAATGCTTTTGGTAGTGGCACATCAAATGCCAGTTCACAGGGAAAAACATTTCCTTCTGGCAATCAGGGCAAAACAAATGGATCTGCAGATTCAAACAATTACACAGGTAGCGGGCTTGGTAATAAGGGGTACTCTTTTGATCTAAAGGGACGAAATTCGATTTCCATACCCAAACCGAAATACGACCTTCAGGAAAGTGGAAAAGTTGTGGTAGAAGTAACAGTTGATCGAAATGGGAAAGTAACCAGTGCCCGACCAGGTGTTTCAGGTTCAACCACAGCCAATATCACACTACTAGAGGCAGCAAAAAAAGCCGCACTAAAAGCCAAATTCAATTCTGACAGTAAAGCTCCTGCCTATCAGCGTGGTACCATCACCTATCACTTTCAATTAGACTAGATCTTATAACGTCTTCTATTTAAGAATCATCATAAACAGATCGAATACACCTAAAAATTTGATTGAAGCAACTATAATCACTCCCATTAGAATATAACGTACATATTTAGCTCCCCAACTTACAGCGAATTTGGTTCCAAACCAAGCTCCAATCATATTTCCCAATCCGAGAATTAATCCAATTTTGTAATCGACTTGATCGTTATAAATAAATACCCCTAAAGCAAAGGCAGTATAGAGTAGGACTATAAATATTTTAATCGCATTGGCTTTCACCAAATTAAATCCAGCTCCAAGAACTAAACCTGCCAGAAGAAAAAAACCAACGCCTGCCTGGATAAAACCACCATAAAAACCAATGAAAAAGAAGATGATATGCTGACTCAAAGTCGGTCTTTTGCCCATTTTACCAGCCTGCCCTTTGACCCAGGCATCTGGTTTATAAAGGACAATGAAAAAAAGAACGATTAAAATAGCCCCAATCGTCCTCTCCATTATTTTCTCGTTAATATTCACCGCAAAAACAGCCCCAAGAATTGAACCGACGATAGCAGGTAATGCTAAACCAATTCCTTCCTTATATTTAAAAACCTTTTGCTGTTTAAAACTAGCAACACCAACAATGTTTTGCATTAAAATAGCTATACGCAAAGTACCATTAGCCACTGTAGCCGGCAAACCTAGAAAAATCAGCAAAGCCAAAATTAAGATAGAGCCACTCCCGGCTAAGACATTGATAAAACCAGCAAATGCGCCTGCTAATACAACTAAAATATACGAGTACCATTCCATAAATCTATTCCTTCAAGAATCAAACAAAATCTTTTACAAGGTAAAAAAATAAAGGCCACCCATAAGGCAGCCTTTGAAATATATCAATAATAAAAAATTACCAAGCAAACATAGGACGCTCAGTCATCATTTCATTAACGCGAGTTTTAACAGCTGCAATAGCTTCCTCATTATCGATATTAGAGATTACCTCATCAATCATTTGAACGATAATTGGCATTTCAGTTTCCTTAAGACCACGAGTTGTGATTGCAGGAGTACCTACACGAATACCTGAAGTAGAGAAAGGAGAACGCGTATCAAAAGGAACCATGTTCTTGTTGATAGTGATATCAGCTTTTACCAATGTATTCTCAACTTTTTTACCTGTAATTTCAGGGAATTTAGAACGTAAATCAACCAACATAGAGTGATTATCTGTTCCATCAGAAATAACTTTATAACCAAGTTTCATGAACTCTTCAGCCATTACCTTAGCATTCTTCTGCATCTGAATAGCGTACTCTTTATAGCTATCAGTTAAAGCCTCACCAAAAGCAACAGCTTTAGCAGCAATAACGTGCTCTAAAGGACCACCTTGCTGTCCTGGGAATACTGCAAAATCCAAAACCGCAGACATCATCTTCGTTTCTCCTTTAGGCGTTTTAGCACCAAATGGATTTGGAAAATCTTTTCCTACGATGATCAAACCACCACGTGGCCCACGAAGTGTTTTATGAGTTGTTGTTGTACAAACGTGACAATGAGGAACTGGGTTGCTCAATAAACCTTTAGCAATTAAACCTGCTGGGTGAGCAATATCAGCCATTAAAATAGCACCTACTTTGTCAGCGATTTCACGTAAACGTGGAAAATCCCAATCACGAGAATATGCCGAAGCACCAGCAACAATCATTTTTGGATTATTCTCCAAAGCTAATTTTTCTACCTCATCATAATCAACCATTCCAGTTTCCTCGCTTACATGGTAAGGAATTGGATTATATAGGTTACCAGAAAGGTTTACAGGAGAACCATGAGAAAGGTGACCACCATGGGCCAAATCTAATCCCAAGAAAGTATCACCAGGTTTCATACATGCATAAAATACTGCAGCATTCGCCTGAGCACCTGAGTGAGGTTGTACGTTAGCATACTCTGCACCAAATAATTCACAAGCTCTATCAATTGCCAATTGCTCAGTTTGATCTACAATCTGACAACCACCATAGTAACGCTTTCCAGGATATCCCTCAGCATACTTGTTGGTTAAACATGAACCCATAGCCTGCATTACTTGCTCACTAACGAAGTTCTCTGAAGCGATCAATTCGATTCCTTCTTTCTGGCGATTGTGTTCTTGTCCAATCAGGTCAAAAATAAGAGTATCTCTTTCCATTGTTGTTTTTTCTTTTGTTTGTATTTTATAAAATCTGTCAGTTCTATTTATAAGTTATACTAAAAGATCTCACTAAAAGCATAACCCAAATCAATTCGATTACAAGCCCAATAAATCAACCACAACCTACTGAATTACAAGTTGTCATTCAATATAAAAGAGATCGATTTCTGCCTGTATTCATTTTTCCAAAAATAGACATTTAGCCCTATTAAAAAAACATTTGAGACCTTTTTTACAATAGCTTTTAACGATTATCTTAAATCCTTAATAAACAGAAGTCTAAAACAATTTAAAACGAATGACTATTCCTCGAGTTATAAAATAAATCACTTTTAATAAAAAATAGTGTAACCATTTCTTGATTTCAAATACTAATAATAACATCATGCCAATTTTTATGTTTGGAATTGCACTCTTTTTATTACATTTATTACCAATTTCAATTGAAAAAGAACTTTGAAATATTATCACAAACCAAAAATCTCTGACATGGAAACACTTTCTGTTCATCCAAATCCTCGTCCAACCCTACTCACTGTACTTTGCATCTTGACATTTATAGGTAGTGGTATAGGTGCTTTAGGCAATCTGGTAGCCATGTTTTTTGCTCCTTTTATGGATCTGTTTCAACCCTGTATGTGGGATGATGCCTATAGTCATTTGGGTAACGATGCGGGTGCTTTAATCGCTAAACAAGCTCTTGACATGGCTCAAGTCGTTTTTGATAACTTTTTAGCCATCTCACTTTCCAAATTTATATTATTTGCTTTGAGTTTAGTTGGCGCAATTATGATGTTTAAAATGAAGAGAATCGGTTTTTACCTTTATACCGCTGCTCAGGTTGGATTTCTGTTTGTAGCCCCTATTTTTATAGGTTGGAATCTATTTGTCAGTATGGCCCTTTTATTCTCAGGATTTTTCTCAGCCTTATTCATTGCCTTATATGCAGTCAATCTAAAACACATGTCTTAATTATTCAATAATCAATTAATAACCTATACTAATACATTAATTTTCACCCAATGGAAGACAATATTTCACAGGTAGTATTACCTAAAAAAAGACCAACATTTATTACAGTTCTGTGTATCCTATCATTTATTGGTAGTGGCGGATTTGGATTACTACAGTCTGTTTATCAGTATGTGACTTTTGACCAAACGTATCCTGATAAAGTAGCTCAAATTGAAGAAGGAATTCAGAAACTTGAGGATGCAGGAATGGATTCAGGTTTTTTCTATGAGTCAGCTCAAAATGGACTTTTAGTTCTTGAAAAAACGGCTGAGAATTTAGCCCCTATGACTGCAACTAACGTTCTGTTTGCCTTATTAAGCTTATTAGGTATCTTCTTAATGTTCAAACTTAAAAAGAATGGGTTTTATCTATACTCTGTTGTCAATCTTTTTTGGATGCTCGTTCCTATCTATTTTATAGGAATGGAAGTTGGTATGATGACACTCGGAATAGGAGGCTTCATTACGATTCTCTTCATCATCCTTTACGCCGTCAACTTAAAACATATGGAGTAATCTCAAACTCAAAAAAACTAAAGAGGCTGTCCAATAAAACAGCCTCTTTTTATATCCTCTAAATCGATTTGGATCGGATAACCATTAATTTATCACGCGTCATTTCTTTCATTGAATAAGGGATCCCTCCCACACCGATTCCTGATGCATCCCTGCCACCAAAAGGCATCCAGTCCACACGAAAAGCTGTATGATCATTCACCATCACCGCGGAAGCATTGAGTTGATTAACTGTGTCCAATGCTTTATCCATATCCTTAGTAAATATCGAAGCTTGAAAGGCCAAGTCCAATGAATTGCTGCGATCAATAGCTTCCTGCAATTTTCCATAAGGATAAATACAAACAACAGGACCAAACACTTCAAGTTTTGAGACTTTCGATTCCTCTGCAGGATTTAACAAGACAGTTGGCAGGTAACAAGTTTCCATACACTTGTGCCCCCCGCACAGTAATTCAGCCCCTTCTTCTACAGCCTCACACACCCATTTATGAACACGATCCTGTTCTTCGGAATCAATTAAAGGTCCCACTTCAGTGAACGGATCCAAAGGATCGCCAACCTTAATTGCTTTTGCATAAGCCACTAATTTCTGGCTAAATTCATCCACAATAGACTTGTGTACATATATTCTCTGAACAGATACACAAACCTGACCTGCATGATAAAATGCCCCCTTGCCCAATAAAGTCACAGCTTCGTCAATATCTGTATCGGCTTGCACAATTACCGGAGCGGAACCACCGTGTTCCATGGCACAATGTGTGCCTGGAGCCAACTTCGATCGTAATGACCACCCCACTTCTGCCGAACCAATAAAAGAGAAATAATTCACGCGCTTGTCCTTAACCATCAATTCAGCATTTTCACGATTACAGATCACCACCTCGACCCAGTCTGCAGGCAAACCCGCCTCTTTCATCATTTTAACCAACTCGATAGCAGACAAAGGTGTGCTGCTTGCTGGCTTGATAATAACGGGGCAACCAACAGCAAAAGCCGGAATAATCTGATGGACAGCAAGATTTAAGGGATGATTAAAAGCCGATATGCTTAGCACAACTCCAATGGGTTCGGGCATCGTAAAGGCTAATCGATTAAGTGAAGCTGCCGTCATTCCCATAGGAATTTGCTCCCCTTTTATCTGACCCATATACTCAATTGCCAATTGAACCCCATTAATCGCACGAAGCACTTCAACCTTACTATCCTGATAAGGTTTCCCGCCTTCAGATGCTGCAATCTTAGTTAATTCTTCAATTTTGGCTTCCATCAATTTCTTGGTTCTTTCCAGAATCTCAATTCGCTCGTAAGGTTTCAACCATCGTGTTCGATCTTGAAATAATGCATACGCATTAGCCATTTTTTCTTCAACCTGTTGACCATCCATTAAGGGAATTTCCTGAAGCAATCGACCATTGAAAGGTGATCTTACTTTTATACTTGTCATCATAAATATTTTTTGATTTTGTAATCACCAAAATACAAGAATTCAAAGCCAATATCAACAAGTATTCTTTACTTTTGCACGAATTTTTAGTTTATCACATTCATCAGAACGAATTATTATGCAATATCTCGCACAGAATTTGAAATACCTTCGCTTAAGAAAACGATTATCTCAAACAAAACTTTCTTTTAAAATAGGTATTGGTGCCTCATCCATATCCGCTTATGAGAAAAAAAGATCGACACCCAAACTTGATACACTTCTTAAATTCACGAAGTTCTACAATCGAGCTTTGGATGAACTCGTACTAACCGATATTAGCGCTCAGGACAAAGAAAAACTTCAGGATACCAAAGGCGATAAACTAAGGATTCTCCCCATTGTTGTGGATGATCAAAATGAAGAGATGATCACACTTGTTCCTGTAAAGGCGGCGGCTGGTTATTTAAATGGCTATTCGGATACTGAATTTATTAGTGAACTTCCAAACTTCAGAATGCCCTTTGCAGAACTGTCGGAAAACAAAAGCTACCGTGCTTTCCAAATTGAAGGCGAAAGTATGTTACCCATACCTGCTGGTGCCTATATCATTTGTGAATATGTACAAGATTGGGAACTGATTCGGAATGGATCCTGTCATGTTGTTGTCAGTACTGAAGATGGAATCGTTTACAAGCGTGTTCAAAAGGATTTGGATAACAATCAATTTATCCTGCATTCGGACAATCCGGAATATTCAACATTTGAAATCGGCTTAAATCAAGTTTTGGAAGTCTGGAAAGCCTTGGGCTATGTTTGTTTTGACTTACCCGTTATTCAAAATCAAGATTAAGAAACTCACAATCAAACCATAACACAAAGAGATAATTTATTGAAAACAAGACTAAAATCATATCCGAATGCGTCTATTATTCTAAAAAAATAGTTTACTTTCGTCCTGCTTAAACTCATTCTAAATAATTTAATCCGACCAAAATGGGAAACTCAGGAATATCAACAAATCTTAAAGGGGTTTTATTTGCTTGCCTAACGGCTTTTCTTTGGGGCTTTTTGCCAATTTTTCTGAAGATCTCACTTAAATACCTTGATCCAAGTTCTATTGTTTGGTTCCGATTTACATTTGCTGCTTCTGTTCTCTTTATCTACTTCTTAGTAATGGATAGAAAACAGCTTCAGATATTTAAGCGTCCCCCTGTTCTGCTTGTAATTGCTGCCTTAGGATTGGGATTAAACTATATGGGCTTTCTCCAAGGGGTTAACTACACGAGTCCAAGTAATGCGCAAATCATTATACAAACGGGTCCTATCCTATTAGCTCTGGTTGGTTTCGTCGTTTATAAAGAAAGACTGAACAACAAGCAGATTGGGGGATTTGCTATTGCCGGCATTGGTCTAATCCTGTTTTATCAAAATCAATTACAAGGGTTTCTTCACGATCCTCAAGCTTTTAACAAAGGATTCTTATGGATTGAGATTGGGGCTGTTGCCTGGGTTTTGTATGCTGCACTTCAAAAAAAATTGGTACAAAAACATCCTGCCCAAACACTGAACATGTTTCTTTACGGATTACCTGCTTTACTTTACACCCCAACTGTTGATTTTCCTGCTTTCGCAGATTTAAGCCTCCCCATTTGGTTGATCGTCATTTTCCTTGGGGTAAATACGCTTGTTGCCTATGGTTCTTTAGCTTTTGCCTTTAAATATACCGAGGCCTACAAAGTTAGTATCATTGTCACTTTGAATCCCATCATCACCCTCATCACAATGGCAGTGCTTTCCGGTCTTCAAGTGAATTGGATCAAGACTGAAAATTTAGATCCAATTTCAATGATTGGGGCTGTGTGCGTTATTGGCGGTGCAATAATTGCCGTTTTCTTTGCCCGGGAAAATAAAGTCATCAAAACTTAAGAAAACTAATCAATATCAAAACCTTCAGTTTCAACCTCATCAAGAGGATCAATATGAAGTGTTGCTGAATAAGCATATTCCTTAGTGATTTCATTTTCGATATGATCGACAATTTCATGAGCCTCTCGAATTGACATTTCAGGAGGCAAACAAATATGAAAGGTAATTTCATTATGATCGCCATAAGAATGAACATGGAAATGATGCGGATGTAAATTTTCAGGATAACAACGCTCACAAGTTCGTTTTAGCTTTTCGATAATTTCCGCCGAAGGGCTCTCACCTAAAAGCGTGTAAATGGAATCGCGAATAATTTCGTAGGCTGCGTAACCAATCAATAAAGCAACAACAAGTCCTAAAGCACCATCGAGCCACCAAAAATACTTACCCAAAAAGATACCAATCAAAATAATTAATGAAGAAATCGCATCACTCCTATGATGCCATGCATCGGCTTTTAATACCTTCGATTCAGATTTTCGTGCCCCCCAGAAAGCAAACTGAGCCAGCAATTCTTTTAAAATCACAGAGGCAATCATCACATAAATAGCCAAAGGGCCAAACATGGAACCTTCTCCATTTTTAAGCGTATCGTAGGATTGCAGAATAAAATCAAAAGCCACAAGCATCAGCATAATTCCAATGACAAAAGCTGCAATTAAATCGGCACGACCATGTCCAAATGGATGCTCTTTATCGGCAGGTTTTTTGGAGAATTTTGCACCCAGTAACACTATAACCGAGCTCAAACTATCAGACAACGTATGCCAGGCATCAGCCATAATAGCAATAGATCCCGTAACGATTCCGGCCCAATATTTAAGTGCAAATAATAAAATATTAGCTACAATTGAAAGCACACCTTCTACATAAGGTAAATTGGACTTATCCAGCTTCTTAAAGACGTTCTTCATTTACTTTAAATTTTGATTCCGAATCAGAATCGCATACAAACATTAGGCTTCCAATCTTTTATCAATGGAATGTAAACTTGAACTTGCAAGCTTAATGCCCTCTTCCTTATCGATATAAAAATCAATTCGGCCAAGAGCAATACCAGCCCATCCAACCTGATTGATAACGACTTCTTTGTCATCTAAATTACGAACACGAGTTGCAGTTTCCAACAAGGTGTGCGAATGGCCTCCTAAAATGACATCAATACCCGACGTGCTTTTCGCCAACTTTATATCACACATGTCATCAGTATCGCTGCTATAGCCTAAGTGAGACAAACAAATAATAAGGTCACACTTCTCATTATCCTTCAAAAGGGCAACCATTTTCTCTGCCATATAAATTGGATCAATATATTCAACCCCCTCACAATTTTTACTTGCAACCAGTCCTTCCAACTCAACACCTAAACCAAAGATACCAATCTTGATGTTGTCTTTGAAGAAAATTTTGTACGGATTTATCTTTCCTTCTAAGACTGTTCCCGTAAAATCGTAATTTGAGTTGATAAATGGGAAATTCATATGATTCATCTGAGATGAAATCCCAACAAGACCATTATCAAATTCATGATTCCCGATTGTACCTGCATCATAGCCCATCTTTGACATCAGCTTCAACTCAGCTTCACCTTTAAAAAAATTGAAATAAGGTGTCCCTTGATATATATCACCACAATCAAGCAATAAGGTGTGCTCTTCTTCTCGTCTTATTCTTTTAACCAGGGCATTAATTCGAGCAAAACCACCCAAGCCAGGATGCTTCGGATCTGATTCCGGAAAAGGATCGATATGAGAATGCATATCATTCGTGTGTAGCAATGTTATTTTCGTCAGCTTGTTCTTGGCTGCTTTGGAGCTGAATGAATAGCCACCTAAACCTAAAAAAAGGCCTCCCATTCCCAACTTCTTAAAAAAATCTCTTCTATTGCTCATAGTAAATCCTCCCATCTAATTCAGACTTAATTCCAGTTCCTGACTGGTACAAAGTCTTGGCATGTGCTATAATCGCTTCACGTAATTTCATGTGCATATGACGAAAATTCTCTCGTTTATCAAAAGAATTCATTCCATCTCCTCCATTTACCAGGTAGTCGATACTAATGATATGGTAAATCTTATTTAAATCCAGTTTTTCGCTACCAATTTTAACATCGACAGCTTTCCCGTCTTTTATTCCCATCTTTATTCCTGAAACCCCTTCACCTTTTTTAGCAGCCAAATATCTCAAAACATTTTTCAAATCAGCCCCCTTCATACCAATGATCACAAGTTTGTTTTCAAATGGCAAAAGTTCAAACATCTTTCCTGTAGTTATTGTTCCTTTGGGAAGGCTGGTTCGCAAACCACCATTATTAATAATCGATAAATCGACACCATGACTAAGATGATTTTCAAGGCAATACTGATTGCCGATTTCAAGCATTGCATCAGCAATATAGTTGCTCAATAAAGACTCTGGCTTACCCGACATTAATGCTTCAGAACTTACCGATACGATTTGATTCATCTGAGAATCAATCCCGGTTTTATACAAACTGATCAAATTAATGAAGGCCGTATCCTGCGAAGCTTGCTGATCCAAACAAGAATCTATACTAAAATTGGTATCAAAAACCCCGGCTTCTTGCTGAGATTGAGGTGAGCAGGCAACTACAAAAATTAAGCAAGTTGCCCACAACAAATAACTTAGGTGTTTTAACATCCTTAAATCTTTTAATGAGATGCAAAAATAGAAAAATCATTCTGAATGAATGATATGAATTCAGCATTCATTAAACTAAAAATCGAAGGTTAATTGGATCACTTCGTTAGGTTTCATTTGATTGGAAATCCCGATGCCAAGCAAACGCACACTATCTGTCAACTCGAGCTGATTGAGCAACTTATTCGACAGGTCTAAAATTTCACGATATTCCGTTATCTCATGCAAAACTGTACGAGAGCGGGTTATTTGTTCGAAATTACTATACTTGATTTTCAAACTAATTGTTCGGCCTTTAAATTTAGTCCTCTTTAAGCGTTTATGAAGATCCAAAGTGGCCTCTTCCAGCCTTTTTTTAAGTTCCTCTTTACTTCTAATATCATCGTGAAAGGTATTTTCAGTACTTACCGATTTCCTGATCCGATTCGGATTTACCTCTCTATCGTCAATTCCACGGGCAATATTATAGTAGTAAGCTCCATTCTTTCCAAACAAACGGGTCAGTTCCAATAATGAACGTTTCTTTAAATCTTTCCCATGAAAAATGCCAATCTGATGCATCTTTTCTGTCGTCACCTTCCCGACACCATAAAACTTCTCAATGCTCAATTTCTCAATAAACGACGCTACCATTTTGGGTTTAATCACAAATAAGCCATCTGGTTTTTGGTAATCAGATGCTATTTTAGCCAAAAACTTATTCACCGAAATACCTGCCGAAGCCGTCAAACCTGTTTCCTCTTTTATTCTTCGCTTTATTTCTTCAGCTATTGCAGTTGCAGAAGGTAAACCTTTCTTATTTTGACTAACATCGAGAAAAGCCTCATCAATCGAAAGGGGTTCAACCAAATCGGTGAACTCATGAAAAATAGCCATAATCTGATTCGAAACCTCCTTGTATCTCGAATGGCGAGGCTTCACAAAAATAAGGTGTGGGCAGCGTTTCAATGCGGTTTTAGATGGCAAAGCCGATCGCACCCCAAATTTTCTCGCTTCATAGCTAGCCGCTGCAACAACACCTCTGTCTCCACCTCCGCCTACAGCCACCGCTTTACCCTTAAGTTCAGGATTATCTTTCTGCTCAACCGAAGCAAAAAAAGCATCCATATCAATATGAATTATTTTCCTGATTATTTCTTCACTCATAATGGCTACAAGATCTGAATTAATCGAGCTATTTTCAATATTATTACTTGTATTTCTTAATTTTGCATGACATTATTTTCACAAGCTTTTATACAAAGACAAACGTAAAAAGCTTTCGTTCATATTTTAATCAGCTTAAAGTCAAATTTGTGTCACGGATAAAAGATCTTACTTCAGGAAATATATTCTCTCAGATACTCAAACTTGCTATTCCTATTATAGCAACTTCTTTCGTACAAATGGCCTACAATATGATCGATATGGCCTGGTTGGGGAATGTAGGGAGCGAAACTGTTGGAGCTGTGGGAATGGCTGGTTATCTCGTATGGCTGGGATCTTCCCTAATGTATATTCCTAAAATTGGTGCCGAAGTTTGCATTTCACAATCTATAGGACGCAAGAATATGGATGAAGCCACAGCCTTCACTCGAAATGCTTTGGGTCTTTCATTAGTTCTTTCTATTGGTTTTGCGATACTTGTATGGTTATTTACGGGATCAATTATAAGTCTGTTTCAGATTGAGAGTGATTTTGTAAACCAAACCGCATTTACATATTTAAGAATTGTAGCGCTTGGCATGCCTTTCACTTATTCTAACATTACATTGTCAGCTATTTATAATGGAACAGGCAAAACAAAAATTCCTTTCTTCGTAAATGCTGTAGGTCTGATTATTAATATGATTATCGATCCAATCCTGATTTTCGGATGGGGACCTATTCCTGCTATGGGTGCTGAAGGAGCAGCAATTGCAACTGTTAGTTCTCAGCTTTTGGTATTCGGGATATTTATTTTCTTATTAAAAGGAAAATATCAACCACTTTCAACCAAACACTATTTAGGCAAATTACAAAAGCAGTTCTTAACACCAATCGTTAAAATAGGAGGACCAGTTGCTTTACAATCCGCATGTTTTGCCTTATTAGCCATCGTTCTTGCACGAGTCATGAATAATATTGCACAAGGAAACAGTATGCCCTTATCCGTACAATCCATAGGCTCTCAGGTTGAAGCTCTTTCCTGGATGACAGCCTTAGGCTTTTCGTCAGCACTGGGAACTTTTACGGGGCAAAACTTTGGAGCCAAACGTTGGGACAGAATCCAAAAAGGTTTTTTTATCACTTTAGGTATTGCTTCATTTTTAGGCTTAATCAGTACTGCTTTATTTTATTTTTTTGGAGCCGAAGTCTTCAGCCTTTTTATAAAAGGAAACGAACCTGCTGTTTTAAAAATGGGTGTTGTTTATTTAATCATCCTCAGCTATTCACAAATTTTCATGTGCGTTGAAATTACAGCAACAGGGGCTTTTAATGGCATTGGTAAAGCCATGCCTCCAGCCATTATTGGGATAAGCGGAAATATATTACGTATCCCATTTGCATTTATTTTTGCCTATAGTCTTGTTGAAATCCTACCACTTTTTCAAGAGTATCTTAAGCACGAATTTGTACCTGTCACAGCAGTTTGGTGGGGCCTTACCCTGTCGAGTATACTCAAAGGCAGTTTCTTGTTTTTTGGGTTTATTATCGTGTTGCTTCGTCATCCGGATAATGATCAGGAATTACCCTTTCAGAAGAAATGGATTAGCTTGTTACCAAGTCGATTACGACAACAAGCTGTTATCATTTCACCAATTAAACCTGAAAAAAATCAGACCAGTAAAAGAGAATCATAGTACTATGCATTATTAATTGCCACCATGCTGAAAAGAGAAATAAAATTAACCGAAGATGGTTCACACACCATATTTATTCCAGAATTGAACGAACATTATCATTCAACACATGGTGCTATTCAGGAAGCCATACATGTTTACATAAATGCAGGTTTGCGATTTTCTGATAAAAACCCGATTCGTATTTTAGAAATTGGCTTTGGAACCGGTCTCAATGCCTACCTAAGTCTTGTTGAAGCTGAGACTCATAAAAGGTTGATTGAATATCACAGCATAGAACGCTACCCCGTTGAGGAAGATCAACTCAAAGTCCTGAATTATCCCCAACAAATTGATTTTAAAAACACCGATTTATTTAACAAATTACATCAGGTTAAATGGAATCAAACGTATCAGATATCTGACTATTTCAACCTAAAAAAAATAGAGGGAGACTTAAAAAAGATTACTTTGGAAGATAAATATGATCTGATTTATTTTGATGCCTTTGCTCCCGATATTCAGCCTGAGCTATGGCATGAAAATATCTTCAAAAAAATATATAATTGTTCCAATACCGATGCTAGTCTAGTTACTTATTGCTCAAAAGGGATTGTGAAAAGAGCCCTTCGGGCATCTGGTTTTGAAGTCAAAAGACTAGCAGGTCCTCCAGGCAAACATCATATTCTCAGAGCATCAAAAATTGAGGGTTTCAATTTCGAAGATGAGAGCCAATAAATTTAAAAAAATCTTAAAAAACGCCCCCTTTCCTAGCATTCTTATCGAAAACTATTAACTTAGGGCTTTGTTTTTTTCAAACAACATAATTAACTGAAAAACAATATAATAACTATTTCTCAAACCAAATGAGGATTAATTTCAATTGCAAGTGTTTTAGAATCTGCAATTTGATATTTTAAACTCTTTTTTGAGACGAATAATTTTGAATAGATGAAATATACAGAAGAACAAGATAAGGTAAGCTATTGCCTTGGTTTAAGCATTGCAAGCAACTTAATTACTTCAGGTGTTAAAACATTAAGCACTGAGCCATTTGTTGAAGCTCTTGATGCAGCATTTAACGGAAAAATGCCAGAAGTATCTCCTGAAGAAGCAAACGGAATTCTACAGGAATTTTTCACTAAAATGCAAGAAGAGCAAGCTGGTCAGGCTATTGGTGAAGGGAAGAAATTTCTTGAAGAGAATAAGAAAAATGAAGGTGTAATTGAACTAGAAAGCGGTCTTCAGTACCAAATCATCACCGAAGGTAATGGCGAGATTCCTAAAGCAACTGATAGCGTAAAATGTCACTACCATGGAACATTGATTAACGGAACTGTATTTGATAGCTCTGTAAATCGTGGTGAACCTGCAGTATTCCCAGTAAACGGTGTAATCGCTGGATGGGTTGAAGCACTTCAGTTAATGCCTTTAGGATCGAAATGGAAACTATTTGTTCCTTCAAACCTTGCTTATGGCGCACAAGGAGCGGGTAACTTAATCGGCCCACACACCACTCTTATCTTTGACGTAGAGTTATTAGAAATTGTATAATTAATTACAGATAAACTAAACATTAAAAACAATGAAATTAAAAGCATTAACTCTAGCATTAGGACTAGGCGTATTCGCATTTAGCTCTTGCGATAAAAAAGTAGACACTAATATGGCTTTGAACACAACGGTTGATTCTGTAAGCTATAGCATTGGTGCCAGTTTCGGTGGAAACTTATTGCAAAACAGCCTTGAAGAGATCAATCAGGATGCTCTTTTAGCAGGTTTAAATGCTGCATTAGCTCAAGAAGATTTAAGAATCGAACCTCGTGCTGGTGGTGCCATTATTAACAAATTTATCAAAGAACTTAAGACCAAAGCAGCTGAGAAAAACAAAGTTGCTGGTGAAAAATTTCTTGAGGAAAACAAAGCAAAAGAAGGTGTTGTAACAACTGAAAGCGGACTTCAATACAAAGTTCTAACTGAAGGTAAAGGTGCTATCCCAACTAAAGATCAGAAAGTAAAAGTTCACTACCGTGGAACAACTATTGATGGTAAAGAGTTTGACTCTTCATACAAAGGCGGTAAGCCAGTTACTTTCTTACCAACTCGTGTTATTAAAGGATGGACTGAAGCTTTACAATTGATGTCTGTTGGTTCTAAGTGGGAACTTTATATTCCTTCAGACTTAGCATATGGTGCTCGTGGAGCAGGTGCTAATATCGGACCAAACTCTACTCTTATTTTTGAAGTTGAACTTCTTGATATTGTTAAGGAAGAAGCTCCTGCAAAAAAATAATATTTAAGAAACGATAAGACCTTAAAGAATCTGTATCAACGGATCTTTATTAAAATATTCCCTTTTCGATTTATATCGGAAAGGGATTTTTTTTCCTTTTGCGAGTACAATTCTTTTCTTAGCTTTGTAGGCTGATAGAAAGTACAGAGCAAGATTAATAACAATAGCTCATCAAAATGACAAGTTCTTATTTGCTAAGCATTTACACTTAAACAGACTCATAATCAAAGTGTAGAGAACACTTTCAATTTGAATTAATTTGGATCTGGCAAAGACTATTTGAAAGAAAATGAGTACTTTCAATCTTCAGTTTTAGTAGTTAAAATCAATAAAAATCAGAGATATGTTACAAGCAGAAATTCATACCGAGAAAGGTTTAATGAAGGTGGAATTCTTCGAAAAAGATGCACCAACTACAGTTCAAAATTTTGTTAATCTTTCCGAAAAAGGATTTTACGATGGATTAACTTTTCACCGTGTGATTCCGAATTTCGTAATCCAAGGCGGATGTCCTGACGGAACTGGTGCTGGTGGACCTGGTCATACAATCAAATGTGAATTGACTGGTGATAACCAATATCACGACAGAGGTGTTCTTTCAATGGCGCATGCTGGTAGAAACACAGGTGGATCTCAATTCTTCATTTGCCACAGTCGTGAGAACACATCTCACCTAGACCGTCAGCACACTTGTTTCGGAAAAGTTTTCGAAGGTCTTGAGGTGATCGATCAAATTAGAATGGGTGATAAAATCGAGAAAATCGTAATCATCAGAGAATAATTCTACCCCAAAATAATAAACAAACTACAGTAAGTACATTGCTTACTATGCAAAAGATATTTATATGAACTTCGAAATTAACGGCAAGGTTATCCTTAAGGAGGATACACAACAAATAAGCGATCGTTTTAAGAAAAGAGAATTTGTAATTGAGGTTGAAAATGAAAGAAATTCAGAATGGAATGATTTCATCAAGTTTCAATTAACTCAAGATCGTTGTGATTTATTAGAAACAGTTTCTGTTAACGAAAACATTAAAGTTTCTTTCAACATCAGAGGTAGAAAATGGGAAAAAGATGGAAAAGTAAACTACTTTTCGAATCTTGAAGCCTGGAGAATTGAAAAGATGCAAGCTGCAGCTTCAGCTGAAATGCCTGAATTCAATGCTGCTGATATGCCTCCAGCACCAGAAGAAGATGATCTTCCTTTCTAGGATATAACTCATAAAAAAATGCTGTTGGATGAACCCACAGCATTTTTTTTGCACTTCTAATTAAAAAATCAGGATTGGTGCAACATTTTTTTCACCAAATTGTCAAATACAATTAATGACAAACCTGCAATCATAATTATATAAACAATAGGAGGTAAACTCACAATACGATTAAATGCCACCATCAATAAATTGTGTATCGGCTCTATTAAAATTGCGTTGAGCTGCTGAATAAAAGGATGATCCCAAGATGCTACAATACTGTGTACATCAGTCCCTAATAAGATCACAACAGCCAATAAAACAATCGCAATTAGTATGAACAAACGCTTTAGGGGCATTCTCTTCTTAACGCTCACAGAATTTTCGAGCCAATCCTGCATGACGTCATCCATCACATTCTTTGTGAAATCAGTAGACGGCTCTTCAAGCTCAACATCACTCAACAACTTCTTAATAAATTCGTCTTTATAAATATCTTCTTTTTGCATCTGTTCTAAGTTTTGATCAATTAGAAAAAGCAAGTTTATTTTTAGTACTCTGATATCTTCAATTAAAGAATAGTCTTTAACTCCTTCTGTAAAAACTGCTCTAAGATACCGTATAATTTCTTACGGGATCGATGTAATTTAACTTTGACGTTTGCTACGCTCAATCCGGTTACTTCACTAACCTCATCAATTGAATTCTCTTCCAAATAAAAGAGACTAATGATTATCTTTTCATCACCATTCATCTTATTAAGAGCCCTATTAATATAGAGTTTCTGCTCCTCATTTGTTAAATCCTGTAATGCCGATTGCGTCGTTTTTACATTTACCGATGCCGTATAATCATCATCAATTGAAACCTGATCTAATTTTTTTTTTCGCATCTTCGAAATAGATGCATTGTATATAATACGATAAAGCCATGTCGAAAATTTTGACTCTCCCTTATATGAATCTAAAGCCTGATAGGCTTTTAAAAAGGAATCCTGAGTTATTTCTTCTGCATCTTCCCTGTTCCCTATAATTTGCATAGCAATATTAAAAGCCATCTTTTTATGACGGTCTACCAAATAGGCATATGCACCTACATCACCATTTTTTATTTTTTGTATATAATAGCTATCCTTGTTCGATTTCATGTTCTAATCTTAAGAAACTGGATTAACAAACTCGTTCAGAAACGTTTTTCTTCCCACATTTCTACTTCACTATACAATAGACTACATAAAGACTTTTAATGTTGCATTTGTTTCGAACTACTAATAATTAGACGCACCAATCTCATATTGGTTACAAATAAAATGAAACAAACATCACATACAAAATGCAAGATAATGATTTACAACCAGATATTCTTTCAAAATAAAATACTTCATTTTTATTGTAACCCTTTCTTCAGACATGGCGTCATAAAGTTGAAAGCAAAAAAAATAAAGTTTTCGCTATCAATTTAAAATTATTAATCATTCAATAAAACTTATAGTATGGAAGAAATTATTGTACCCGCAATCGTATTTGGAACAATTCCTTTGATCATTTTTCTTGTTCACCGTCATCGTGAAAGAAAAGCCTTAATTGAAAAAGGGCTTAGCGCTGAACTTTTGGTAAGTGCAACCAAAGATAGAACTCTGGAGAGTTTAAAATATGGAATCCTGGCTATTGGTTTAGCTATTGGTATTTTAGTTGGAAATATTCTTGAAGAATATACCCGAATGAGCGAAGAAGTTTCGTATTTCTCTATGATCTTCTTATTTGGAGGTCTGGCTTTACTAACATTCTACAGCCTCGCTAAGAAAGATAAAGAATAGCCAAAAGTATTTATTCTTTGTAAAAAAAAATGCACTCATCTTAATGAGTGCATTTTTTTTATATTTGAGAAAACGTTTATTCCCCAATTGTAAAGCGAATCATTCTTTCGCATGCCTTTTGGCAAACAGGGCAAAATTCGTCTTTATTGTTTGTTTTCATTTTGCAATCCATAACTGGTGAAAACATGCCTTTACTCATATAGCCACCACCTTCGAAAAGCCCAACCTTTCCTTCATACTCTTCCGTTCTCGGAGTGGGTGTCACGATTCCCTTCTCAAACATCGATTTCCATTTACGATCAAAATCGACAAGGGTTGTGATATTAGGTTCCCAAGGCTCAACTTTCAGATTATAAAAATCTTCAACCGATACGCTATCATTATAATATTCATCTGCTAAACCCACAAAACCATGGCCAAACTCATGACTGGCAACTTCTCTCGACAGTTTGTGATCTGATGCACAAGAGGTGTAATAATTGTAGATCCCTGCTCCTCCATATTTATCTGTATTTATCAATACGAAAATATGATCATAAGGTACATTGGCAGCAATATCGTGCATCGTTTTTAAATCTGAAGTCGTTAGATAACGCTCAGAATCAAATGTGTAAAACGTTGAATTAAGAACAGTATTCTTATAAATGTGCTGCCCTGGTATATCTGGTCCCGAATCTTCAGAAACAGATTCCAAAGCGTAAATATTAAATCGATCAGCATAAGATTTAAACGGTTCTACATTTAAAACATAACCTGCAATTCGTTCAACATCAGCTCGAAATTTACCCATTTCTTCCTGAGTATAACCTTCGGCAATAAAAGCGATATCAATGCTTTCACTTGCTTTACCTTTCCCCATCAGCTTACTGGAATTGACATCCATGGCCTTTTCTTCAAGAATAAAATAATTTTCAGGATCAATTTCGTACTCAAACAACTTGACATAAACACCATCTCTGTTTCTATAATCAATGACAAATTGGGCTTTATGCTTTGGAAATGGCATCACATTAACCTGATAATAGGATCGGTTCAGCGTTTTAGCTTCCGGCGTAGCTTGCCACTCCTGAAACAAGGATCCAAATCCTCTGGAATAAATTAAAGTTTCTGAAGCTTTGTCAATCAATTTAAAACGAAAATTGCCATAATTAAAGCTATCAACAAGGTTCTTTGTTGTACCTCCCCAAAACGATTCCTTTTTTATTTGCTGTAAAAAAACCGTTTGTTCATTGGCATTACCTCCCAATAAATAATCAACCCGCAAGGTTTTGTTTTCAAAGTAAGTATCAAAATCAACCGAGGCAAAACTCAGTTTAGTTGCAAAAATCAGCAACAGGCATGTTAGTCTTAATAATCGTATCATAGTTGTATATTTAAGGTTGGTATAAAGATAAGCGAATCATCGGGCTAAATAAATGATCTTTTTCAGCTCCTTGTAGATTATTTTAAAAGACAAATTCATCGAGCTTCGAACTAATCTCCCATATGTTTCATTATAATAAGCTGATTGGATATATTTGTTTTTATATTACAAATTAATCCGTTTTATCATTGATCTGATCAAAACAACTCGTTTTTAGACCGATAAACATGAAAGAATTACTAGGAATCCACCTAAAAGATTGGTTAATCAACCACGGTATTGCAGAGAATTATGCTGTTATACTTCAATCCACCATTGCTGTTGTTATAGTTTTAATTCTGGCTTGGCTCTCCGATGTCATTTCAAGAAAAGTTTTAATTACAATTATTACCAAGTTGGTTCGAAAAACCAAAACCCACTGGGATGATATTCTTTTGGAAAGAAAGGTTTTTAATAAAATCTCTCATTTTGCACCCGCTATTATTATTAACATCAGTGCTGGGATGATTTCACATGAGCCAACAGGGCTGTTTATTCAGCATGCCACTCAGATCTATATGATTATCATAACCGTGATGCTCATCGATTCATTTTTTAGCGCAACAAATGATATTTACAACACACTTCCGGTAAGTAAAACCCGTCCCATAAAAGGCTATATTCAAATCATTAAGATTTTTTTCTATGTCATGGGATGTATCTCAATTATTGGTATTCTTATTGGAAAAACGCCTATTTATATTTTAGGTACAATGGGTGCCTTTGCAGCTGTTCTCATCTTGGTTTTTAAGGATACCATTTTAGGATTCGTAGCTTCCATTCAACTGTCAGCAAATAAAATGGTGAGCATTGGCGACTGGATCAGCATGCCATCAAAAAACGCAGATGGAACCGTTATCGATATAAGTCTGAATACTGTAAAAGTTCAAAATTGGGATAAAACTATTAGTACAATTCCAACCTACGCCCTGGTTTCAGAATCTTTCAACAACTGGAAAGGCATGGAGGAATCCGGAGGGCGAAGAATCAAACGTCATCTGAACATTGATGTAAAATCGATTCACTTTCTATCTGATGAAGAAATTGAGATGGCTGAAAAAGTAAAACTTATATCAGACTATATTGCTGAGAAAAAAGAAGAAATCAAGAAAGCGAATCCCGAGAATGAAATTCCAATCAATCAAAAACGCTTAACCAATATTGGAACCTTCAGAAAATACATCGAAGCTTATCTGGAAAATCACCCGAAGATTCATAATGATATGACTTTCCTGGTTCGACAACTTCAACCATCCGAAAAAGGGCTTCCAATCGAGATTTATGTCTTTTCGAATGATCAGGAATGGGCTAATTACGAAGCCATTCAATCCGACATATTCGATCATATATTAGCCATCGTTCCTGAGTTTAACCTTAGGGTTTTTCAGAATCCAACAGGTGATGATTTTAGAAATTTGAATAAAATTTAATAAGCATAATTGTTAAACACTTTTTTTTACTTAAATTTGATTTAAACATTAAAATTACACACATGAAAAAGATTTTATTCGTATTTGCATTTGTATGCACAATGCTGACATTCTCGAATGTTAAAGCAGCAAACTATCACGTTAATGATGCAAAGATTGATGTTTTGTTTGAACAAGCATCATCAACAATCATGATGAATTTAAACGACATGTCCTCAAATATGATGGCAACAACAACTTTAAATTCAACTGTAAAAGCTAAAGATCCAATTGTAGCTATCATTCTTGACTTCTTTTTAGGAGGTCTTGGTGTTCACCGTTTCTACCTTGGAACTAAAGTGATGACAGGTGTTGGCTATATCCTTACTTGTGGTGGATTCTTTGGTCTAATGCCACTAGTCGACTTAATTGTTCTTGCAATTAACTATGATGATATTAGTCAGTTTGTTGACAATCCTAAATTCTTTATGTGGTAAAACCATAAAGACGAGTCTTTAAATTGCTGTTATAAATCCAATCGATATTTGTGATTTATAACAGCAATTTTATTTAAAAACCCAAACACCGTATTATGTTGCTTTTCCGATTAGCTTTTTTATTACTTATTCTTTTGCCTTCGATTTCATTCTCTCAGAAGAGTTCCAATTATATAAGCTATAGCATGGACAATCAGACCTACAAAAAAGGCTTATTAACAAAAGCTCATGCTGAATTCTTCTACGATAATGAACGAGGGATTTTGGTTTCAGCCTACAGCATTCCAAACGAATTTGTAAAAGTAAGTAACCGAAAAGGAGAGTTGAAATTATACGTTCCCAAGAGCAATACTGTAACATATACTCAGGACAACACATTGTCTACCGAGAATGAACTGATTTATTATTTTGCCAATAATCGCCAACAAGATTTAGGTCTTGAAAAAGAAGGCTTCACGATGGTGGATTCAAGACTAGACGGTCAGTATTTAATTTTTGTGTGGGAAGCTCCTGAGACAATGAAAACGGTAAAAAAAGTTGAAGTTGTATATGAAAATGAAAACCCAATATATGCAGCTTACTTCGATAATAATGAGACTATAATCAAGAAAATTTACTACTACGATTATTTTAGTACAACCTATTTTCAAATGCCAACTAAACTTACCGAAATAAGTTATACACCTGAAAGAGATTCTATTGTTCAGAGAACAATTTTCTCCAATATCAAGCTTAGCAACAGCCCGAACTCACCCTATTTTAACTTTAAAATCCCCGACAATGCAAAAGTTAATCCATCCAAGTTGTAACATTTTTATCACGCTTATATTGGTTTGGGGATTATGTTTGCCGTCCAAAGCTCAATCAGTCGAGAAAAATAACCTTCAACTCATTTTGAAGACCAAAACCAACACTCTTGATACCCATAAGCACAAGAGAGATTACATTTATAAAAATGAGAGTAGTTGGTTAAAAAAATACAATCCTGTCAGCCTGGGCTTTGGCTCTTTGCTTTATCTCTATCAGAACGTGATATCCCAGCAATTTTCAGCCGACTGCCTGTATCATCCAACCTGTTCTGATTTCAGTAAAGATGCCATCAGAGAATACGGCTTAATAAAAGGCATCTTCTTGAGCTCCGACAGAATTTGCAGATGTAATCGAATTGCAGCCACAAGCATCAACTATTTTAAATTCGATCAGAAAACGCATCACGCTCATGATAGTGTTAATCTTTATCGTATTAAACCTTTGACAAATACAGAATACAAGTGAAAAAAATAATTATAGCCTCCTTCTTCTGCTTGCTGTCGTTAAACCTGTTGGCTCAATACTCACAAAAACAACGATTCGAATTCATCCATCATCTGATAAAATCAAACGATTTTGATGAAGCTCTTATCGAACTCGATTATTTGGATGGCAAAACCCAAAGCGATAGTTTATATTATATGAAAGGCTGGGCCCTGTACTCGTTAAAGCAATTAAACAGTTCAGCCGAAAGCTTTCAAAAGGTAAAGGAAGAATCAACATTTTATCATAAAAGCCAGTTCTTTGCAGCCTATAATTATACACATACAAAGAACTACAAATCAGCTAAAGATGTCCTTAAAAGAATTGAATTAACTCCAAAACTAAAACAGTTAAAACAATTCGAATATTCCGGAATAGCCTTGCTTGAACGTGATTTTGAAACCTATGAAAATCGGCGTATTAAATCTGAGGCTATTCTTCCTGCACTACAAACCGAAGTCGTTAATTTAAACAAGCTTCACTCAACAATAATGAACCGTAAACCAAAGAAAATGTGGCTGGCGGGTCTAATGTCAGCTATTATTCCCGGTTCGGGTAAGATGTATGCAGGTAAAACCGGCGAAGGAATTGCCTCCATGCTAATGGTGGCTTCAACAGGTTTAGTTACCTGGGAAAATCACAGAAAACTGGGAATCAAGAATTTCAAAACAATTCTATTTGGCTCAATATTCACCGTGTTTTATGTAGGTAATATTTATGGCTCAGTATTTTCAGTAAAAATATCAAACGAGGAGTTCAATCATGAAATGGATCAAAAAATCTTATTTAATATTCATATTCCTCTTCGGAATATATTCAACTAGTCACGGACAAAATCAGCTTGCTTTATCTAAAGCAGACAGTTTATT